>NZ_LZMB01000120.1 GCF_001673555.1 Mycobacterium sp. 1165178.9 | reverse complement strand
AGTGCTTCCTGCATTCCGGTAACACCCGCGATGCCGTGGCCTACGGCGTCAGCACCAGCGCCCGCACCATCACCAGCGCGGCGCTGATCATGATCGCGGTGTTCGTCGGCTTCGCCTTCGCCGGCATGCCGCTGGTGGCCGAAATCGGCGTGGCGTGCGCGGTCGCGATCGCGGTGGACGCCACCGTGGTGCGGCTGGTGATGGTGCCGGCGCTGATGGCGATGTTCGCCCAGTGGAACTGGTGGCTGCCGCAGTGGCTGTCTCGCGTGCTGCCGTCGGTCGACTTCGACCGGCCACTGCCGGAGGTCGACCTCGGCGACGTCGTGGTCATCCCCGACGACATCTCGGCGCTGGTGGCCCCGAGTGCCGACCTGCGGATGGTGGTCAAGTCGGCCGCCAAGCTCAAACACCTGGCGCCCGACGCGATCTGCGTGGCCGATCCGCTGGCCTTCACGGGCTGTGCCCGCACCGCGCAGGCGGCACTGGGTCCCGACGAGGAGAAGTCCCGGGGTCTGGGACCCGGACAGATCCCCCACCAGGTCGCCCTCGGCGAGGAGAAGGTCGGCGTCGGCGTGGGGGCCGACAAGAAGCCCGGCACCAACGGCCATACCAATGGCTCGCCGGCCGCCAAGAAGCTGGTCAACGGCCTGACCTCGCGCAACGGCATCGCCAAGGCCATCACGGGCCGGCCCGTGCATCCGGTGACGTTGTGGCGGGGACGCCTGTCGGTGGCGATCGACGCGCTGGAAACCGAGACCGGCGCGGCCGCCGACGACGGCCCGGCGTACGAGCGGCGCAGCCCGGTGGAGACCACCAACGTGCAGCTGCCCACCGGCGACCGATTGCTGGTACCGACCGGTGCGGAGACGCTGCGGCTCAAGGGCTACCTGATCATGTGCCGTAACAGCCGCCGCGATTATGCCGATTTTGCAGACATGGTCGATACGTTGGAGCCCGAGACCGCCGCGGTGGTGCTGGCCGGAATGGACAGGTACTACTGTTGTAAATCATCCAGGCGGCAGTGGATTGCCACCCAGCTGGTCCGTCGACTCGCGGATCCCAACCCTAGCGACTACCCGGAAGACCAGGGATTGGAAGCCGAGGCCGACTCGGACTGGGAGGGAATCAGGCAACGCTGCATGTCCGTGGCCGTAGCGATGCTGGAGGAGGCGAGGTGACGTTGGCACCCGACCGACGCCCCGCGCCGCCGCCCCGCCGGCCGGCCCCCGAACAACGTCAAACCGGCAACGGGCCAACCGGGTCCTTTCAGGACACCGATCAGCCGGTCGAGTTCTGGCCGACCGCGGCCATCCGTTCCGCCCTGCAGGGCGGTGACATCGCGACCTGGAAGCGCATCGCCGGCGCACTGAAGCGCGACCCGTACGGGCGGACCGCCCGCCAGGTCGAAGAGGTCCTCGAGGGCACCCGGCCGTACGGCATCGCCAAGGCGCTGTGGGAGGTGCTCGAGCGTGCCCGCACCCACCTGGAGGCCAACGAGCGCGCCGAGGTGGCACGCCACGTCGGGCTGCTGATCGACCGGTCGGGTCTGGCCCCACAGGAGTTCGCTTCCCGCATCGGGGTCACGGCCGAGGAGCTGGACGGCTACCTCGACGGCAGCACCAGCCCGACGGCCGCGCTGATGATCCGGATTCGGCGGCTGTCCGATCGGTTCGTCAAGGTGAAGTCCGCTCGCTCAGCCGAAGCGAACTGATCTATCTGACCGGCAGCACATCGGCGACCAGCCAGTCGCTGCCCCGCTTGGTCAGCGTCACCCGGAGCGCAGGCGCCGCCTGACTGGGCGGCTGCCCCGGCGTGTTCTGAGTGACCCGCAGGACGACCGCCACACTGGCAGCCGACGGCCCGAGGGCCTCGACTCCTGCCGACACCGTGGTGGCTTGCGCGGTGACGTTGTGCTGGGCCAGCTCGGCGCTGGACTTGGTGTACTGCTCCTTGAAGGCGGCCGCGTGCTCCGGGACGATCATCCCCGTGGCCCGGTCGATGGAGCCGGCCGGGGCGGTGGGGCTGAATGACGCCATCGCCTCCGCCATACCAGTGGCGATCTGAACGACTCGATGGGAGTCGTCGGTGAAGTCGTTGTCCGCCTTGGTCCAGTGCGTGTAGCCGGTCGCGACGGCCCCGCCGAGGGCCGTCGTGCACAGCAGCACGACCGCCAACCGCAGCCCCGGAGCGTCGTCGTCGGTGCCGAGGCTGACCGAATCGCGGCGCAGCAGCCAGAAATTGATCGCCACGCCTTCGACGATCAGCAGGATCAGCACCGAGCACACCGACACCCACCACAGCGGCCAGCCCAGCACCAGCCCGATAGCCAGCAGGGCCGCGATCGCGGCCAGCGGCGCCAGGATGTCGAAGGCGGCCAGCCGCCAGATGTTTCTCATCGAATCGATGCCAATCCGGAGATCATCTGCTTGCCGTCCACGTCGGAGACGTCCAGCCGCAGACTCCAGTGCACGGTCTGCGGCTTGGCCCCGACGTTTTCGCTGACCGACGTGGCGATCAGTATCACCGAGTCGGTTCGACTCGCGAACGGCGGCAGCTTGGTGGTGACCACCGGCCGGGCGATGCCCGGCTGGGTGTCCAGATCGTGGTGCACGGTTTCGATCGCCACCGCGTCGATCCGCCCGGCGCTCTTCGACTGCAGCTTCTCCACCACAGCCTTGTACGGCTGCACGGCGGCATCGAAGTCGGTGTTGAGTTCGCCGACCGTCCCGTCGTGCAGCCGCTGCAGGCTGGCGTCGACATTGCCGCTGTTCATGTTGATCAAGACATTCGCCCAGTCCGCGGCGGTCTGCATGGTGCGGCTCAGGTAGCCGCGTTCGGCGACCTGGTCGCGGTGATCGGACCAGATGATGACGCCGAGCACCACCGCGGCCACCGACACCACACCGAGAACCGCCGACGCGATGCCGTAATGGGAAAACATTTCGGCGCTTTCGGATTGCTCCCCGTCGACGTCGCTGGAGTCGTCGTTCGAGTCCTCGTCGGGGTCGACGTCAACGGAATCTTCTTCGGCAGGTTGCTCGGTTCGCTGGCCGTCGGACATGGCCCGATCGTTGCATCCGGGAAAGATGGAAGGATGGCGGGGTGACGAATACGGCCATCCGCTCGGGCATCGACCTGAGCTTTGTCGACGACAGCATCCGCCCCCAAGACGACCTGTTCGGTCACGTCAACGGCCGCTGGCTGGCCGAATACGAGATACCGGCGGACCGGGCGACCGACGGCGCCTTCCGAGCGCTGTATGACCGCGCCGAAGAACAGGTGCGCGACCTGATCGTGGAGGCTAGCCGGCAGGGTTCGGCCGCCGCGGACGACGACGCGCAGCGAATCGGCGACCTGTATGCCAGCTTCCTCGACGAGGCCACCGTGCAGCGCCGCGGCGTGCGGCCACTGCGCGACGAGATGTCCGTGATCGACGACGCCGCCGACGCCGACGCGCTGGCCCGGGCCATCGGCGCGCTGCAGCGCACCGGCGCGGGCGGCGGCGTCGGAGTGTACGTGGACACCGACGCCAAGAACTCGGCCCGCTACCTGGTGCACTTCACCCAGTCCGGCCTCGGACTGCCCGACGAGTCCTACTACCGCGAAGAGCGGCACCTCCAGGTGCTGGAGGCCTATCCCGCGCACATCGCGCGGATGTTCGCCCTGGTGTTCGGCGGGGACCCGGCCGAGCACGTCCAGACCGCCGAACGCATCGTCGCGCTGGAAGGCAAGCTCGCCGAGGCGCACTGGGATGTGGTCAAGCGCCGCGACGCCGACCTGAGCTACAACCTGCGCACGTTCGCCGAACTGCGTGACGAGTCGGTGGGCTTCGACTGGGCTGGTTGGGCCACCGCACTGGGCGCCAGCCCCGAGTCACTGGCGGAAGTGATTGTGCGCCAACCTGATTACCTGCGCACCTTTGCCGAGTTGTGGCGAAACGAGGATCTCGAGGTGTGGAAGAATTGGGCGCGGTGGCGGCTGATCCGCGCGCGGGCCTCCTGGCTGACCGACGAGCTGGTGTCCGCGGACTTCGACTTCTACGGCCGGCTGCTGACCGGCGCCGAGCAGATCCGGGAGCGGTGGAAGCGCGCGGTGTCCCTGGTGGAGAACCTGATGGGCGACGCCGTCGGAAAGCTTTATGTTCAGCGGCATTTCCCGCCCGAGGCGAAGGCCCGCATCGACGAGCTGGTCGCCAACCTGCGGGCGGCCTACCGGATGAGCATCAGCGACCTGGACTGGATGACGCCGCAGACCCGGGAGCGGGCGCTGGCCAAGCTGGAGAAGTTCACCGCCAAGGTAGGCTACCCGGCGAAGTGGCGCGACTACTCCACGTTGGTGATCGAACGCGACGACCTGTACGGCAACTACCTGCGCGGGTACGCGGTCAACCACGATCGTGAGCTGGCCAAGCTCGGCGGGCCGGTGGATAAGGACGAGTGGTTCATGACGCCGCAGACCGTCAACGCGTACTACAACCCGGGGATGAACGAAATCGTCTTCCCGGCAGCAATTTTGCAGCCGCCGTTCTTCGATCCCGAGGCCGACGACGCGGCCAACTACGGCGGCATCGGCGCGGTGATCGGGCACGAGATCGGGCACGGCTTCGACGACCAGGGCGCCAAATATGACGGCGACGGCAACCTGGTCGACTGGTGGTCCGACGCCGACCGGACCGAATTCGGCACCCGCACAAAGGCTCTCATCGAGCAGTACGACGCCTACACGCCGCGTGGCCTGGACAGCGGCCATCACGTCAACGGCGCATTCACCGTCGGGGAGAACATCGGCGACCTGGGTGGCTTGTCGATCGCGCTGCTGGCCTACCAGTTGTCGCTGAACGGCCAGCCCGCCCCGGTGATCGACGGCCTGACCGGCGTGCAGCGCGTGTTCTACGGCTGGGCCCAGGTGTGGCGCACCAAATCCCGTGAAGCGGAAGCTATCCGGCGGCTCGCGGTGGATCCGCACTCGCCGCCGGAGTTCCGCTGCAACGGCGTGCTGCGCAACATGGACGCCTTCTACGACGCCTTCGAGGGCGCCGACGCCGGCGCGCTGTTCTTGGAGCCGGACAGCCGGGTCAAGATCTGGAACTGACCGGCGCGGCCTCGATCCGCGCGGGCACGTGCTTGTGCCACGGCGTGCCGGCGTACGGGTCGCGCCACTCGGTCGAGGTGAGCGCGTTCGGGGCGACACCGGGAGTGACGGTCCGCCCTTCGGCGTCGAGGTAGTCGAGCCCAAAACCGTTGGGCAGGGCGGCATGACCGGCCATCATCGTCTCGGTGATCTCCACGGTCGCCTCGGCGCTACCGGCAGCGGTGCTGATGCGCGCCCGGCACCCCTCGACCAGTCCCAGGATCTGGGCGTCCTCGACGCTGATGCGCAGTGCGCCGTCGGTGTCGCGTTTGCGCCAGGTCGGGTCCCGGAAGATGTCATTCGCGGTGTAGGCACGCCGCTCCCCCACCGAGAGCACGATCGGGAATTCCGGTGTGGTGAGCCGGGGTGGGGTGCGGGACAGTGTCTTCAATTCGTCGAGCATGGACGGAATTTCCAGGGCGATCTTGTGATCGGGGTGGCTGATCAGCGTGAAGTCGTCCTCGTAGTTGTGCACCGTGAAGGTCACCCCCGACGGAGTGTCCAGGATGGCGTCGAACAGGGCGTTCCCGTCGGCGTGCCCGGCGCGCCGCACCGCATCCGGATAGGTCAGTGCGGTTTTTTGCGCGAGGCCCCACAGGGCGGCCGCGCCGCGCAGCCCCTCGGGCAGCGTCGGCCCGAGTGTTTCGTAGAGGACGTACGGAAGGAGGTGCGCCACAGTGGGATTGGTTCCAGCGGCGCCGAGGAATGCTTCGGTGTATGCCTGCCGGCCGTTTCGTGCGGCTTCGTGCAGTGGCCGCAGATCCGCGTCGTCCACCACACCGAGCGCCCGCACCAGCCGTGCCCAGATCTCGGGTTCGGCCAGGGTTCCCGGCAGGGGCTCCATCAATGGGCGGCGCAGCTGGAATGTGTTGTGCGGGAATTCGAGGTTGAAGAAAGTGGCTTCCGGCTTCTCGAATTGGGACGCCGCGGGCAGCACGTAATGCGCGAGCCTAGCGGTCTCGGTCATCGCAACGTCGATGACCACCACCAGTTCCAGGGCTTGAAAGGCCTCCCGGCACGCGACCGAGTTGGCCAGCGAGTGCGCGGGATTGCTGCTTTCCACGATCATGGCCCGGAACCGGTCCGGGTGGTCGGTCAGGATTTCCTCGGGCACGACATTGCTGGGCACCAGTCCGGAGATGATCGGTGCACCGGTGACCGGTGTGCGGCCGGAGAATTGGCCGAACAGCGGAGCGAACGATGAATGCAGGTGCTGGCCACCCTTTTTCGCGAAGTTGCCGGTGAGGATCCAGAGCATCTTGTTCAGATAGGAGCACAGGGTGCTGTTGGGTGCCTGCTGCACGCCGAGGTCCTCGAACACCGAGACGCTGGCGGCAGTTCCGATGCGCCGCGCCGCCGCGCGCAACAGTTCCTGGTCAACCCCGCAGCGTTCGGCGTAGTCGCCCACCGGAACCTCGCGCAGCGCGGCGCGCACGGCATCCGCGCCGCGCACATGCTCGCCGAGAAATGTTTCGTTGCACAGGTTTTCCTGGACGAGGATGGCGGCCAGCGCGGCCAGGCACCATGCATCGGTGCCGGGTCGCACCCGCAGGTGGAAATCGGACATCTTGGCGGTGTCGGTGACCACCGGATCGATGACGATCATCGAGCGGGCCGGATCTTTGGCGATCTCGTTGAGCACCACCCGCGCTCGCGGGAAGCTCTGCGACATCCAGGGGTTCTTCCCGACGAACACCGCGACTTCGGCGTGCTCGAATTCGCCCCTGGTGTGACCACCGTAGAGGTGCCCGTCGATCCAGGACTCACCGGTTTTCTCCTGCGCCAGCGCATTTGAGCGGTAGCGGGAGCCCAACGCCTTCAAGAAGGCGCCGCTGTAGGCCCCGCCCAGGTGATTGCCCTGCCCGCCGCCGCCGTAGTAGAAGATCTTGTCGCCGCCGTAGCTGTCGCGAATGCGCCTGAAGCCCTCGGCGATCTCCACGATCGCCGTGTCCCAGTCGATCTCCTCGTAGCTGCCGTCCGCGCGGCGGCGCAGTGGGGAGGTCAGCCGGGCACCGCTGTTCTGGTAGTGGTCCAGCCGCAGCGCCTTGTTGCAGGTATACCCCTGTGAGGCGGGGTGCGCCTTGTCACCGCGGATGCGGGCCAGCCGGCGGTCTTCGACTTGGACGACGATGCCGCAGTTGCATTCGCACAGGATGCATGCGCTGGATTGCCATTCACCGGTCATCGCAGTCTTCCTTTCCGGGCGCCTGATGGGGCGAGGCCGCCAGCAGCAGATCGCGCAGTTGGCGGTGGACGATGTCGAGGGGCGTCAGGTCACGTCGCACCCGCGCGAGCACGATCGCGCCCTCGAGCGAGGCGGTCGCCAGGACAGCCAGCTCGCGCGCCCGCTCCGGCGGAATGCCGTCCGCGATGAACCGCGCGGCGATCAGATCCGACCATCGTTCGAAGACCGCCGCGGCGCGCTCGATCACCATGCGTTCGGTGTCGTGCTGCTCCCCGGATTCGACGGAGACCGCAACGATGGGGCAGCCGGCGCGGTAGTCGCTCTCGAGTAGCTGCGCGCGGTACTTGTCGATCAACGTTTCCAGCAGTTGCAATCCATCGTCGGCGGTGGTGATGACGGCGGCGACATGCTCGCCGGCGTAGTCGACGGCGTCGCAGAGCAGTTGCGTGCGCCCGCCGGGGAAATAGTGATAGGCCGATCCGCGGGGCGCGCCGCTGTGCTCGAGCACATCGGAGATCGCGGTCGCGCGCGCGCCCCGCTCCCGGATCAGCAGCGCGGCGGAGACGACCATCCGCTCGCGTGGACCACGCATTGCAGCTCCTCAGAGGTCTCAGCTTATGTATGATGCTATACATAACAGCCTGGCGAGCGGAAGTCCTCGTGGCGGTTGCCCGGGTCACTGAACGCCGACGCCGGCGCACTGATGCGAAATCGCCCACTTCCGAAGGGAAATGGGCGATTTCTGCGTTGTCGCTGCGGGCTAGTTCATCCAGTCGGCGGAGCCGTCGTTCTTCTTGTACGAGCCGCCGCTGGAGTTCTTCACCACGATGGGGTCGCCAGGACCGAAGTTGTCGAAGAACCACTTCGCGTTGCTGGGGCTGATGTTGATGCAGCCGTGGCTGACGTCGCGCTTGCCCTGGTCATCGACGGACCACGGTGCGCTGTGCACGTAGTCGCCGACGTTGTCGAAGCGGACCGCGTCCTCCACCGTCACCTTGTAGCCGTAGGTCGAGCTGACCGGCACCCCGTAGGTCGAGGAGTCCATCACCACCGACGCCTTCTTGTCCTGCACGTAGTAGGTGCCATTGGGGGTCTGGTGGTTGCCGGACGTCATGCCCATCGACATCGGGATGGTCTTCTCCACGGTGCCGTTACGCGTGACGGTCAGCTGGTGGGTGGCGTCATCGGCCGTGGCGATCAGCGTGTCACCGGTCTGAAAGGTGGACACGGTGCCGCCGGCGTCGACCGTCACCGCGGTATGCGCGGGCCAGAAGTTGATCGGGCGCCAGCGCAGCTGGGTCGGGGTCATCCAGTAGAACTTGCCCGGTACCGGCGGGACCGACGAGACGTGCACGGCGCCGATCGCCGCGTCGGCGTTCTCGACCGTTCCCGGAAAGTTGATGATGATCGGCTGGCCCACACCCACGGTCGAGCCGCCCTTGGGGACGAACGACGGCGGCCCGAACGGCGCCGTGCCGGTGAACGGCGTCGCGTTCTGCCCCTCGGCCGAGGCCGCCGCGGGCTGGGCGTTGGGCGCAACCCACGGCGCGGGCGGCGCAAGCGGGTTGGGCGGCGGCGGGGCCGCCAGCGGGTCCGGCGGAGGCGGCGGCGCCAACGGATCGGGCGGCGGGGGCGGCCCGGGCGGAGCGGCGACGGCACCTGGGTCGGCGGGAGCCGGATCCGGATCCGCCGATGCGGGAGCCGCGCTCAGCACCAGCGCCAGGCCCACGACGGACGCCAAACCGGTTGTGCTCAGAGCGGCGAAGAGGCCCTTCCTAGTCCCGGCCCTCGTCCAGCCTGACATACGCATACCTCCACTCGTGTTCTCGACACAGTGTGGCATAGGAGCCGTGCCAGCTACCGTCACCCACGGTTTGCCGCGCCCCGCGAAGGGTGCTGATTACGATCCTGACCTGGGGGGCTATGAATCGGGTGAGCTTGTTGGAGCAACGTCCAGCATCCGCCGGTTGGCCGCGATGCCGGCCAGCGCGACGGCCATCAGGACCGCCGAAGCGGTCAACATCATCGTGACGCTGCGCTCGTAGAGCAGGCCGCCGACGAGCGAGCCGGCCATGATGCCGACCTGGAACGCGGTGACGTAGAGCCCCGATGCTCCGTCGGGGTCGTCGGCCCCGTTGCGCATCGCGGCGGATTGCATCATCGGCGAGACCGCGGTGGCCATCGCGCCCCACAGCACTATGGCGGCGGTTCCGATCAGCGCGGTGGCCACGCCGGTCCTAGCACCGAACGCCAGGCCGGTCAGCGCCACGAAGGCCGCCGTCAGCCCCGTCATGCACAGGATGACGGCACTCTTGGGCCGGTGATCCAGCGGCCGCGCCACCAGCGGCAACGACAGCAGGCCGGCCAGCCCGTAGGCGGCCAGCACAAACGCGAGGTTCGGCCCGCGCACGCCGAGGACGTTGCGGATGATCTCGACGATGAAGGTGTAGGACACGAAGTGGCCGGTGACCGCGATCATCGCCAGCACGCTC
>NZ_LZMB01000119.1 GCF_001673555.1 Mycobacterium sp. 1165178.9 | reverse complement strand
GCCGGCAAGCCCAAACCCCACTTGATCACGTCGTTCTGGTTCGCGTTCGGGTCCCCCGAGGGGTCTCGCGCCCAGATCCACCGCCATCTGCGGCGCTACATGAACTGGATTCCGGCCGAATACGTCGACGCGATGGCGCCGATGACGGGCTGGGCCGGCAGCGAGGACGAGTTGCTGGACGTGTTGCGCGGCTTCGAGGCGATCGGCACCGACGAGGTCCAGCTGATCCCGACGAGCTCGGATGTCGATCAGCTTCGTCGCGCCGCGGACGTGGCGGCACGGCTGTAGCCTCCGGCGCTTCGCCGGGCGAACCGGCAAGCCTCAGGTCGCCGCTTTATCGGTCCGGCGCTCATCCTTCACGGCAGGCTCCTCCTGGGGTGGCTGCCCTTTGCGCAGCGTCTCCAGCAGCTCCCGGTACGGCCCCACGAGGTAGACGGTGTCGCCGCCGCGAAGCCACGCGTCCCGGCGTGGGTGCAACTCCAGGGGCGTGTCCCGGCGGGTGATCGCGATGACACGAGTCTGGGTGGACATCTCGAACATCCGCAGCCCGTCGAGTTCGCTACCGGCCGCGACGTGCATGGCGCCGACCATGAACGAACGCTGCCCGACCGAGAACGTCCCCAGCACCTGTAGGCCCATCGCGGCTCCGATGAACCAAGGCGCGGCCAGGTCGACTGTCGAGCGAACGTTCTCGAAACCGAATCGCTTGGCCACCGCATCGCCGAGGGTGCGGTCATAGATCCGCAGCACGATCGGCACGTCGGGCCGGTTGACCTCCGGCATCACCCGGGGACCGAGCATCTCGCGCAGCACAATTCCGGTCTCGATGTTGACCATGTCGTCCTGAGTCAGCACCGCGACGGCGCGGGCGCGGTCGACGCGGGCCGCTTCCAGCGTCTGGCGCAGCGTTGCGTCCCCGAAGATCACCGGCACGTCGAGTTCGTCCGCGGTCGACAGGAACCGGTTGTTCTCGTCACGCTCGATCACCGCGACGTCGTATCCGGCGGCGGTCAGATCACCGACGACGCGGCTGCCGAACGACCCCAGCCCGACCACGATGATGTGGTCGCGCAAATGGCGTGCCCGCCGGGCGCCGGCCGATTGGAGGAAGCGCCGGGAGAGCAGCAGGTCGGCCAGGAACGCGACGAGCAGCGCGGTGGTGGTCACGCCGGAGAACATCAGCCCGACGGCGAAAACCCGTAGCCACGCCGATTGGTGGAGGAACGTGAATTCGCCGAAGCCCACGGTGGTGATGGTCTCCGCGGTGAAATACATGGCGTCCAGCCAGGACAGCCGTGGCTTCGTATAGGAGAAGTGCACGATGACGGTCGAGGCGAGCAACAGACTGATCGCGAGCAGCATGGCGGGGAAGAGCATGGGATTGACGTCGTCGCGCATCGCCCGAGCAGCGTCCGAGATTCGCCGCATCCACGACTGGCGAGAGCGTGTCGCGCTCGGCCGGGGCGTCTTTATGCCGCGCGCGGCCAGCTCATCGGCGCTGCCGATCATGGCTGTCCAGTCACCGGCGCGCACCTCGTGGTCCCGTCCCGGACATGGCACCACCTCGGCGGGCGTAGCGGAATTCTCGCCGTGGATGACGGCTACCGGTGCCAGGTCGCCGTAGATCTCGCGAAGCGTCGCGTCGCGTGGTGCCTCGGCCCCCGACACCAGAAATTCGATCCCGGCCGCTTCGACCGGGTGCGTGTGGCTAGACAGGCAGGCCTCGACGACCGACGGCGCCGCGAGGTCGGCGACGTCCAGGATGGCGCCAGGACCGTTGTCGGCGGACACCGCTTTACGCAGCACGTCGTTGCCCAGGCGGGCGACCACGCGCACGTGGGGATTCGTTTTCCTTGCCAGTAAGGCGATTTCGAGATTCTTCGCGTCATCAGCACCCGCGCACACGATCGC
>NZ_LZMB01000118.1 GCF_001673555.1 Mycobacterium sp. 1165178.9 | reverse complement strand
GGCCGACGAGCTGATGTTGACCAGGCTCCCGCCGCCCCGCGCGACCAAGTGGGGGAGTGCGGCCGCGCAGGTGTTCCAGGCGCCGATGAGGTTGACGTCGAGGACCAGCCGCCACTGCTCGGCGGTGGTGGTGTCCCATGTGCCGACGGTCAGCACGCCGGCGTTGGCGACCGCACCATCGAGTCCGCCGAGTTCGTCGACGGCCGCGTCGACCGCCGCTTTCATGGCGGCCTCGTCACGTACGTCGACGATCTGGGTGATCGCACGGCGGCCCTGTTTCTCGACCAGTTCCGCGGTCTCGTTCAGTTCGTCTTCGGTGGCCAGTGGATATTCCAAACCCTCTGGCGTGGAGCAGATATCGACCAGGACGCAGTCGGCGCCTTCCTCGGCGAGGCGCACCGCGTGCGAACGTCCCATGCCGCGTGCGGCCCCCGTGATCAAGACCCGTTTGCCCGCGACGCGGCCCGCTGCGTTGTTCGTCGTCATCCGTGTATCACACCTTGTTGCAGAAGCCGGCGTCGACGGGGAAGGTCACGCCGGTGACATACTTCGCCTCGTCGGAGACCAGGTAGGCAATGGCGGCGCTGACGTCTTCGGGCTCCATCATTCCGACAGGCATCGGGTTTTGCAGGTGGGGACCCGCACCGGGATTCTTTTCCAGGAATTCGGTCATGTCGGGGTTGGTCGCCATCATCGTGTTGACGGCGGTCGGGTGCACGGTATTCACCCGAATGTTCAGCGGTGCAAGGGCATTGGCTAGGGTCCGCATCAGTCCGACGATCCCGTGTTTCGATGCCGCGTAACCCAGGCCGCCGCCCTGCAAGCCGCCGAAACCCTTGATGCCGGCGGTCGAGCTGGTGAAGATGATGACCCCGCCGCGGTTACCGGACAGCAGATGCGGGACCGCCGCCCATGCCGTGTGATACGCCCCGTCGAGGTTGACGCTGGTGACCGCGCGCCACTGTGCCAGCTCCTCCTCGATGCTCAACTGCCGAAACGCGAGGGGCGCGATTCCCGCGTTGGCCAACACGATGTCGAGGCGTCCGAAGTGCTCCACGCCGGCATCCATCACGGCCTTGACTTGCTCGAACTCGCGGACGTCGGCGACCGTGCCCAGCATCTTGCCGCCCGCTTCTTCGACCAACGCGACGGTCTCGACCAGCTCCTCATGGGAGGCCATCGGATAACCGTTGGCGGGGATGTTCGCGCAGATGTCGATGCCGATGATGTTGGCGCCTTCGCGCGCGAGTCGCACCGCATGGCTGCGGCCCTGGCCGCGCGCAACCCCGGTGATGAAGGCGACTTTGCCATCTATTGAACCCACCGAGCTCGTCCTCGTTTCCAATCATCGACCCAGATCAGGCTTGAGTAACGCCGTTACTCACCGATGCACAGTAACATGGTTACTGTGATGGCAAAAGGGGCCGGCGTGGATGCGGCGAGCGACGCTTCGAGGCGGCGGGCCGACCCGATCCTCGACATCGTGGTCGAAATGCTCGACCACGAGGGCTATGAGGCGGTGCAGCTGCGCGAGGTTGCCCGGCGGGCCCGAGTCTCCCTGGCGACCATCTACAAGCGATATCCCACCCGTGACGAGCTCATTGTCGCCGCCCTTGACGAGTGGATGGATGCCAAACGCTATGCGCGCCTGCCGGCGCTGATCGACGATTTGCCCGGCGAGTCGATGTATGTGGACCTGATGCACGTGATGCGGACCATCTTCGAGCCGTGGGAGCAACATCCGTTGATGCTGCGCTGCTATTTCCAGGCGCGATCCGGCCCCGGCGGAAGGCGCCTCATTCAGCGCGGCGTCGACGCGGTTGTTCCCGTCGTCAAAGCCGTACTGACGCAAGCGGAGCCGGGCTTCGCCAAGGACCTCGAGCTCATCCTCACCGGCGTGGTCTACGGGTTCCTTGCTCGATTCACTCAGGGGGAGATCGATGTCACCGAAATCGTGCCGGGCATCGAACGCGCGGTGTTCTGGTTGACCCACGCCTACGAGAATGGCCCCGCAGGGGTGGTGCGGCCTTGAGCACTACGGAATCCATACTGCCGCAAGAGCTCCAGTCACATGAGCGGCGGCAACGGCAGTAGCCAGGTCACCGAGGGGTCGATATCGTCCCTGTATTGCGGGCAATAGGTCGCGATCGACAGGCCGACGAAGTAGGCGGATTGCTTGACGGAAAGGTCCGTTTGCCTGGCCAGCTGAATCGCCGGGATCGATGCGTTCGGGTTGCCGGCGATGCTGGTGCACACCGTGTGGGCTTTCGCGATCGCATCGTCGTTGTCGGGCATGGTGATTCCGCCCCTGGACAGGCCTGCGATGAACGCGTCGTCGGTGTCATCCGCTGCCGCCGGGGCCGCGTAGGCCAGCGCGGCGGCGGACAGGACGATCGCGCAGACGGCCGGCCACTTCGCAGAACCAACCTTCATCGGACTCGGCCCCCTCTGTGCACGGACCAATCGGTGTGCAGTCAGGATGACTTGAATCGACGATAGTCGAAATCGGACACGGCCAGAGCAACGAAGCCCTCGTCCGCCCACGCCGTCGGCGTCGGCACTGCGACAATGGCGCAACCGATCGCGAGGACAGTGGTAATGGTTGACCGCACCGCGGCGCTCCTTTGTTGACCGCGCGGGCAAACGGGCCGCCGCGGGCTATCGGCTACGAACTGGCTTCCGGGTCTTCGGCCAGGTACGTGACTTCATACCAGCGCCGGCCTCGTTCGGCGTCGATAGCTTCGGTCGCGGTTGCCAGCTCGAGCCGAACATCCGTCAGATGCGGATTGCCTACGCGGATGCCGTCTTCGAGCTCGGCATGCAGCGCGTCGCCGTCCAGGGTGATATCTGCGAGCGCTCTGCCGGTATACCTCGTCCAACTCACGTCTCACATTTTGCTCCGGCCGCGCGCCACGCGACACGGCCGGTCTACGCACCTGCACGTGGCGGCCCTTCGAGCTCTTCAGGGACCCATTGGTAACCTTCGTCGGGCGGCCTACACCTGACAGCACCGCGGCGTTTTTACGCCCGAGGGGTCGCGGTGAAGATACTGACGTGGCGATGAACAGAAACATCTGCGAACATCCCGGCGGCCGCGGCTGCCTCAGCCCTATGGGCTTATGCCGGCTGACTACTCGACCTTGAACTTTCCGACCTGGTTCAGCGAACCGCCGCAAACCACCGACGACACCGCGCAAGGTGCCGTGAGACGTACTGCTTTCCAACGGGTTTCGGTGCGGTCTCGTCGACCTTGGATGCTGATGGATTGAGCGTGAGCCTCAAACGTGTTGACGAGTTGAAGCCCGGGGACAGGATCCGCATGAAGGTCGGGCACGCTACCGTGATAGCGACGGAACCGCTTGACGACGACCGCACCCTGATTACGTTCACCTATGGGACGAAGGGCCCCGCCGACAACTCTCTGACCGTGGATGTGCTCGACGACGACGAGTGGGGCTGGTAGGGCGGCTTTAGGTCTTCAGGCCGGGGAGCGGACTGCCTGGTCGGACTCTTCCCGGGGTAGCGGCAGAAAATCGCGCACGCCAAGTCATTCGGCAAGAACCTTGTCGGCGACTGTCCGGCATACGACGATTGAGTCGGTTCGGCCTCGGAGGAGGAATTATGGCCCTACACCGTCTGAACAACTTCGCCGGTTTATCCGCCGCGTCGCTCGCGATCGCTCTGCCGTTCCCCCCGGTAGCCTGTGCCGACAATCCGTCCTGGAACGGCCAGTACGCAATCACGTTCATGGTCGGCCCCAAGGCCGGGACCAGCATGGCGGTCGGCGACCCGGAAACGCAGCACACCGAGACCTACGGTTTCAGCTCGAGCTGTAGCAACGGGAAGTGCGTCGCCACCATCGTCAGTGGCCCTCCGCCCACTAACCCGACGGTTCCGCAGCCGGTTCAGTTCACCTGGGATGGAAAGTCTTGGTCGCAGGTCAACGAATTTCAATGGGACTGCATGATGCCCGACACCACGATTCAATGGAATCCGGCCCGGACACAGGTGCGCTACACGCCCCAGCCCGACGGGTCGCTCGCCGGCATCATGCACACCGACATCCTGAGCGGCGCGTGTCAAGGGACGATCGACATGGAGATGAGGGCCGAGCGCGTGTGAATCAACCCTTCGGGTACGCCTCCGCGAAGTTGCCAGCCACGTCTCGCCGACATCTCGCACTCATATTCATTGTCGCGCAATGTGTCTGATCGCGTCGGCTTCGAGAACCCTGCGCACGATGGTGGCTGCGCTCAGGTGTGGACTTTCCAGCCCGCTAGTGGGGTGGGTGCCGCCGGTGCATCGGGATCGTTGAACTCGATGTAAATGTCGCCCTGGTTGATGTTGGCGGCGTAGGCGATGAACCCGTGGGCGGTTTGACCGTTGGTGACGCTGCCCGCATGCAGCGGCGGCATCTTGTTGATCTTCTGATAATCGATGAGGGACGAGCCACCCTCGGTATCCCGGTTCGGGTCCTGCCGCCATGGCGAGGAGGCGGCGGTCACGGACGTCTGGCCGTAGCTGAACGGCGCGTCGGACTTGCCGGCGATCGTGAGTTCGATGACGTTGCAACCCCCGCCGCCGTAACACCCCGACGAAACCCAGGTCGCGTTGTTGAGTGTGACGTCGGCGGTCGCGGTGCTGTACTCGGTGACGTGGATGGTGGTGCCGGCTTTTCCGGTCGGGAAAGGCGACTGTTGAGCGGTCGGGTCGGCGGTTCCGTGGGGCGCGGTCAAGCACCCTGTCAGCGCAAGCGTCACCGCGAGAGCGCTAATGTGCGCAGGTCTGGTCACTGCGCGAAGATAGCGCACCTTAGGAGGCCTGCCGGATCGGGCGTGGGCGCATATGGTTCAAGAGCCCGGCCCCAAACAATTCGGTTTTCACTCTTATGCGCCGTCGTCGGCTTTACACTGAGCGGGATATGAGCGCCTATCAGACCGTCGTAGTCGGCACCGATGGCTCGGACTCGTCGCTGCGCGCGGTGGACCGCGCTGGCGCGATCGCGGCGGA
>NZ_LZMB01000117.1 GCF_001673555.1 Mycobacterium sp. 1165178.9 | reverse complement strand
TGACCCACTCGGACGCATGCATTGTCGGGCTCGGCAACTGGCGCATCGGGCGGAGCCGGGCTCGCCGGGGCGGTCGGCACCTGGCGCTCGCCGAGAACGAGGCGCGCCTTCTCGACCAGTGCGGCGGCCCCTTTTCGCTCCCACAGACCGACCGCCCGCTCGACGGCGGCTCGCGCTCCCGAGACATCACCCGCGGCGGCCAAAACTGTTGCCAATGCCAGGCATGCGTCGCCGTGGTCAACCAGCGCGTCGGTGCGCTCGGCCAAATTGACAGCGGCCTCGGCTACCCTGCGTGCCTCGTCGTGATCATTGCCGCGTGAGAGCAGCTGCGCCCGAAGCGTGCGCCAGGCGATCGAGGGCTTGAGCGCGTGGCCAGCCAGACGCTCACTTTCCGTACACAACTCGCCAGCCTCGGCGTCCCGTTCGAGTAGCAGGCACGCACGACCAAGCAGGGCGGCGGTCTCGGCGGTGTCGGCGTCCAGGCCCATACGGCGAAAACCGTTGTAGGCCTTACGTAACGGCGCCTCGGCGGCAGCGGGATCATCGATGACCAGCTCGACAATGCCGGCGAACTGCTCGACTTCTAGAAGTGCATGGCGCAGGCCGAGGTCGGTGACGGTGCGCCGGGCCGAGTCGATCATCCGTCGTGCCGCGGCGCCGCGACCGCGGAAGGCTTCCAATACCGCCTGGCATCGCGTCGACGTCGCCTCGACGGCGGGCGAATCGGTTGTGATTCGCAGCAGCCGCACCACGTCAAGACACCGACCGCCAGCGCGCGGAACAGGATTGGGGCCCCACAACGCGGCGAGCGGCGCACCCGCGAGCACGGCGTTCACTCGGCGGTGTTCGCGCGCGCGCCGCGCTGCGGTAAGTGCTTCGTCCAAGGCGATTTCGCAGTCGGCGATTCGCCCGAGCCGTGCAAGGCACGTGGCGCGCACGGTGTGCGCCTTGGCTTCGCCCGCGGCATCGTCCAATCCGGCCAGCTTTTCGGCGGCCGCGCCTAGTGCGGCTTCGACCTCGTCCAACCGGTCGGGATGGATCAACATCGACAGCTCGCCGTCGAAGCATGTCGCCCATGCCGCCAATCGGACGGAATCGACTGTCGTTGCTTGCAATTGCGAGACCGCGCCCGCCGCCGAAGACACGTCGCCCGCGGCCAGCAGGGCCTCGCAGCGCGCGACCAGTAGCTCGGCGGCCTGGTCGTCGCGATCGGGCAGCTCGTCATCGAGCTCTTCCAGTGCGTGCAGTGCTCTGTCGTAGAGCTCAGCCGCGCCTTCGTAGCCGAGTCGTGCCATCGCCTGGTCTGCGGCACGCCGGCAGTACTCGACGGCCTTCACCGCGTTTCCCGCCCATGCGCATTCGAAGTAGTGGTGCGCCAATTCGGCCAACAGCTCGTCGTCGGCCCCGGGCTCGGTCTCCAGCGTTGCGGCGATGCGCTGGTGCAGCCGCATGCGGCGCACCGATGCCAGCTCGGCAAGGAGCGACCGTCGCACGATGGCGTGGTTGAAACGGTATAGGCCGCCGGGCTCCTCGATGACGATGCCGGCCTTGCACGCCTCGTCGAAAGCGTCAACGAGATCTTGCTCCACCACCCGCTCAACGAGTTCCACGGCGAACCGGCTGCCAACGACGGCGGCCGCGGCAAGGGCCTTGTTCGTCTCTGCTGAGAGCCGCGAAAGCCGGCGGCTCACGGTTTCCCGAACCCCTTGCGGCAGGGTAGTCGGATCCCAAACCCCGCCACTCTCATCGACGTGGCGCAGCGCCTCGATGAGGAAGAACGGGTTGCCACCGGTGACCGACGCCAAAGCCCGCGCGAGCTCTTCGTCGTCGTAGCCGGCCTCCGTGACGTACGCGGTCACGTCCCCCTCGTCGAGGCCGCTTAGCTGAAGGCGGTTGGCAGTGCCGGAATCGGTGCTGCGATGAAGGTCGGCGAGCATGGCCGCCAACGGATGGGAGCGGTCGAGGTCGGTGCTGCGGTACGTCCCGACGATCTGTACGCGGGCGTGGTCACCGAAGCGCAGGAGATGACGCAGCAAGAGCAGCGTGGGTTTGGCTGCCCAGTGCAGGTCGTCGAGCACAACGACGACGGGTGCGCTGGCGGAAGCGACTTCCAGCAACGCCACGACCGCGTCAAAAAGTGCGTACCGCTCGGTGTCCGGGTCGGCGGCGGTTGGCGCGGCCAGATCAGGTAGGACATCGGTCAGCCCGGGAACCAATGCGAGTAATGCTTCGACACCGCGCAATCCGCGCAGCCGTGTGGCGCCGATGCACGGCACGAGCGAACGTAGCGCCTCCGCAAAAGGCTGGTATGGCGCTCCGAGATCCTCGTCGCAGCGGCCGTAAAGCACGACCGCTCCTTGCTGGTAGGCCCGTTGAGACCACTCGCCGGCAAGACGCGTCTTACCTACGCCTGGTTCGCCGGCAATCAGAACCGCGTGCATGCCGCCCCTGAGCGCGGTTTCCCAAACGGACACAAGGCCTTCGAGTTCCTGGGTGCGCCCGACGAACGGACCGGGTCCGATCAGTACCGCGGGGAGGCCGGGCCGTTCGACGAGTGCATCCGTCGTCTGTTCCGCTGGACTGTCCTCGGTGGTTTGCAAGCGAAGCTCGAAAACGTGCTCTGGGCGTGCCAAGTTTTTGAGCTGACGCATTCCCAAGTCGGCGAACACGACATCGTCGGGCAGCGAATCGATGACGAGTTCGGCTGTCGCGCCGGAGCACAGAATCTGGCCACCCACCGCCAGCGACCGCAGGCGCGCTGCACGGTTGACCGCCCGACCGAAGTAGTCACCGTCGCGAAGCTCGACCTCGCCGGTATGCAGCGCGACGCGGATGCGCATGGGTTCCCGCAACGCCCACGGTTCTTGGGCAATCGCATCCTGTAGCTCCAGCGCAGCGGTGGCCGCCGCCGACGGCCGATCGAAGACCGAGAACGTGGCGTCGCCCTCGCCACGGGTCTTGATCAGCCGTCCTCCGCGGGAGGTAACCACTTGTTCGGCGATCTCATCGTGGCGCGCGAGCGCGATCGCCATGGCATCGGCATCGGCCTCCCAAGCGGCCGTCGACCCCTCAATATCGGTGAGTAGGAAGGTCACAGCGCGTGTCACCGTCGTAAGCTGTTGTCCTACGGGGACTTCCAGCGATGCGTCCTGCGCAACGATCGCGGCTTCCAGCCGTCGAAGCTCCGGCCCAGGGTCGACCCCCAGCTCGTCGGCCAGCAGTGACCTGGCCCGTTGGTAAGCGGCCAGCGCTTCGCCCTGTCTGCCGGCGCGGTAGAGGGCGAGCATCAGCTGGCCCCATCGCCTTTCGCGAAGGGGCGCATCGGTCACCGCCGCCTCGAGCTCGCCGACGATCTCCGCGGCGCGACCCGTCGCCAACAGAGCATCCGCGCGATCCTCGACCAGCGCGGCGTGGCCCTCTATCCAGCGTGTCTTCTCGGATACTCCCCGGCGGGTATCAGGCAGCTCAGGGATTCCGCGCCAGAGGGTCAGCGCCTCGTCGAAGCGGGCCACCGCTTGGATGCTGTCGCCGGCGGCTGCGGCGTCACGGCCCATCTTGGTGGCCAGCTTGTAGCGCGAAGCGTCGGTATCGGATTTCGTGAGAACCCACCCCGTTCCCTCGGTCAAGACGACGCCGTCATCCAGCGTGCGCCGCAGCGAGGAAATGTGGGTCTGGAGCGCCTTGGCGGCGGTCCGCGGGGGATCATCGCCCCACAGAAGCTCGAGCAGGGTTTCGGCTGACACGATCGAAGAACCGTGTAGCCCGAGCATCGTTAGGATCGCGCGGGGCTTCGCGCCCGGGATTGCGACCGGGGCGCCATCCCGTCGCACCTGGAGAGGTCCCAAAACCCCCAGTTCCACCGCATGAAGCGTACTCACGTTCCGATAGTCAGGGAGGGGAATCAACACACGGTCAAGGCCGAGTAAAGGCGTTTGCCGGCGGTGAACGGCAACCCGTTAGTCTGCGCGGGCGCTACTCAGCCCTTGAGGGATGGGCGGCCCGTCGCTGACCGCTGTGCTGGTTCTCAGATTATCTGGACGACCGCTTGTTCGAAGTACTGGTTATACGCGAGGTAGACAGGCTTTTTCCCGGTTCGCTCCAGGAATTCCTGGAATGCCTTGAATTCGTGTTCCGCCGCTTCGGGGTAATTATAGAATTCATCGAAAACTATTACAGTGCCCGACACTATATTATCGACGAGTTGGTCGAAGATTTCCTTTGCGGATGCGTATATATCGCAATCCACATGGAGGAACGCGATAGGCGTAGATTTCAGAATCTCGGATTTGAACTGTGGAAGGGTGTCGCGGAACATGCCTTTCACCAGGCTTACATTATGTAGAACCGGTGGCATCCACCCCTCGGTGTTGACCCGAAAAGTACCTCGAGGGACGGTGAGGTCGGTGCGAGCCCATTCTTCGGGAAGCCCGTCAAAGGAATCGAATCCCCAGATACGTTGTCCTGGATTGAGCGCGGCAATGAAATTGATGGTTCTTCCAGTGCACACCCCCATCTCCAAGTAGGCGCCGCGCAGCGTGACGGCATCAGAACCGAACTTGAGCACGGCCGCATCGGTGTCCAATGCTTTCGCATCGGCGAAGTATTCCGTCACCATTGCCCGAGCCGTCGGTGAATCTCGATAGTCCTTGTCCATCGGGTAAAAGTTGAGCACTTGGTGCCCTTTGTGCCACTCGTCGCTCGCCGAGGGCATCTTTACCAATCGGTCCCAGTCGAACCCGTTGCTATGCGTCAGTTCTGGGGTCATCTGCGGTAACTCGTTGCGTCGAACGGCCACAGACCGAATACGCCGACCACAGCAGCCATGACCGGCGCCGAGGCGGACGAAAATCTCATGCGTTCAGCCTCCTCGCCGGACGACACAGCATGACTTACCGGCAGCGTAGAGGCTCGCCCCGCAATTCACGATGGAATTGCGGGGTTTGCGCGCTCGACGTGGGACGCCGGCAGCCGACCTATGACTGGAGTGTCACCTGGGACTAGCGTGACAAATGAGTCTCAACCCAAGTCCACCATCGCAGCGACCTCGCCCCGGCGCGCCTGGAGTGACGCTGGTCTTGCGGCGACATTGTACGGAAACACTAAGAATTAAGATTCCGCCGCGACCGCGCGCACAGTACTGTTTATGTGCCAGCGTCTCCGTGAGGGAGAGGGATCGTGGGATCGCAGAAAGTCGTCGGTAGTCGGCCGGATCGGCTTCCATTGGTCGCACGCTCATCCGCGCTGCCCGCGACGATTCTCCAACTAGGCACTCGGTATCCGGGGGCCGCGGTGTTGCTTGCGGTGCCGCTGGCGGTCGCCGGCATCTGGGGGATGGTCACGAACCTGTCCGTGGCCCTGCCACTGGTGCTGCTGGCCGGCGTGGCTTTGGTTTTGTTCGATTACCTAGCCGGGCCGTATAGGGAGGTCGAGCAAAAGTCGCGGGTCGCGACCGGCACCCAGAAGCGCAACCTTCAGCCGCGCGCCAGCCAATCCACGACCCAGCACAAGCAAAAACCGTCGCGTCGGGAATTAAAAGCCGAGGCGCGGGCGCAGAAGGAAGTGGCGCGGGCGGAGAAAGAAGCCGAGGCAGCCGAGGCGTTCGCCGCCGAAGCCGAGGCGGACGCGCAGGCACAAGTCGCAGCGGCCGAAGCGTTGGCCGCCAAAACCGAGGCGGACGCGCAGGCACAAGCCGCGGCGGCCGAAGCGTTGGCCGCCGAAGCCGAGGCAGTGGCGCAGGCGGAAGCCGCCGCGGCCCAAGCGCTGGCCGCCGACGCCGCGGCGGTGGCTGCCGAGGCGCGGGCGCGGGCAGACGCGGCCGCAGCCGAAGCCTTGGCCGCCGAAGCCGAAGCGCTGGCCGCGGAAGCCGAAGCGCGGGCCGCCGAAGCGCGGGCACAGGAGGAAGCCGCCGCTGCCGAAGCCTTGGCCGCCGAACCCGAAGCGGTCGCCGCCGAGGCGCGGGCGATGGCAGAAGCCGCCGAAGCACATGCGCTGGCCGCGGAGGCGCGGCTGCGAGAGCAGGCGCACGCAGAAGCCGCGGCGGCCGAAGCGCTCGCCGCCGAGGCGCGGAAGCGGGCCGAGGCCGCCGAAGCCGAGGCTGTGGCCGCCGAAGCTCGCAAGCAGGCCACCGCCGCGGAAGCCCAAGCCCTCGCCGCCGAAGCTCGCAAGCAGGCCAAGGCCGCCGAACCCGAGGCGCTGGCAGCCGAGGCGCGGGCGCAGGCCGAAGCGGCCGAGATCGAAGCGTTGGCCGCCGAGGCGCGGGTGCGGGAGCAGGCGCGCGCAGAAGCGGCCGAAGCCGAAGCCCGGGCCATCGAGGCCAGGAAGCAGGCGGAAGCGGCCGAAGCCGAAGCGTTGGCCGCCGCGGCGCGGAAGCGCGCAGAGGCCGCCGAAACTCAAGCCCTGGCCGCCGAAGCCCGGGAGCGGGCCAAGGCCGCCGAAGCTGAAGCCCTTGCCGCTGAGGCGCGGGCGCGGGCAGAGGCCGCGGAAACCCAAGCCATGGCCGCCGAGGCGCGGGCACGCGAGCAGGCGCGCGCAGAAGCCGCCGAAGCCGAAGCGGGCGCCGCTGAGGCGCGGGCGCGGGCAGCAGCCGCCGAAACCCGAGCTCGGGCCGCCGAGATTTGGGCGGGAGCAAAAGCCGCCGAAGCCGAAGCGGTGGCCGCCGAGGCGATGGCCCGCGCGGTGCGGCTGCGACTTGAGGCCGAGGCCAAAGCCAGGCGGCGCCCACAAGGGGACAAATCGTAGGCTGTCGGCTGCAAATCGAAGCCCCAAATTTGGGATCGGTAGCGAACCCCCGGCCGGTGTAATTGCCCAAGCAATGCCAACGCAGGCGAACCGACTAGGAGAATCCACCATGAAGCGAATCGTCGTCGGAACACTGCTGTCAGGCACCGTGGTATTGGGAAGTCTGGGGCTGGGCGCCGGTGTTGCCCAGGCCGACCCGGGAACGGGTATCTGTAATCAGTTGGCCATGTGCAGCCACATCTGGTGTCCTGGCAGTCCACTGCCGATGCCGGACGTCGTATGGGACATGAACACGTGCCACCACTACTACGGCGGGAGCCTAGGACATCCGGGCACCGAGGGGGGCATCCAAGTCGGCGCGCACATCCTCGAGGGAGACCCTTCACCGGCCAACACCTGCAACGGATCCCTCATCTGCTTGCCCGGTCTGTAAGAGCGCCGCGACCCGTCGACGTGTGGAAAACCGGCGTCCGGGTATCCCAGCCGGCATATGGCTACAGCACGAACACAACCGGATCAGCGCGAAATCGATAGCGTCCGGGGGACCGTCGATGCCATCTCCCAGGCGTTCGCAGCCAAGATCGTCGGGCAGCGCGACCTGCGGGAGTCGCTTCTGATCGGCCTGCTCGCCGGCGGCCACATCCTGCTCGAAAGCGTGCCGGGCTTGGCCAAGACCACCGCCGCGAAGGTGCTCGCCGAGTCGATTCGGGGCCGGTTCAAACGCATTCAGTGCACGCCCGACCTGCTGCCCAGCGACATCATCGGCACCCAGATCTACGACTCGGCGACCAACTCCTTCGTCACGCAACTAGGTCCGGTGCACGCCAACATCGTGCTGCTCGACGAGATCAACCGATCCAGTGCCAAGACGCAAAGCGCAATGCTCGAGGCGATGGAGGAGCGGCAGACCACGATCGCCGGACAGGTCCACCCCCTCGCGGATCCATTTCTGGTCATCGCCACCCAGAACCCCGTCGACCAGGAAGGCACCTATCCACTCTCCGAGTCGCAGACCGATCGCTTCCTGCTCAAAGAAATCGTGCGCTATCCCTCCCCGCAGGAGGAGGTGGAAGTGATGGCGCGGATCGACGGCGGCATCTACGACAAGGCGCGACCGACTGCGCCGGTGGTCAGCCTCGACGACGTTGTGCGCGTGCAGGAGGTGGTGCGCCATGTTCACATGGACCGTGCGCTGATGCTCTACGCCAGCCAATTAGTCGACGTGACGCGCCACCCCGCGCGGGCGTTGCCCAAGCAGATGGCGCGGCTGGTCGAATACGGCGCCAGCCCACGCGCCACCATCGCGTTCTGCAAGGCGGCCCGGGCGCAGGCGGTGCTGGCCGGGCGTGCGCACGTGCTGCCCGAGGACATCGCGAAGCTCGCGCACCGGGTGCTGCGGCACCGGATCATCCTCGGCTTCGAAGCGGCCAGCGCCGACATCACTTCCGAGGTCGTGGTAGACGCCATGCTGCGGGCCGTCCGGGTCCCTTGAGGTGCCAGAAGGCCGCCCGTGGGTAAGCACCTGAACCGGGCCAAGGCGCACTTCGGCACCGATACCAGCGGTCTGCTCGAAGGCGGCCGCTACGCGCTATTGCATACGCGCAGCATGGAATTCGACGACCTTCGCCCGTACGTTCCCGGCGACGACGTGCGGGACATCGACTGGAAGGCTTCCGCACGTTCGGGTGGTGTGCTCATCAAACGGTTCGTCTCCGAAAAGCATCACAAGATCCTGCTTGTCGCCGACGCCGGCCGCAACATGTCTGCGCTCGCCCCGAGCGGAGAGTGCAAACGCGACGTCGCCGCGCACGTCATGGGTGCGGTGGGGTTGATCGGATTACGGCGTTCCGATCAGATCGGCATGGTCTACGGCGACCATCGCGGCTGCGTGAACATTCCACAGCGGCGCGGCGAGTCGCACATCGAGGGCCTGCTGCACCGCTGGTACCAACACACCACGACCCGTCCCGGCCGCAGCGACGTCATCGCCCAACTCGACTACGTCGCAACGCATTACCGACATACCATGCTCATCATCGTGGTGTCCGACGAACCCGATGTCGATGAGCGGCTCAACGAAGTGCTCACCAGATTGACGGGGCGCCACGACATCATGTGGGCGATGGCGTCGGACATGCCTGCGGTGGGCCCCGACAACATTGACGGGTACGACGTCGCCACCGGTCATTTCGTCCTGAACGGAGCCGACCTCGGCCCACGGGTCGTCACCGCGTACCGCCGCGCCGAGCAGAAGCGTCGCGATCGCCTCGATGCGTTCCTGACCGCCCACGCAATCGCGCACGCGACGATAGCCGGCAGCAGGGACATTCGGCGTGAGCTCGTTCGCCTGACCGAGGTGGTCGCCCGTGCCGGATGACCTACTGCGCCATGTGTTCGGTCCGCAGCCGTACTCGTCATGCTGGCTGTGGTTGGCCGTCCTGCTGGTTCTCGCCGTGATCGGTTGGTACGCGGGTGTTTTCGTGTGGACTCTGCCGTCACACCGGTTGCGGCGCATCCCAGTCTTACGGCGAATGCACGCCTGGCTGATCCGCAAACGATTCGCCCGGTGCGTGCAGAGCATCGCCGGTGAGCACGATGTCGGGCGGATGTCGGCTCCGGCGGCGTGCGCGGCCATCAGCCGGACGGTGCGCAGCTTTCTGCATCAAGTGACCGGCGAGCGGGCCCAGTATCTGCAGATCGATGCGATGGCCGACGGGAACCTGGCGCAGGCCGCGCCGCTGCTCACCCGGCTCGGTGACGCGCAATTCAACGCTGAGTCGCGCATCGACGTCGCCGATGTGAGTGCCCGGGCGCAGGAGCTGATCCGCTCGTGGACTTGAAGTGGTGGCCGGTAGCTGTCGTCGGCGCCGCCTGCTTGGTCGCAATCGTCGCGTTGGCGGCGTTGCTTCCGATGACCGCCGCGCGGAGGCGGCTGCGGCCATTGGCCAACGTCGCGCGGCTGACGCGGTTGCCCGAGTACGCGAAAGTCGCGCGGCTGCGCTCGCTCTCGACGATTGTGACGTTGGTGGTGCTGACGGTCATGTTCGGCGCCGCGACCTGGGCTGCGGCCCGTCCCACCGTTACGAGCAAGGATTTCGACGCTACTCACCCCGAGGACATCATGCTCTGTGTCGGGCAGCCGGTGACCGACTCGGCGACGTCTGAACTGCTCGACTACTTCACGCGGCAAGCCATTACGTCGCCGCAGGGGCAACGCATTGGCCTGACCTCGGCCAACCGCCGTCTGGTGCCGCTGACACGCGACCACCAGTACGCCGCCGCGCGGTTCGGCGACTATATGGGCGCCCACCAGGCGCAGTCGACATCGTTCGCCCCGCCGGTGCCCTACACCGATTACGCCGCAAGCGTGAACGACGTTCTTGCGCTGTGCCTCTCGGGGTTCCCGTTCGCCGAGCAGCGCAGCACTGGTCGGCGCTCGGTCATCTATCTGGGTCCTTCGGATCTTCGCGCCCCGGGGGAGCAGCGGGTGGCTTTGTTCAACGATGTCAGTGTCCGGACCCTGGCCGAGCGGGCCGGGGCCCAAGTGAACGTGATCGACACTGCCCCTTCGGCCGCGAGCGGTGCGCTGGTCGCGCTCACCGAGCAGACCGGTGGCCGGTACGTCGTGCCGGCCACGAAGTCAGTGACCGCGATAATCAACGGGATTCGCGCCCATGCCCCGCCGGCGCGCCGTGCCGACGGCACCATCGTGACGGCGGACTTCCGTGATGCGCCGGTAGTACCACTTGCGATCGCCTTATTGTCGGCGGCCGTGCTCTCGGTGGCCCTGTTGGTGTTGCGCCGATGACATTTCAGCCCGTGCTGCCCTGGCCGATCCTGGCAGTCGTTGCCGGCGCACTGTTGCTGGCACGCCTGGTGGCGCTGCGGCAGGCGCTGCTCTCAGCGGGACGCCGAAGGCGGGTCGCGTTGCGATGGACCGGAGTGACGCTCGCGGTGCTGCTGCTCATCGTCGCGACGACCCGCCCAGCACTTCTCGATGACGAAAACCGCCAGGACGCGACGGCCGCCGCCGGGGCGAATCTCAACGTGTTTCTCGTCGTCGATCAGTCGGCCGACTCGGGCGTCGATGATTACGGCGACGATCAACCGCGAATCGCGGGAATGCGCGACGACATCGCGGCGCTGATCAAGCAGTACCCGGCGGCACGGTACGCACTCGTTGGCTTCGCCTCAAAGGCCGCGCTGGACTGGCCGCTATCCGAAGACGTTTGGAGCCTACGCCCAACCATCGCGGCGCTCGGCTCCCAGAATGCCGGTCCCGAGCCCAACGCGGGAGCGGCGGACAACGTGCTGCGTTACCAGCTGATCGAGGCGACGCAGCAATACCCGGGTTCGCGGAACGTGGTGCTCTACTTCGGCTCAGGTGCGCCCGAATCACGCGCGGCGCAGGGCGACTTCAACGTCATGCGGGGGTCGGTAGCCGGCGGAGCAGTGCTGGGCTACGGCCGCACCGACGCGATCGATGAGACCGAATTGCACAAAATAGCAACACAACTCGACGTTCCGTACGTCCACCGCGATCTCGGGCAGCCCCTCCAACCGAACCTGCCTGACACAGCGCGTAGCCGAGCAGATCCCTCCGAACGGACCGAGCTGTACTGGCTGCCTGCGCTGCTCGCCGCCGGGCTGCTGCTCGCCGAGATCTACCTGTCGGTCCGCGAGTTTCGCCGTGGCCGCATCGCGCGACGGGACTTGGCGTGACGCGCAAGCCGGCGCGGCTGAGGCTGCGACGACGGCTCCTCGTCTACTCGGCGCCCGTCGTAGCTCTCGCGCTGCTGGTCACAATCAAGCTGCTTTCTGTTGTGTTGGTCGGCAATTCGGCGGCCCATGCCTTCACCAGAGGTGACGAAAGGGCGGTACGGACCGATGCGACCATTCTCGGAGTCGTCAATGTGGTGGAACCCGCGAGGGCGCCGTTAGCGGCTGGCACAGCCGCCGTGCTCGACGGCCGGCTAGAGGACGCCGACGCCCACTTCACCGATGCGCTGGCCCGCAGCGACACCGTCGCTTCTTGTTGGGCGCGGGTCAACCTCGAATTGGTCCGCGAGACCCAGGGCGACCGGGCCGCGGCGGCAGGGGACCGGGCACACGCCGACGAACGCTACTCGAGCGCGTTGGCCATCGTCGATGCCGCGCCCCGGGGGTGCTTCGCCGGCAACGCCGACCCGGACCCGCAGCGGCGACTCATCCGTGACGATGCCGCAAACCGATTGGCAGCCAAGAGGATTGCACTGACCGCCACGCCACCACCACCGCCACGTCCGCCGGGCGCGTGCGCGGGTGCCACGTGCGAAACAGGTAGCCGGAATCACCGTAGGCGAAAGCCGAATACCGCGACCGCATCAATTCCTCCGCCGTCCTGGCCTGTGTCTCACCCTCGTGAAGCGGCCCACAACACGTGCGATAGCTTCTGTCGC
>NZ_LZMB01000116.1 GCF_001673555.1 Mycobacterium sp. 1165178.9 | reverse complement strand
GAGTGTCAGCGGCATAGCGCTGGTGCTAGCGCGTTTGGGATTCATGGTCGCCTGCCACCCCGGAGCGGGAAGACGCGATGCGACAGGCGGGTCACCGTGCAGTGGAGGTCGCTTGGCGGACCGGGCGACCATTTACGGTAGGCTTTCGACCTGCTGCCGGTTAAGCATCGGCGCACGGGCTGTGGCGCAGTTTGGTAGCGCACTTGACTGGGGGTCAAGTGGTCGCAGGTTCAAATCCTGTCAGCCCGACCAAAGAAGCCGCAGTCACTCGCGTCTTCTTTATCACTCGCTCAAGATGGCGCGATATGCAGCGCAACGTAGGGCTTACCTCCGTACTCCCGAGGGTCTGCGCGATCTCTGCCCTCTGGTCACGGCTTTGCCCTCGAGCATCCGAACGCAGAAACCGGACACTACTGGCTATCCAGCAAGCGAACCGGACTATCACAGTGCGAAGGCGATCAGAAGTGGAGTCGTCGAGAGTCTTAAGAAAGTCACCGCAAAGTGTGACACTGAGCAGATTGCGAGAAGGTCCGGCAACGGAGGTGCAGCACAGTCCAACGGGGGAAGCGTTTCGGGGGGCAAGGAGACCCGAAATGAAGAAGACGAAGAGCAGCAAGAAGATGCTGACAGCCGCCGTTGTAGTGGCCGCAGTGCTGACCGGAGGCGTCACGCTGGGGTCATCTGGTGCCATAACGATCGACCTCGGGGCAATCAGAGTGGAATAGTCCGCGGCGTCGGGGTGGTCGCTGCCTTCCGTGTGGCCGGCGACCACGTGTTCCGGTCAATACGGGTCGCGTTGGCACGGGCGGAGGCCCGCTGCGGCGTGCAATGCCGCCGAGCGCGACTACCGGCGGAGTGGCTACCGGCACCAGCATGGCTTCCGGCGACCCGCCAGCAATAAGTGAGTGTGATTGACCCTCAGCCAGTTTCGTCACCTGACGGTTGTATGGTCGCGGCCCCAGCGCTGGCCGAACGTCCAGGCCTGACCGCGCGATCGCCCGGGATGGCGGCCATCCTCGACTCTCTCGACACGTGGCAGTCCAGTTCGCAGCCGCGTGTCAACTCGTCGCGATTCCGGGCGCGCTAGTGAAGCGGATGCACCGCCGCGGGAAGCGGACGATCGCTAAGTCAACGAACCAGCGGAGCTAATTCGCGTAGACGGGAGCGTGGGGAATGTCAATCGTTATGCAGCCCGACGACCCCAGCGTGACGCCGGCCAGCACTGCGGCCGCAGCAACAGCTTTCAGAATCTTCTTGGCGCTCTTTGTCCTCATCGGTCACACCCTTCTGCTGGTGAGATGACCGCGGCAGGTTAGCTACCGTCG
>NZ_LZMB01000115.1 GCF_001673555.1 Mycobacterium sp. 1165178.9 | reverse complement strand
AGATCGTCGATGCCTATGCGAAGTTTGAAGAGCCCGGCCTGACGATGAACCGGGCGTCGCGGCGGGCGGCGGGCTCGCGTGGTCGTCGATGATGGTGCGGTGAGTGGGTTGAGCATTGAGGTGTCCAACGAATCGGGTATCGACGTCTCTGAGGCCGAACTGATCAGCGTCGCGCGGTTCGTCATCGCCAAGATGGACGTCAATCCGGCCGCCGAGCTGTCGATGGTGCTGCTGGACACCGCCGCGATGGCCGACCTGCACATGCGCTGGATGGACCTGCCCGGCCCGACCGACGTGATGAGCTTTCCGATGGACGAGCTCGAGCCCGGTGGCCGCCCGGACGCCCCCGAGCCGGGCCCCTCGATGCTGGGCGACATCGTGCTGTGCCCGGAATTCGCGGCCGGCCAGGCCGCCTCGGCGGGCCACAGTCTGGGGCACGAGCTGGCGCTGCTGGCAATCCACGGCGTGCTTCATCTGATCGGCTACGACCACGCCGAGCCGGACGAGGAGAAGGAGATGTTCGCCCTGCAGGACCGGCTGCTCGAAGAATGGGTCGCCGATCAGGTCGAGGCCTACCATCAGAACCGCCAAGAGGAGCGGGACCGCCGATTGCTTGACAAGTCAAGGTATTTCGACAATTGAGGCCACTCAGGATTCTGGCGGCAGCCGCCATCGCGTTCGCACCGTTGCCGGCGTGGGTCATCACCGACACCGAGGCGCGGGCGGCCCCGTGCGCGGGTGAGGGATCGAACCCCGTCGCCTGCGAGCACTGCATGTTCTACGTGAACGCCTACCACACGGCCAACGTGTGCAACGAGGACCGCCACGGCGTTCAAGGGCCCCCGAGCAACGCTCCCTCGCCGGTTCCGCACGTTCCCGTTCCGGTGTACGAGCCGCCCCCGGTTCTCGCGCCGGCGGAGAGTCCGCTGGTACCGCCGCCGCCCAACTCCGGTCATAACCCCGTCCCTGTGGTGGAGATCAATCCGCCGGGCCCGGACACACCACGAAACGCCCCGGTGGTGGCCCCGCCGCGGGGGCTGGATGCGCCGTCGCTGGCGATCGCGGCGGCCAAGGCCGCACCGCTGACGCGCGTCGACCCCGCCAACCCGCCCAAGCCGCCCACCGAGGTTGATTTCAACCAGCAGGTGCAGAACGTCGTGAGTTCCCACCGGGACAACGTCGACATCCTCAAGGTTGACGATCAGAAGTTCATCCGGCCGCGCCACTGGGACTATCTCGACTACGACGACGCCTATCGGCGTCCGACGATCTACAACCCGCTCAGTCAGCCGGTTACGTTCCGCTACTTCTACAACGGCGCCTATCAGCAGGCGTACCTGCCGCGCGGAGCGCGGATGGTGCTCGACGCCGCCACCGTCGGCGTCGTCCCGTTCACCGCGGTCAGCGACAGCTACGTCGCGGCCGGCAGCTTCTACGGCGCGGGTTCCACACCGCCGCCCAACGAACCCAACGGCGCGACGGCACCGGACCGTAAGCCGGCGCCGCCGAAGCTCTACGAGAACGTCACGGTGTCCGTCCCCGCCAAAAGCGAGATCGTCGAAGTGGGCCACGTGGCATTGGTGGGTCACGACGGCAGCCAACCCGCGGGCGGCCAGGACACCTTCCTGCTCGACGACTCCACCCTGGCCTGGGGGCAGATCGACAACTCCAGCAGCGCACCCGCCCAGATCAGGGTGATCAAGACCCAGCCGACGCCGGGCGTCGGGCCGACCGACGACGGCAGCTTCTTGGTGTTGCTGGCCGTCCATCACCAGGAGCCCGGCCTGCCCCACCAATCCGGGTGGGCCCTGCCGCTGCGCTTCGGCGGGTTTGCGGTAGTGGTGGGCCTGATCGCCTGGCTGCTCAACCGCCGGAATCGGAGCGAGGAGCAGAGAGCTGAGGAGCAGAAGGCTGACACCTAGCGGTCGCCGTTCTCCGCACCGACAACCGCTAAGCCGCCGGCCAACGCCACAGGGGAGTCAGTGACCAAGTCAAGGTATCTCGACAATTGACGGGCTGGTCTGAGCTGCTCGGTGCCCTCGCGCTGATCGCGCTGGGTGGACTATTCGCGGCGATCGATGCGGCCATCAGCACGGTGTCGCTGGCCCGGGTCCAGGAGTTAATGCGCGACGAACGGCCCGGCGCCGTGGCGTTGTCCAAGGTGATGTCGGAACGGCCGCGCTACATCAACCTGGTGGTGCTGCTGCGGATCGCCTGCGAGATCACCGCGACCGTACTGCTGGTGGTGTTTCTCTACGACAACTTCGGGCTGAAATGGGGATTGTTCGGTGCTGCCGCCATCATGGTGGTGACCAGCTTCGTCGTTATGGGAGTGGGGCCGCGCACCCTCGGCCGCCAGAACGCCTACTCCATCGCGCTGACGACAGTGCTTCCGCTGCAAGCGATCTCGTGGCTGTTGATGCCGATCAGCCGGTTGCTGGTGTTGCTGGGTAATGCGGTGACTCCCGGCCGCGGCCTGCGGAATGGTCCGTTCGCCTCCGAGATCGAATTGCGCGAAGTCGTCGATCTGGCCCAGCAGCGCGGCGTGGTCGCGGCCGAAGAGCGCAGGATGATCCAGTCGGTCTTCGAACTCGGTGACACCCCGGCGCGCGAGGTGATGGTGCCGCGCACCGAGATGATCTGGATCGAGAGCGACAAATTCGCCAGCCAGGCCATCAACTTGGCGGTGCGCAGCGGGCATTCCCGCATCCCCGTGATCGGCGAGAACGTCGACGACATCGTCGGCGTCGTGTATTTGAAAGACCTTGTCCAGCAGACGGTCTTGTCTGGCGACGGCGGCCGGACCCCGCCGGTGTCGAAAGTGATGCGCCCGGCGGTCTTCGTGCCAGACTCCAAACCGCTGGACTCGTTGCTGCGGGAAATGCAGCGCGACCGCAACCACATGGCTCTTCTCGTCGACGAGTACGGCGCGATCGCCGGCCTGGTCAGC
>NZ_LZMB01000114.1 GCF_001673555.1 Mycobacterium sp. 1165178.9 | reverse complement strand
CAAACGAATGACGAAGCCGCCACCACGAATCCGTTCCTGCTGCTGGAATTGGGCCTGACGACGGGGCAGCCAAAAGCGCGAAGCGTTTACGACAAGTGGGTCAGTCACGGGAAGGCGCAATCGTGAAGGCAGCATTCCGAGGGCTCATCGCTGCGCTGCTATTGGTCTGCTTCGCGCTTCACGCCCTTCCGGTCGCGCAGGCGAACTACGGCGGGTACGGCGATTGCGACCCGGGAGTTCCCATGCCCGGCTACGACGCGACGCAGATGGCGCCGCCCAACGAAATGCACACCTACGACTACGACCCGTTGAGCCCGGAAGTTCGTAACGCTCAAGAGCCTTCGCGAGCCGAGCTCGCCGATATCGACGATAAGGACGCGGTACGGGGCAACGCGGACACGCTGCAGGGCATGAAAGCCCGTTGGAAGAAGTATGTCCTCGGCGGCGGCGCCAAGCCATGGGACAAGTGGAAAAAGGCTTACATCAACGTCCTTCAGAACCGGCGCGTCGGTCCGGCCTTTGAGAAGTTTCTTTACGACAGCTGGAAGCTGGGCGAATTGCCACCCGAGGCCGGCTGGCAGACCAACAAGCAGCTGCCCAAGAACATCCTGCCGAGCGGTCCCGTTTTTGACATCTTCAACATCGCCGACAGCGTGCCGGTCTCGAAATGGCTGGTGATCGAAGCCAAGTCCGGCACCACGCTGGGTACGCACGCCCGTAACCAATTCGTCGATCACGTCAAGAGGATGGGCCAGCTCGGCTCGTCGCTGATGGTGATGTTCGCCGGCAGACCCACCGACGCGACGCAGAGGTGGATGAAGCAAACGATCGACGATTTGAGGGCCGCCGGTGTCAAGATGCCTCCCGCATTCTGTGCCCGCTATACACCCGCCAAGCCGCAGGAGAGACAGAATCCGGGTTCTGCGGCGGGCAATTCGGCTCCGCGACCCGCGCCGGATCCCGTTCTGGATGAATCGGCGGATTCGCCCGAGGACCAAGCGCTCGAGGACCAAATAGCAAGCGGGCTCGAGGCGGAGGACAACCCCACCGAGCAGGTGCCCGCGCAGGCGCCGACAAACGCGCCGATCCCGGCGGGCGCAAATCCGGCACCGGCGCCCGCGCCGCAGGCACCGGCCCCCGGGCCGCAAGCACCGGCTCCCGCGCAGCCCCCGGCGCTACCGGCACCACAAGCACCCGCGGCGCCCGCGCCACCGCGCCTGCCCGCACCGGCCCTACCGGCGCCACAACTACCGGCGCCGCCGCGCGTGCCCGCGCCCGCCTTACCGGCACCACCGCGCCTGCCCGCGCCCGCCTTACCGGCACCACAACTACCCGCGCCACCGCGCCTGCCCGCACCGGCGCTGCCCGCACCGCAAATACCCGCCGCACCCGCGCCGCCACGACTTCCCGCGCCCGCGCTCCCCGCGCCCGCGCTCCCCGCGCCCGCGCTTCCGGCACCCGCGGTGCCCGCACCAGCGGTGCCGGCCCCTTCAGTCCCGGCTCCCACGGTGGGCGTGCCGGTCTCGGCATCGCCCGGGCCCTTCGGCGGCATCGACTTCACCTCACTGGAGATGCGTTACGTCACCGACTCCGTCAACGGCAAGCCGGCCATGCAGTACGCCTTCAGCGCGAACACCTTGCCGGTCACCGAAGCCTCCTACGGCGGACGGCGCAACGCGAAAATGGCAATGGACGCCTTCTACGTCTGGCTGGCGCTGCCACCGCAGAATTTCTGGGTGAACCTCAAACCCACCGAGCCGGACCGCATCATCGAGGCGGCGTTCGGCCGGACGGAAGCGGGGGAAGTCCTGCTCGAGGCGGACCTGGAAATGAAGCTGGTGTCGGCTCGGCTGCAGAAGACCGACACCGAACTGGGTCGTCGTTTCGTCGACGCCATGCAGGGCAACAAATGCTATCTGGGTAGGCGCTTATGGATCGTGCCGCAACCGGCCGAAGTCCACGAGGACGGCGACCAGCTCTACATTCTCGACACGCCGCTCACGGTGAAGATCGGGACCGACCAAAGTGACGTCACTCCGGGCACAGACCTGTGCCAAGACCAGGACCCGGCGGTCACCGACCACAACGGTCAGCTGTACCAACAGATGATCATGCCTGCGCTCATCGACGCGGTGAATCACAACCCGGATTTCGCCGACCTGCGCCGGGTCTACACCAGCCGGGTGGCGGCCGAGTGGTATCGGAAGCGCAACGCCAACAAGCCAACTCAGTACGCGAAGCTCATCGACTCCGGCAACATCGACGATCTGACTGTGGCATGGGATCCGCACGAGGTGTGGCAACGTTATCTGGATTCCACCAAACACCCCGAGCCCACCTTCAGCTGGACCGATGCCAAAGGGACGACGTGGACACGGTCATGGGGCGGAGTCGATTTCAGTAAGGTGGAGACCCACGACATCGGCGCGCCGGAGTTCACGCAGAAGTACGACTCGGTCGCAAAGACAGCGGGGCCGTCGATCATCGGCCCGCTGGTACAGGACAATGCCAAGCAGGTGTGGTTGGGCAACGTGGTCAGCTCGGTACCGTTGGACCAGATCTGGCCCTCGAAGCTGGGCCCCTGGGTGCCGTTCGTGGCTCCGGCAACCGCGCCGTCAAAGCCGTTGTTCTACTTGGTGCTTTTGCCCGCGGTGGCCTGGCTGGGCGGCGGCGGATATCTCCTCTGGCGCCGACGACGAGCGAGTGGGGTGCGCTGACATGGCCGACCCAAAACATCCAGACCAGCACGGCGCAGGATCAGACCCGTTCGGCGGCGATCCGTTCGGCAACGCGGCATACGACCCGTTCGGCGCGGATCCGTTCGCCGGTACCAGCTCCGATCCGTTCGGTCAGAGCGAGGCTACGGCCTGGCCGCAACAACAGGCCCGCAGCTCGGCCCCGCCCCCGGTGGCTCCCCGTCGCGCACGCCTTCCCGCGCAAGCACTTCCGCCGCCACCGTCACCGCCGAAGCGGTCAAGCCCGGTACCGCAGCGTCCGGCTGTCGACGCTTCCAAGCTGCCGGACACGGTGGCGTTCGCCGGTTGGTTGTTCGCCGGCATCGGCGCGGTCATGCTGACGCTGGCCATAGCGGTCGCGATGGCCATCCCCGAATTCGATTGGTACTACGGCAGTCACACCTGGCTGGCGGTGACAGCGGCGACGGGCGGCGTGCTGCTCGGTGCGGCGATCATCTGGCAGGCGATCCGAATCGTCAAGCACCGGCGTCTAGCTCGGCCGGTCGCCGTGATCGGATGCGGGCTGACCTTGTCGCTCGCGGCGTTTGGGCTCATCGCCGGGCCCGGCAGTGCGGTGGCGTGGTTCACTCACCTGACCCAGGCGGGCGCCGTCACCGCGGCAGTCACCGCGGTGGCCACCGGCGTGCTGCTGTTCCTACCCCCATCCAACGCATACCTGCACCGTGACGCCCACAAGCCGCCTCCCCCTCCGACTTTCGCCGAGATAGTCAACGCGGCGCATCATGTACCGAGAACCACTGCGCCACAGCAGCATTCGCCGGCCAGCGGCCCGCCCCCCGCACCGCGGCGTCCACCGGCAAGCAACCCGCCCGCCGCACCGCCGTACCCGCCGGCAAGCAACCCGCCGCCCGCACCTCGGCCCGCCGATTTCGACCCGTTCTCCTAGGGCCGCGGGGCGCCCAGCCGGTAGACCCGCCAACCCGCCCGCTGCCAGCGGGCGGTGTCCAGGCAGTTGCGGCCGTCCACGATCACGCGCGCCCGCACCCGGTCGGTCAGGTCGCTGGGATCCATGTCGACGAACTGGCGCCACTCGGTGAGCACCAGCACCGCATCCGCGCGCTCGCAGGCCTCCTCGACCGAGACGGCGTAATTCAGCGTCGGAAACAGGCGCTGTGCATTCTCGAGGGCCTTGGGGTCATACACGTTCACCGCCGCCCCATTGAGCTGCAGCTGGCCCGCGACGTTGAGCGCGGGTGAGTCACGCACATCGTCGGATTCAGGCTTGAATGCCGCGCCGAGCACCGCGATGTTGGCGCCCAGCAGCGAGCCGCCGCAGGCCGCGCTGGCCAGTTCCACCATCCGGGTGCGGCGGCGCATGTTGATGCTGTCCACCTCGCGCAGGAACGTCAGCGCCTGATCGGCGCCCAGCTCGCCGGCGCGCGCCATGAACGCACGGATGTCCTTGGGCAGGCATCCGCCGCCGAAACCCAAACCGGCATTGAGGAATTGGCGTCCGATGCGAGGGTCGTAGCCGAGCGCATCGGCCAGCAGGCTGACGTCGGCGCCCGCCGCCTCGCATACCTCGGAAATGGCGTTGATGAACGAAATCTTGGTCGCCAGAAAGGCATTGGCCGAGACCTTGACCAGTTCCGCGGTCTGCAAATCCGTCACCAGGAACGGCACGCCGGCCTCGACCATCGGCCCGTACAGCTCCCGAACGGCCGCCTCGGCGCGCGTCGAATCCTCGTTGACGCCCAACACGATCCGGTCCGGATTCAGAGTGTCTTGCACCGCGTAGCCTTCGCGCAAAAACTCTGGATTCCAGGCGATTTCGACATCGACACCATCCGGTGCCAGCGCGGCGGCGCGCTGGTTCAACTCGGCCGCGGTGCCGACCGGAACAGTCGACTTGCCAACCAGCACCGCCGAAGTCGTCAGTCGGGGCACCAGCGCATCGATGACGGCATAGACATGGCGTAGGTCGGCGCCGTATTCGCCCTTCTTCTGCGGTGTGCCCACACCTAAGAAGTGCACGTCGGCGAAGCCGGCCGCCATGTCGTAGTCGGTGGTAAAGCGCAGCCGGCCCGCAGCCAGATTCTCCCTCAACAGCTTTCGCAGGCCGGGCTCGTAGAAGGGGATGTCACCCCCGGCGAGCTTGGCCACCTTGCCGGGGTCGATATCGATCCCGAGCACGTCGTGTCCCAACGCCGCCATCCCAACTGCGTGGGTGGCACCGAGGTAACCCGTGCCGAACACGGTGCATCGCATACGTCCGGTGTAGGTGGCCCCGATGAGCTGACTGCATCGCGGGGCTAAGCGGGAGGCAAACGGCAGATGACAGGTGGCTGCCGTCAGGCGCTAATGGCGACCGCCGCCGTGGCCGCCGCCGAAACCGGGGAAGCCGCCGCCGCCGTGGCCACCACCGCCGCCGGGGAACCCGGGGAAGCCGCCGCCGCCGTGCCCGCCACCACCGTGCGGTCCGTCGTCGCCGCC
>NZ_LZMB01000113.1 GCF_001673555.1 Mycobacterium sp. 1165178.9 | reverse complement strand
GGGCGATGGCCCGGTCCTTGTTGGCTTCCAGGTTGGCCGCCCAGATGTTGAGGGTCCGTTCGTAGTGCTTCTGCAGCAGTTGCACCCGCTCGATCGAGAAGCCCGCCGCCTCGCCGAACTTGAAAATGTCTTCCTGTGCCGGCAGCTGTCCACCCGGAAAGATTTCCTGGCCGATGAATCGCATGAAGCGTAAATCGCTCATGGTGATCGAGACACCACGTTCATGCTGCTGTTGCTGCGAGTAGGCCAGAATCGTGTGCAGAAGCATCCGGCCATCACCGGGAAGAATGTCGTAGGCGCGTTCGAAGAATGCGGGATAGCGCTCCATCTTGAATGCCTCGAAGGCCCCGATCGACACGATGCGGTCCACCGGCTCGTGGAACTTCTCCCAGCCCTCCAGCAGCACGCGCCTGGTGCGGGAAGTGTCCATCTGATCGAAAGACTTCTGCACATGCTCGGCCTGGTTCTCCGACAGCGTCAGGCCGACCACGTTGACGTCGTACTTCTCGATGGCGCGCCGTAGCGTGGCTCCCCAGCCGCAGCCGATGTCCAGGAGCGTCATCCCGGGCTCGAGCTTGAGCTTTCCCAGCGCTAGATCGATCTTCGCGGTCTGCGCTTCTTCGAGGGTCATGTC
>NZ_LZMB01000112.1 GCF_001673555.1 Mycobacterium sp. 1165178.9 | reverse complement strand
CGGCGATGGCTTCGGTGAGGGAATCAGAGAACACGCCTAGACGCTAGAACGTGTTCTACTTTTTCGTCAATGGCGAACGTTCCCGCGCGTCGGGAACAGCGTTCAAAGACGACGCCGACTCACTAGGGCGGGCAGGAGTGGGAAAGGTCGATCAGGTGCTGGCGTACGTCAGGATGCCGATTGAGGTAGTCGATGACGTTGCCGTTGCCGCCCTCGGCCTGAGACCTTTGCTGCAATTGCTGGTGCAGGTCCGGGTGCTTCTGCAGGTACGCATCAATGGATGCACCCACGTCCTGGTTGCACTGCGCGTTGGCCGTGCTGGCCAGGGGCACCGCGATCACCGCAGCGGCGGCAGCGGTCATCAATCCCCCGGCTAGCAGGCCGTACAGCCCACGACGCCGAGCGCCGACTGTGTTGGATGTGCTCATGCGCGCCAGGTTACTCGCGGCACCTTTGCGTGGCCTGTGCGTGCCGCCGGCCGCGCGTACGGATCAGCGTGGAGCCGCGGCGCCGCTCTCTTGCTCGCGCTTGATCTCGAGCGCGATGTCGATGAGCTGGTCTTCCTGGCCACCGATGAGTTTGCGCTGCCCGGCGCGGTGCAGCAGCTGGTGGGCCGGGACACCGTAGCGCTCGGACTGGCGAATGGCGTGCTTGAGGAAGCTCGAGTACACCCCGGAATATCCCATGATCAGGGCGTTGCGGTCGAGCAGGCACTCGGCGGGCATGGCCGGGGCGACCACCTCTTCGGCCGCGTCGGCGATGTCGAAGAAGTCGATCCCGGTCTTCACGCCGATCTTGTCGAACACCCCGATCAGCGCCTCGACGGGCGCGTTGCCTGCCCCGGCGCCGAACCGGCGGCAGGAGCCGTCGATCTGCTTGGCGCCAGCCCGGACGGCCTCGACGCTGTTGGCCACCCCGAGCCCCAGGTTCTCGTGACCGTGGAAACCGACCTGGGCGTCGTCGCCGAGCTCGGCGACCAGCGCCGCGACCCGGTCACGCACGCCCTCGAGGACCAGCGCACCGGCCGAATCGACGACGTAGACGCACTGGCAGCCGGCGTCGGCCATGATGCGGGCCTGCGCGGCCAGCTTCTCGGGCGCAATGGTGTGGCTCATCATCAGGAACCCGACGGTCTCCAGGCCGAGCTCGCGGGCCAGGCCGAAGTGCTGGATCGACACGTCGGCCTCGGTGCAGTGCGTCGCGATCCGGCAGATCGAGCCGCCGTTGTTCTGGGCCTCTTTGATGTCTTCCTTGGTGCCGACGCCGGGCAGCATCAAGAAGGCGATCTTGGCCTCTTTGGCGGTCTGGGCCGCGAGCTTGATCAGCTCCTGCTCGGGGGTTTTGGAGAACCCGTAGTTGAAGCTCGACCCGCCCAGGCCGTCGCCGTGAGTGACCTCGATGACGGGCACTCCCGCGGTGTCCAGGGCGGCCACGATGGCGCCGACCTCGTCCTTGGTGAACTGGTGACGCTTGTGGTGGGAGCCGTCCCGCAGCGACGTATCGGTCAGCCGGACGTCCCAGATCGGGTTGAAGAAAATCTCCTGGCTGCTCATGATTGCGCTCCTTTAGCCGTCGCGCTCAAGGACTCCTTGGCGATCTCCTCGCCGACCTTCGTGGCCGCGGCGGTCATGATGTCGAGATTTCCAGCGTAAGGCGGCAGATAGTCGCCCGCACCCTCCACTTCGACGAACGTGGTGACCAGCGCCTGGCCGCCGGAGTTGATCGACGGGTCGTCGAATTGGGGCTCGTTGAGCAGCCGGTAACCCGGCACATAGGTCTGCACCTCGGCCACCACGTCGTGAATCGACTTGGCGATGGCGTCTCGGTCGGCGTCCTCCGGGATGGCGCAGAAAATGGTGTCGCGCATGATCATCGGCGGGTCGGCCGGGTTCAGGATGATGATCGCCTTGCCGCGCTTGGCGCCACCAATGGTCTCCACGCCCCTACTGGTGGTTTTGGTGAATTCGTCGATGTTGGCGCGGGTGCCGGGACCGGCCGAGAGGGAGGCGACCGAGGCGACGATCTCGGCGTAGGGCACCCCGCCGATGTCGGCGACGGCCCGCGACACGGCGTAGACGATCGGGATGGTCGCCTGCCCGCCGCAGGTGATCATGTTGACGTTCGGCGCGTCCAGGTGCTGGCGCAGATTGGCCGGCGGGATCACCGCGGGGCCCACCGCGGCCGGCGTCAGATCGATCGCGCGGATCCCGGCCGCCTCGTACTTGGGTGCGGCGTCGCGGTGCACATAGGCGCTGGTCGCCTCGAACACCAGGTCGGGTTTCTCCGACTGCGCCAACAGCCAGTCCACGCCCTCGTGTGTGGTCTCCAAACCCAGCTTGCGGGCCCGGGCCAAGCCCTCGCTCTCCGGGTCGATGCCCACCATCCAGCGGGGTTCCAGCCAGTCCGATCGCAGCAGCTTGTATAGCAGGTCAGTGCTGATGTTTCCCGACCCGACAATGGCCACAGTCGCCTTAGTCGGCATGATGCTCCTCGAGCTCTGAGATTTAAGTTAGACGATTTAATTCGAGCCTATTCGAACGACAGGCGGACCGAACCGAGGCCCGCGAAATCGGCGACGAACTCGTCGCCGGGGTGTACATCGATCGCCTTGGTGCACGACCCGGGCAGCACCACGTCACCCTTGCGCAGCCGGACGCCGAAGCTCTCCACCTTGCGCGCCAGCCAGGCCACCGCCGTGACCGGATTGCCCAGCACCGCGTCGCTGCGACCCTCGGCAATCACCTCACCATTGCAGGTCAGCACCGCATCGATCGTCTTGACGTCAAGGCCGGCCGGGGACACCCGGGCCTCACCCAGCACGTAACCGGCCGACGAGGCGTTGTCGGCGATGGTGTCACACAACCCGATCTTCCAGTCGGTGATCCGGGTGTCGATCAACTCGATCGCCGGTACCAGCGCCTCGGTGGCGGCCAGCACGTCGTCCTCGGTGCACCCCGCGCCCGGCAGGTCGGCGGACAGGACGAATCCGACCTCGACCTCCACCCGCGGGTACAGGTAGCGGTTCGTCTTGACCGGGACGTCTTCGAACAATTCCATTTCGTCGAGCAAATGGCCGTAATCCGGCTCGTCGACGCCCATCATCTGCTGCATCGCCTTGCTGGACAACCCCACCTTGTGCCCCAGCACGCGGGCTCCCTCAGCGACCCTCTGGCGGATGTTGATCAGCTGGATCTCATAGGCGTCGACGACGTCGATGTCCGGATAGGCGGCGGTCAGCGGGGGGATCGGCTCGCCGCTCCGCTCGGCTTGAGCCAAGTCGGCGGCCAGCTCGTCGCGCATGGCAACATCGAGCATTCTCTTAAGTCTCCTCGTACGGTTGACCGGGCCAGTAGCGGCCGCCCCGGGCAATTCTATAACGTGTTCTACATGTCAGCGCAGGAGTACGACGTCGTCGTGGTCGGAAGCGGCGGAGCCGGCATGGTGGCCGCCCTTACCGCCGCTCACCGGGGTCTTTCGACCATAGTCATCGAGAAGGCCCCCCACTTCGGCGGCTCCACCGCACGCTCAGGAGGCGGCGTTTGGATCCCAAATAACGAAGTGCTCAAGCGTGACGGGGTCCGCGATACCGCCGAGGACGCCCGCACCTATCTGCACGGCATCATCGGAGACGTCGTCGAGCCCGAACGCATCGATACCTACCTCGAGCGCGGCCCAGAGATGCTGTCGTTTGTCCTCAAGCACACCCCGCTGAAGATGTGCTGGGTGCCGCGGTACTCCGACTACTACCCCGAGTCGCCCGGCGGCCGCGCCGAGGGCCGATCGATCGAGCCGAAGCCGTTCAACGCCCGTAGGCTCGGCGCCGACGAATCCGGCCTGGAACCGGCGTACGGCAAAGTCCCGCTGAACGTCGTGGTGATGCAACAGGATTACGTGCGGCTGAACCAACTCAAGCGGCACCCGCGCGGCGTGCTGCGCAGCCTGAAGGTCGGGGCGCGCACCATGTGGGCCAAGGCGACCGGCAAGAACCTCGTCGGCATGGGCCGGGCGTTGATCGGACCGCTGCGCATCGGATTGCAGCGGGCCGGGGTGCCGGTCGCGCTCAACACCGCGCTCACCGACCTCTACGTCGAAGACGGCGTCGTGCGCGGCGTCTACGCGCGCGGCGCCGGTGATGCCGAATCCAATGAGCCCCAGCTCATCCGGGCCCGCCGTGGCGTGATCCTGGCGTCGGGCGGGTTCGAGCACAACGAGCAGATGCGAGTGAAATATCAGCGCGCACCGATCACCACCGAGTGGACCGTGGGTGCCGTCGCCAACACCGGCGACGGAATCCTGGCGGGCGAAAAGCTCGGCGCCGCATTGGACATCATGGAAGACGCGTGGTGGGGTCCGACCGTCCCGCTAGTGGGCGCGCCCTGGTTCGCGCTGTCCGAGCGCAACTCCCCGGGGTCGATCATCGTCAACATGTCGGGCAAGCGGTTCATGAACGAATCGATGCCCTACGTCGAAGCCTGCCATCACATGTATGGCGGCCAATACGGTCAGGGACCCGGTCCGGGCGAGAACATTCCCGCGTGGCTGGTGTTCGACCAGCAATACCGGGACCGCTACATTTTTGCGGGATTGCAACCCGGACAACGTATCCCGCGTAAATGGCTGGAGTCCGGCGTCATCATCCAGGCCGACACGCTGGCGGAGCTGGCGCAGAAGGCCGGCCTCCCGGTGAGCGAACTCACCGCGACGGTGGAACGTTTCAACGGCTTCGCGCGCTCGGGCGTCGACGAGGACTACCACCGCGGCGAGAGCGCCTACGACAGGTACTACGGCGACCCGACCAACAAGCCGAACCCCAACCTCGGCGAGATCAGTCACGCGCCGTACTACGCAGCCAAGATGGTGCCCGGGGACCTGGGGACCAAGGGCGGCATCCGCACCGATATCCACGGCCGGGCGCTGCGCGATGACGGCAGTATCATCGAAGGCCTCTACGCCGCAGGCAATGTCAGTGCGCCGGTGATGGGCCACACGTACCCCGGTCCGGGCGGCACCATCGGTCCGGCCATGACGTTCGGCTACCTGGCGGCGTTGCACATCGCGGAGGAGAGCTGAGATGCCGATCGACGTAGAAGTCGCGCTGAATGCCGAGCTGGATCCCATCGAATTCTCTTGGGCCAGTAGCGATGTGCAGCTCTACCACCTCGGGCTGGGTGCCGGCGCCGATCCGATGGACCCACGCGAGCTGCGCTACCTGATCGACGACACCCCGCAGGTGCTGCCGACGTTCGGCAACGTTGCCGCCACCTTCCATGCCACGAAACCGCCGACGGTCAAATTCCCCGGCATCGACATCGAGCTGGGCAAGGTGCTGCATGCCAGCGAGCGCGTAGAGGCGCCCGCTCCGCTGCCGCCGTCGGGCTCTGCGAAGGCCGTCACCCGGTTCACGGACATCTGGGACAAGGGTAAGGCCGCGGTGATCTGGAGCGAGACGACAGTGACCGCGCCGGATGGCACGCTGCTCTGGACGCAGCGCCGTTCGATCTTCGCGCGCGGCGAAGGCGGATTCGGAGGCGAGCGTGGTGCGTCGACATCGGACAGCGCGCCCGACCGTGCTCCCGATCTCGAGGTCGACGTGCCGATTCTGCCGCAGCAGGCGCTGCTTTACCGGCTGTGCGGCGACCGCAACCCGCTGCACTCCGATCCCGAATTCGCCGCTGCCGCAGGCTTTGCCCAGCCCATTTTGCACGGGCTGTGCACGTACGGAATGACCTGCAAGGCGATCACCGATGCGCTACTCGACGGTGATGCCGGCGCGGTGGCGGCCTATGGCGCGCGTTTCGCCGGGGTGGCGTTCCCCGGCGAAACGCTCAAGGTCGGCATCTGGAAGGACAACGGCCGCTTCCTGGCCAGCGTTGTCGCGCCTTCGCGCGACAACGCCGTCGTCCTGTCGGGCGTCGAACTGGTGCCTGCGTAAAGGGTTGGGCTTTTTGCGCCGAGCGTGCAGCCAGCCGCACGTTCAGTCTCGACTGTGCGGCTAGCCGCACGTCCGCCGAGCCAATGCGTCACGGACACGACTGACGATCTCGGCCGGCCGATCGCCGGCTACGACGCGAACGACGAGCCACCCGCGCCGCTGCAACATTTCCGACCTGCGAACATCCCACGTGTACTGCAGTCGATCGCTGCGGTGCTGCTCGCCGTCATACTCGACTGCTACTTTGACGTCCTCCCATCCCATATCCAAATATGCAATGGCACTGCCGAATTCGTTGACCACCGGAATCTGTGTCTGCGGCCTGGGCAAGCCAGCTTGTGTCAGGACGACCCGCAGCCAGGACTCTTTCGGTGATTGCGCACCGGAATCGAAAAGGTCTACAGCTTGACGCGCCCGCGCGATCCCACGCCGTCCGTCATACCTGCGTGCCAGGAGATCGACGTCCGCCGCCTTGACATTGGTGGCGCGAGCAAGCGCGTCAATAGCTGCCACGGCGGTCGTGGTCGGGTACCAGCAGCCCAAGTCCAGAGCCGTCCTGGCGGGCGAAGTCACCGGCATGGCGGTGAGCATCTGGATCTCGTCCTCCTCTATGCGGTCTCGATGTGTCTGAATCCCGGGTGGATTCCGCGGATTATCGTGAAGCAACTCCACAACCTGAATATCGCTGGCCCACTGGCTGCCGTGCAGCGCCGCCGCCGTAAATCCCGCGATGACACCTCGACGGCGGGTCCACAGCCACCCCGCCTTCGCTCGCAACTCAACATCGACGTCCACTTGACGGTCTGCATAGACGTCGGGAAATATTCGGCGGCAGCGCGTAGCCAGTTGGGCCTTAGTCAAAACCCCCGCAGCTATGGCTTCGCTACCGATTAACGGCTCCCGCATGACGGCAGCGTGGCAGAGACCGCCTAACTCGTCAGTTCAGCTATCCACAGTCGCCGAGTATGCGGCTCGCCGCACGCTGGAACGCGAAGGTGCGGCTGGCCGCACATTCGCGGGAGAAGCTGAGGCGACAGAGCTGGGCCCGAAAGCCCGGCGCTAGCCCCTAGCCAAGGATCAGGCCCGAGGTCGGCACGCCGGTTCCTGCGGTGACGAGTACATGCTCGACGTCGGGCACCGGGTTCACGGAGGTGCCCCGCACTTGGCGCACACCCTCGGCAATGCCGTTCATGCCGTGGATGTAGGCCTCGCCGAGCTGGCCACCGTGGGTGTTGATGGGCAGTCGCCCACCAATCTCGATGGCACCGTCGGCGATGTAGTCCTTGGCCTCCCCCTTGCCGCAGAAGCCCAACTCCTCCAACTGAATCAGCGTGAACGGAGTGAAGTGGTCGTAGAGCACGGCGGTCTGTATGTCGGTCGGCTTCAGACCGGATTGAGACCAGAGCTGCTGGCCGACGACCCCCATCTCGGGCAGGCCGAGCTCCGGCCGGTAATAGCTGACCATCGTGTACTGGTCGGGGCTGGAGCCCTGCGCAGCCGCCTCGATGATCGCCGGTCGCTGCTTGAGATCCTTCGCGCGCTCCGGCGAAGTCACCACGATCGCGACCGCTCCGTCAGTCTCCTGGCAGCAGTCCAGCAGCCGCAGCGGCTCGGCGATCCACCGCGAATTCTGGTGGTCCTCAATGGTTATCGGCTTCTCGTAGAAATACGCCTTCGGATTCTTGGCCGCGTGCATGCGGTCCGCCACCGAAATCGCGCCGAAATCCCGGCTGGTCGCACCGGACAGATGCATGTAGCGCTGGGCGATCATCGCGACCTGCGCGGCCGGCGTGGAAAGCCCGTGCGGGTACGAGAAGGAGTTGTCCGCCGCCGTCGAATCAGCCTGCACGCCAGCGTTTCCCACCAACCGGGTCTGCACCTGACCGAACCGCATGCCCGAACGCTCGTTGAACGCGCGGTATGCCACGACGACGTCGGCCACACCGGTGGCCACGGCGATCGCCGCCTGCTGGACGGTCGCGCACGCGGCGCCGCCGCCGTACCCGATCTGCGAAAAGAATTTCAGGTCACCGATACCGGCCGCACGCGCGACCGCGGTCTCGTTGTTGGTGTCCATCGTGAAGGTGGTCAGGCCGTCGACATCGGACGGACTCAGTCCGGCATCGTCCAGCGCGTCCAGAACCGCCTCGGCGGCCAGCCGCAGCTCGCTGCGGCCGGAGTCCTTGGAGAAGTCGGTGGCGCCGATACCGACGATCGCAGCCTTGCCCGACAACATCAGACGCCCCCGATCGTCAGTGTAACGTTCGCGATGACGTGGTCGCCAAGGCTGTTGCGGCCGAACACCTTCAGCGTGATCAGACCATTGTCGATGGCGGTCACCTCGCCGGAGAACGTGACGGTGTCGTAGGCGTACCACGGTACGCCGAGCCGCAGCCCGATCGATTTGATCCGCGCAGTCGGGCCCGCCCAGTCGGTGACGTAGCGCTGCACCAGTCCGGTGTCAGTGAGGATGTTGACGAAGATGTCCTTGGACCCCTTGGCCTGAGCCAGATCCCGGTCGTGGTGTACGTCCTGAAAGTCCCTGGTGGCCAAAGCCGTTGAGATGATGAACGTCGGCGTACCGTGCAGCTTGAGTTCGGGCAGGGCGGCGCCCACTTCGACAACGGGTGCGCTCATGCTTCGTCTCCCACGGGCTCCCAGGCGTAGAGGCTCCACTCCGGGCCGGACTCACCGGCCGGGAAGTCGATATAGGTTGCCCGAACGGGCATTCCGATTTTTATCTCTGCGTGGTCGACGTTGCGTAGCTCGCCGAGCATGCGAACGCCTTCGTCCAGTTCGATCAGTGCGATCACGAACGGCAGCGTGCGACCGGGCACCTTCGGCGCGTGGTGCACCACGAAGCTGAACACCGTGCCACGGCCGCTGGCCACCGCGTAGTCGATGGCCTCGGCCTTGTCCTGCCACACGGCCGGCACCGGCGGGTGTTGCAGGGTGCCGTCGGCGAGGCGCTGGATGCGCAGCTCGTGCGCTTTGACGCCCTCCCAGAAGAAGGCGGTGTCGCGCGACACCGCCGGACGCATCATGGCGTCGGCGTCCAGGTCCTCCGGGACGGAGCTTGCGCCGACGGTATCCTCGCGCGGCCTGAACTTCAGGATGCGCCAGGCCATTTCGGCGACGTCCTCGTCACCGACCCGCCAGGTTATGTGCTGGTTGATGAACCAGCCCTCGCCGAGCCCGGTCTGCTTGGGGCCGACCACGTCGCGCATCTCGGAGTGGACGGTGACCTGCTCGCCGGGACGCAGATAGCGGTGGTAGGTCTGCTCGCAGTTGGTCGCGACCACACCGATGTAGCCGGC
>NZ_LZMB01000111.1 GCF_001673555.1 Mycobacterium sp. 1165178.9 | reverse complement strand
GATCTTCTCGCTGAGGGTGCCTGGCAAAAAGCCAAGGCGCTCACCGGCTTCCACGGCCGGGCGGGTCAAGATGATGCGGCTGACCTGTTTGGTCTGCAGCGCGTTGACCGCCTTGGCCATCGCCAGATACGTCTTGCCGGTGCCGGCCGGGCCGACCCCGAAGACGATGGTGTTGGCGTCGATGGCGTCGACGTAGCGCTTCTGGTTGAGCGTCTTGGGCCGGATCGTCTTTCCGCGCCGCGACAAAACATCCAGCGTCAGCACTTCGGCCGGTGACTCGTTATCGGTGCCGGCCAGCATGGCGACGCTGTGGCGAACCACCTCCGGGGTCAGCGGCTGACCACCGGCAACGATGGCGACCAGTTCGGAGATCACCCGCTCGGCGAGCGCGACGTCGGCGGGCTCACCGGCGACGGTGACCGCATTGCCACGCACGTGCAAATCGGCGTTCAGGCTGCGCTCCAGAGCCCGCAGGTTCTGATCAGCCGAGCCCAACAAGCCCATCACGACATCGGGCGGAACATCGATGCTGCTGCGAACCTGAGCAGAGGCCGGGACGTCTCCGGCTGCGTCAGCAGCGCTGGTCTCGCGGGGTGTCACGTGGCTCTCGATGCCTGCTTTCTCGGCTTGTCGGTCGGTTGCTGGGCCGTCTCAGTCTACGCCGGGGGCCCGGGTTGGTCAGTGTTGCGCAACGTACTCGACGGCGCGCCGGTGTCGCGAATCTGCTGCGCGAGGCCGTTTGCCGGCACGTCGCCGTGCCGGTCCCAGCGCGGGGTCAACACACCGAGCGCCCCCAGGGCCACCGCCGCGGCCGTCGACGTCCGCAGCACCTGGGGACCGAGCCGCACCGCCGCCGCGCCCGCGTCGGACAACGCCGCCATCTCGTCTTCGGCGATCCCGCCTTCTGGACCGACCAGCAGCAGCAGTGATTTCGCAGGTGCCAGCTCGATATCCGCGAGTCGGTCGGTGGCCGACTCGTGCAAGGCCAGCGCCGTCGCGCCTGCGGCCACCTCGTCGCGGATCCACCGCGTCAGCTCGGCGGTCGACAACACGCCGTCGACCGCCGGGATGTGCGCCCGACGGGACTGCCGGGCCGCTGACCGGACGACGGCACGCCATCGGCGCAACCCCTTGTCGGCCCGGTTGCCCTGCCAGTTGGCCACGCATCGCGCGGCCTGCCACGCCACGAAGGCGTCGGCGCCGGCCTCGGTGGCAAGCTCGACGGCCAGCTCCGAACGCTCCGACTTCGGCAGTGCCTGCACGACCGTCACGGGCGGGGACCCCGGCGCGACGATCCAGCGCTCGAGCACCCGTGCCCGCAACCCGTCGCGCCCGGCATGTTCGACCTCGCAGTGGGCCAGGGCTCCGGCGCCGTCGCCGAGCACGAGACGCTCGCCGGGACGGATCCGCCGCACGGTGGCGGCGTGAAAACCCTCGTCACCGCCCAGTACGGCGAGCGAGCCGGGCTCGGGCAGATCGTCGAGGTAGAACAGGGTCGCGACCATGTGCGCGCCTCCGGGCGCCGACTAGCGCCCGGTGAAGGTTTCACGGAGCCGGCTGAACAAGCCGCCGCCGGCGTGGGTCGAGCGAACCTCGGGCACGTCGCGGCCGCGGCGAGTTTTGAACTCGCGCAGCAATTCGGTGTCGCGGTGGTCCAGCCGGGCCGGAACCACCACCTCGATGTGGACATGCAGATCGCCCCGGGTGCCGGACCGCAGGTGCGGCATGCCGTGGCCACGCAGCGTGATGACCGAAGCGGGTTGGGTGCCGGGCGGAATGGCGATCTCGCTGACGCCGTCCAAAATGGCGTCGACGGTGACGGTGACGCCCAGCGCCGCGTCAACCATCGGCACCGAAACCGTGCAGTGCAGGTCGTCGCCTTCGCGGACGAAGACGTCGTGGGCCTGTTCGTGCACCTCGACGTACAAGTCGCCGGCCGGCCCACCACCAGGCCCAACCTCACCCTGCGCGGCGAGCCGCACGCGCATGCCGTCGCCGACGCCAGCAGGGATCTTGACGCTGATCTCGCGGCGGGCCCGCACCCGGCCGTCGCCCATGCACTGGTGGCACGGATCGGGGATGACGACGCCGACGCCACGGCACGTCGGACACGGTCGCGACGTCATCACCTGCCCCAGCAGCGAGCGCTGCACCGTCTGCACCTCGCCGCGGCCGCCGCAGGTGTCGCAGGGCACCGGTGCCGAATCGCCGTTGGTGCCCTTGCCCTGGCACCGGTCACACAGCACCGCGGTGTCGACGGTGACCTGCTTTGTCACACCGGTGGCGCACTCTTCGAGGTCGAGCCGCATCCGCAGCAGCGAGTCCGAGCCGGGCCGCACCCGCCCGATCGGGCCCCGGGAGGTCGCGCCGCCGCTGAAGCCGCCGCCGAAGAAAGCCTCGAATACGTCGCCCAGGCCGCCGCCGAATCCGCCGAAACCGCCGCCCGCCGCGGCCGCGTTCTCCAGCGGGTCGCCGCCCAGGTCCACGATCCGCCGCTTCTCGGGGTCGCTCAGCACCTCGTAGGCGGCACTGATCTCCTGGAATCGCGCCTGCGCGGCCTGGTCCGGGTTGACGTCGGGATGCAGTTCGCGCGCCAGCTTGCGGTAGGCGCGCTTGATCTCCGCGTCGCTGGCGTTTCTGCTCACGCCGAGCAGCCCGTAGTAATCGCGTGCCACGCTTGACTCTCCTATACCTGGTCTATCCCCGCGCCTGCCCACCCTGCGGGTGCGCGTTCATCGGGCACCCAGGACTTCGCCGATATATAGGGCAACCGCAGCAACGCTGGCGATAGTTCCCGGATAGTCCATCCGGGTGGGCCCCAGCACACCCATTCCCCCGTAGACGGTGTCGGAGGTGCCGTAGGCGGTGGTCACCACGGAGGTGCCCAATATCTGCTCGGCGGCCGTCTCATGGCCGATGCGCACCGTCACCTTACCGGCTTCCTGCTGGGCGGCCAGCAACCGCAGCACCACCACCTGCTCCTCGAGCGCTTCCAGGATGGAGCGCAACGAGCCACCGAAATCGGCCGCGTTACGGGTCAGGTTGGCGGTGCCGCCCAGCAGTAAGCGCTCTTCGGAGTGTTCGACGAGCGATTCCAGCAACACCGTCGCCGACCGGCCGACGGCGTCGCCCAGGCCGTCTGGGCTGCTCAGCTGCCCCGCGAGGTCGGCGACCGCGACGGAGGCGGCCGACAGCTTCTTGCCCACCAGCGCCTGGCCGAGCATCTCCCGCAGCTGAGAGAGTTCGTGCTCGTCGATGACGTCACCGAGTTCGACGACCCTCTGGTCGACGCGGCCGGAGTCGGTGATGACGACCATCAGCAGCCGCGCCGGGGTCAGGGCGATCACTTCGAGGTGACGCACGGTCGACGACGACAGCGTGGGGTACTGCACCACGGCCACCTGCCGGGTCAGTTGGGAGAGCAGCCGGACCGCCCGGCGCAGGACGTCATCGAGGTCCACGCCGGACTCGAGGAAGCTCTGAATCGCGCGCCGTTCGGCCGAGGACAGCGGCTTGACGTCGTCGAGCCGGTCGACGAACTCCCGGTAACCCTTCTCGGTAGGCACCCGGCCGGAACTGGTGTGCGGCTGGGTGATGTAGCCCTCGGCCTCGAGTACCGCCATGTCGTTTCGGACCGTGGCGGACGAGACCCCCAGGTTGTGACGGTCCACCAACGCCTTCGAACCGATCGGCTCTTTGGTGGCGACGAAATCGGCGACAATGGCGCGCAGCACCTCAAACCGACGGTCATCGGCACTTCCCACCGGCCTCCACCTCCTTCGATACCGCCTTGACCGGATTCATTTTACGGGCTCGGGCGATGCCGACCGTGATCAGCGGCGGTTCGGCGGAACCGGTTGCCGCAAGGACCGCTGCCCATCATCGCCGCGACGCCGGCGATGGCCGTCGGACGACTTTCTTCGAACGCACCGGTGCTGCCGAGCATCAGTCCGGCTAGCCTTTCCAGAATGAAGCGGTCGGGCCAAAGCGATGAGTCGGGAGAGTTCGGCCGATGATTTTCAAGGGCGTGCGCGACGGCAAACCGTATCCGGAACACAACCTGTCCTATCGGGATTGGTCCCAGATACCCCCGCAGCAGATCCGGCTCGACGAATTAGTCACCACCACAACGGTGCTCGCACTGGACCGCTTGCTGTCCGAGGACTCCACCTTCTACGGCGATCTCTTCCCCCATGCCGTGCGGTGGAGGGGCATCACCTATCTCGAAGACGGCCTGCATCGTGCTGTGCGTGCGGCGCTGCGGAACCGCACCGTGCTGCACGCCCGGGTGTACGACATGGATATGCCGCTGGGCTCACCCGCATAAGTGTCACGTTCGGGCCTCGCCGCGTGTCGACCTAGTAAGGACGTTGGTTTCTCACCACAACTTGCCAGGAGGATCGCCATGCCACGACTGCAAGGAGTCTCCGACCGCGACGCCGGCCTCGGTGCCAAAATCGCCTTCTTCTTCACCCGACGCAAGCTCGCGCAGATGGCCGGGCTCGAAACCGCGGGGATGCTGGAGCCGCTGCGGATGTATGCGCATATTCCCCGATTGCTCAGCGCCTACGGCAAGTTGGAGCAGGCCGAGGCGAAACTGGACATTCTCAGCCCCCGCCACCGTGCGCTGGCGGAGCTCAAAGCAGCGACGACGGTGCGCTGCGAGTACTGCATCGACCTCGGCTCACAGATCGCCCGGCAGTGGGGCATCACCGACGAAGAATTGCTGGCGATGGCGAACTACCGCAACGCCACGTGTTTCTCGGACGTCGACAAGCTGATCCTCGAGTACGCCACCGCGATGAGTCGCACCCCGGTCGAGGTGACCGACCAACTTTTCGACGCGCTGCGTGCGCACTTCGACACACCGCAGCTCGTCGGCCTGACCCACGTCATCAACCTGGGCAACATGCGCGCCCGGTTCAACATCGCCCTCGATATCGGGTCGTCGGGCTTTTCGGCCAATCGGGTGTGCGCGTTACCCGAGACCGATCGGCCGTGACGGCGGATCCGTCATTGGCGGCTCGCTTCGAGGCGGCCCGACCGCAGCTGGGCGCCATCGCCTATCGCATGCTGGGCTCGATCGACGACGCTCAGGATGCGGTGCAGGAGGCGTGGCTGCGGCTGAGCCGCAGCGCCGAGTCGGACGGGATAAACCGCATCGCCAATCTGGACGCCTGGCTGACCACCGTGGTGGCGCGCATCTGCCTGAACGTGTTGCGCGACCGCCGGACTCACGGCGGCGAGGAACTTTCCGGTCACCTGCCGGACCCCATCGTGGAGGCCGCAGGTGAATTCGACCCCGAGCACCGCGCGATGCTGGCCGACGCGGTGGGGTTGGCGCTGTTCGTGGTGCTGGACACGCTGCCGCCGGCCGAGCGGCTGGCGTTCGTGCTGCACGACGTGTTCACCGTGCCGTTCGATCAGATCGCGGCCATCATCGATCGAACGCCGGAGGCGGCCCGCAAACTGGCCAGCCGGGCCCGACGCCGGATCGAGCAGGCCGACCCGGCTCCCGAGGGCAGCTTGGTCGCGCAACGGGAGGTGGTCGACGCCTTTTTCGCGGCGGGGCGCAGCGGCGACTTCGACCGCCTGGTGGCGCTGCTCCATCCCGACGTGGTGTTGCGTGGTGATTTCGGCGCCGCCACGGCGGTCGTCCGCGCCGAGGGCGCGTCCTCGGTGGCCCAGCTGGCCCGCAGTTACGCCGGGCCGGAACGCGAAGTGTGCGCCGCGACGGTGAACGGCGCCGCCGGAGCGGTGATTTTCATCGCCGGCCGTGCGGCATCTGTCATGGGATTCGTGGTGCGCGGCGGCCGAATCCGCGCCATCGACGTGCTGGCGGATCGGGCGCGCATCGCCAGATTGGACCTGCGCGCGTTACGCGCCGATCACTGACCGGCGGCCTCCAGCAACTCCATCGCCGACGCCCGCGACAGCACCCAGCCGCCGCCCTGGTTGACGAACGTGACGTTCTGCGTGACCGGCGAGGTCAGTTTGGGGCCGGAGACCGCGACGTCGGCGGTCGCCGAACCGTCCGCGGCCGGCTGGACGTTGGTGACACCGAACGACAGCGGCAGGTCGCCGTTCTTGGCCGCCTTCTGCAGCTTCTTGTCGGCGACGTGCGCTGCCATTCCGCTGATGCCGCCCTGCACCAGGTTGCTCTTGTTGGAGAAGGAGACCTTGGGGTCGGCGAGGGTGGTGAGCACGCCGGTCAGCTGATCGGAAGTCGGCACGTTGGCGTCCGTAAGCGGCTGCGCCGGCGGCGGATCCTGCGGAAGCGGAGCACCGACGGTGGTGAGCCGCACTCCGGCGGCCAGGGCACTCGGCGTCGCGGCCGAGGCCACGCCTGCGGCCACGCCCCCGACGATGGCCAGCGCTGCCACCCCGGTGGCAATGGTCTTGACGGTTCCCATGGTTCCCCCTCTAGACGAGCACGAATCTCGACGCGTGATCAGCGATCCGCGTCGCCAATTGATGGCGGCGTGGAAGGTGTCAGCGTGCCCTTTGCGTCACGTATTTCGCGTCTGGGCACCGATACGTTACGGCGATCCGATAGGAAAAAACGTGACCGAATTGTGCGCCCACTGTGTGAGGACACGCGCTGATGCCGCCGGGCCGACCGATTGGTGCGTGCCGGGGTTAAACGCCAATCCCCATGCGCCGCCATCCGGGGCGCATGGGGATTGGTTTTCAGCGTCGGTATTACTCGACGCCGAACTGTCTTAGTTGGTAGCCGTCGCCGCCTGCAGTAGGGCAAGCGCCGCGTCGTGTTGCAAGACCCAGTTTCCGTTCTGGTTGACGAACACCAGGTGCTTGTTGACCGGCCCGGCGAACTTCGGCCCCGTGATGCCCACGTCGGCCTGGGCCATGTTCGGACCCGCCGGCGCGATGTTGGTCACGTTGAATTGCTCGGGGAAGTTTCCGTTCCGGTACGCCTTCCGCAGGTCGTGGTCAGCGACCATACCCTCGTTTTGCGGCACGCCGTTTTCAACGAGGTTGGTCTTGTCCCTGTAGTTGACCCCGGGGTCGGTTACCTGGGTGCAGAGGTTGGCCAATTGGTCCGCCGTCGGCAACTGCCCCGGCGCTCCCGGCGGCGCGGGCGGAGGCGGCGGCGGGTCCTGCGGCAGTGGCGCGCCGACCGCAGCAAGTTGCACCTGATCGAGGCCGATCGGTGCGGCAATGGAAGCCACGCCGGCGGCGGCGCCGCCAATGGCGGTCAAGGCCGCCACGCCCGTGGCAACGGACTTCACGGATTTCACAGGTCCCCCTTCGATGCACATGGACCGTGGCGGATATCTCGCGGATAGCCACACGCGGTCACACGTCTCCATGGATGAAGATGGTGTAAGTGTGCACCGTGACTCGGGAATTTGTGTCTCAGGTGGGTCACGTTACGACGACGCTACGGTCGCGACGTGTGAAAGCACGCTAAATATTCTGTGCCGCAAGCAGGTAGCGACGGTAAATTCGACCGCCGCGTCAAAGGGGTTGGCGCTCATCGTGTCTAGTTCTCACCGAGTACCTGGAGGGGCTGACGGTCGATCCCAACACCCGGTCGGATAGCAGTCCAAGGCAGCTGAGGTTGGGAAAACCGGGCCCCTGGGTCAGTCCTGACAAGTTCGGCAGGAACAGCTTGGGCGTCACATCGGTGACGGCCAGGTCATAACCTATCGCCTCCTGCAACCGCTCTGAGGTCAACGGTCCACCCAGCCCGAGTTCGAGCAGATCCAGTGCGTCCTGACTGAATAACGATGCGAACCACAGTGAGTCAGCGCCGGAGCCGTCGATCACGAGATCAAACCCATGTACCGTCTCGAGGTTCTCGCTGCCGCGGTTGGTGGACAGCGTCAGCCGGATCTGTCCCTCCTTGCCTACCGCGTGCGCGACACGGCCACGCAGGTGGTGAATGCGATCGTCGGCCAGCAGCGCTTCCTGCACGTTGGACGAAAACACCCCGCGGTCGGTGCGGGCCAACGCATCACGGCGTTCGGCAAGGGTAAGGGCCGGCCAGTTGGTGGGATCGGAGAACAGCGAGTTCTCGAAAAAACCCTCGCCGCGGGTGAACAACGTGGCCTGCGGAGAAATCACGGTGATGCTCGACACCCGGTGCCGGAACAGTTCATAGAGCATCGCCGCCGCCGTCTCGCCACCGCCGATCACCGCCACCCGCTCCGCGTTGATCCGGTCGTGGTTGGCGGCGCGATCCCAGAATTGGGCGATCGACAGCATGCGCGGATTGCCGGGAAGCAAGGACTTTTCGGCCTGGCCGGGACCGGTGATCATCAACGCATCGGCGTGCACGGTGGTCTCGTGAGTGTGCAGAGCCCAGCGATCCCCGCTGATCGCCAATCGTTCGACGTCACCGTGCACCACGTTCATTCCCACGTGATCGGCTACCCAACTCAGGTACTGGCCCCACCGGCGATGCGTCGGCGCAGGTCTGCCGCGGTCGATCCACGCGGCGAACGACGCCGTCGCTATCAGATATGACTGCCAGCTGTAGCGGGTCATCCGCTCGTCGAGTTCGGCGTTGCGGCGCGGCACCAGCGCCGAGCGGTACGGGAACCCGACGTCTTTTTCCGGGCTGGTGCCCAGCCGGTGCGCGCCATCGGTCCAGCCGCCGCTCGCCTGCCAGTTCGCCGCGACGCCGATCCGCTCCACGGCCACCACGTCGGGAACCTCCACGCCCATTTCGCGCAGCGCGAAGGCCTTGGCCGCCACGGCCACCGCCTTGGCGCCGGCACCCACGATCGCAAGTGTGCTCATCTCACCATCTCCCGCAGCGATTCAATCCAAAGCTCTTGTAGCGCGGCAATATCCGCGTTATCGAGAATGTCGGGCAACGCGCGCCACTGCGCCGCCAGGACCCGCTCCTCGCCATAGGTCAGCACCATCGCGGCGATGGTGAGCTCGTGGCGGACCGCCAGCTCCGGCTCCGGCACCGGGGACGTCCCGGCGAGTAACTCGCGCTCGAGCCGCAGCCCCGTCCCGCCGCCGGTGTGGGCGGCGCCGAGATAGTTCAGCAGCAGTTGGGGTGGTGCAAAAGCGGCGAGCCGCTCGGCGGTGTCGTCCCGCAGGTAGCGCAGCAGCCCGTAGTCGAGTCCGTCGCCGGGAATCGCCGACAACTTCTCCCCCACCTTGCGCGGATCGGTCGAGTCCACTCGTACCGGGTAGATGGAGCTGAGTAACCCGACCGTGTCGCTGGTGTCGATGGTGCCTGCTCCGGCCGTGTCCACCAAACCATCGGCGCGGCCGTGGGTTTCGAGTGCGAGCAGCGGCGGCGGAGTGGCTTGTCCGCGCAGCTCGCGCCAGCGCGTCACCGTCGCCGCGGTGGCGGCGATCAGGAGCGTGGGCAGCGACAGGTCCGATTCCAGCAGCCGGCGGGTGACCTCGGCGTCGGTGGCGACGTTTCGAACGAGCAGGTTGCGAGCGCGGTCGCGGCTCGGATCGAGCCGCCTGGCACCGAGGTCGGGATCGTCGCCGTCCAGTTGGGTCGCCCAGAATTGCACCGTGTCCAACCGCTGTGCACGCGCGGTGAGCGCGTCTGCCCAGCGCCGGTAGCTGGTGTGTTCGCGCACGGGTGCCGGTGCGTGGCCGGTGGCCGAGGCCGTCAGGGCGGCACCGAGTTCGCCGAGGATGACTCGCCACGACGCCGGGTCGAACGCGACGACATGCGCGGCCAGCAGCAGAACGCTCTCTCCCGCCGGCGGTCGTAACCACACCACGGACAGCAGCGCTCCGCGTTCGGGGTCCAGGCGATCGACGGCCTGCGCGACGTGTGCGGGCACGGCGCCGACCAGATCGTCAAGGCCCTCAACCTCTTTGACGAGGTCGGCGATATCGGCGGCCGGTGCCGGCGCCAGGGTCATGCTGGAACGGTCTAGCCGGGTGCGCAGCACTTCGTGGCCCTCGATGATGCCGGCCAAAGCCGCATCCAACTGCTCGCGGCGCACCGTCTCGGGCAGTCGGATGGCTTCGGTCTGGGCGAGCCTGCGCGGGTCGCCGAATTCGTAGAGCCACCGGCCGTTCGGGAGCAACGGCATTGGCCCGGTGCCGGTGTCCACCTGCTGGGCGGCGGCCGTGGTCTCCGAGTCGATCGCCTCGGCCAGTTCGCGAACGTTGTTGCACTCGAGGATGAGCCTGGCGCGCAGCGCAATTCCGCGTGCGCGGGCCGCTTGGACCACCGACAGCGCCATGATGCTGTCCAGGCCCAGCTGCAGGAAGTCGCCGGTGACGTCGATGCGCGGTTGCCCGAGCAGCTCGGCAAGCAATTCGACCAGCGCGGCTTCCGTGGCAGTCTCGGGCGTCGCCGCGCCAACCTCGGACTCGGCGTGATCGAGGGCGGCCAACGCTGTTTCGTCCAGCTTTCCGTTGGCGGTCAACGGGATTGCGTCAACCAGGACGATGCGCTGTGGAACCATGTAGCGCGGCAGCCGCGTGCTGAGCATGCGCCGCAGCTCGGCGGTTGCGGGCCGGTTGGTGGCCGTGTCGGTGGCCACGTACGCTGTGAGGCGCGCGATGCCCCGGCGCTGCTGGACCAACACTCCCGCATGCCGCACGGCCGGATGCGATTCGAGGGCGGCGGCGATCTCGCCGGGTTCGACGCGGTGGCCGCGGATCTTCACCTGGCCATCGGCGCGTCCCACGTATTGCAGTGACCCGTCGGACAACCGGCGCACCAGGTCACCGGTGCGATACATCCGTTCGGCCGGCGCAAACGGGTCGGCGAGAAAACGGGCAGCGGTCTCCGGGGCGCGACCCAGGTAGCCACGGGCCAGCTGGGCACCGCCCAGATACAGTTCGCCCGTCGCTCCGGAGGGCACCGGGCGCAGTGCGGAATCCAGCACGTAACCGCGGCTGTGCCGGGTCGGCCGCCCGATGGCCGGCTCGTCGCGCTCGGCTATGGCGGCGACCACCGCTTCGACCGTGGTCTCGGTGGGCCCGTAGCAGTTGTATGCGGTCATCGACGTCGTGCCGCACGCGTTGCGGATCCGGGCCCAGGCCGAACCGCCCAGCGCCTCGCCGCCCAGTGCCAACACGCTCAGTGGCACCCCGGTCAGCAAACCAAACGCTTGCAGCTGGGCAAACATCGATGGGGTGGTGTCGATCATGTCGATACCGTGCGCGGCGATCATCGCGACGAGCGCCTCGGCATCGGTCTGGGTGTGTTCGTCGACGACATGTACGCCGTGCCCGTCGAGCAAGCCCACCAGCGGCTGCCACGCGGCATCGAAGGCGAACGACCACGCGTGGGCGATGCGCAGCGGCCGGCCTAGCTTGCCTGCCGCTGGCCGCAGCACGCGGTCCAGATGATCGTCGGCGTAGGCGCCTATGGCGCCGTGAGTTCCAATGACGCCCTTGGGTTCTCCGGTCGTGCCCGAGGTGAATACGACATACGCGGCCTGGGCCAGCGGAACGTCCACGGGGCTGAAGTCGTCGTCGTGCGGTTCGCCGCCCGCCAGCAGCGCCTCGGTCAGCTTTTCATCCAACACGATCAGCGCGCCTGATTGACGCAGGATCGAGTCCACGCGTTCCGGGGGCATTCCCGGCTCCATCGGCACGCACATGCCGCCCGCTTTGAGCACGGCGAGTATCGCGATGACGTATCGCGGGCCCCGGGAAAGCCTGATACCCACCGGTGTTTCGGGCTGGACTCCGCTTTGGGCGAGTCGCGCCGCCAGTCGGGTGCTGTGAAGATCGAGCTCGCGATAACTCAACGCACCCCCCACCCAGCTGACCGCCGGGTGGTCCGGTGTCCTGGCCACAACATCGGCGAATCGGGCGTGGATGCTGAACGGCGACATCGGCTGTGGCGTGCCGGCGGCGTGCAGCGGAGCCGCCTCATCGTCCAGCAGCACACTGATGTCGCGCAGCGGACGCTCCCAGCCCTGCAACAGCCTCTCGGCGGCGGTGAGCACCCGCCGGCCCAACGTGCCGGCGGGAACGGCACCCAATGCTCCGTCGATCGCTTCAATCAGCACCACCAGCTCGCCGTCTTCCATGTGGGCGGCGACGGCGATCGGGAAATGCGACAGGGTTTGCAGGGCGGATGGGCGGAATGTCACACCGGCAGCAGTCAATTCGCCGCCTGCGGTCAAGCCGTCCATCGGGAAGTTCTCGTAGACCAGCAGGGTGTCGAACATTTCCCCGACCCCGCCGAGGGCCCGAAGTTGGGCGTGCCTCAGATAGCTGTGCTCACGCAGCATCGCGGCGTCACGCTGGACGGCTCGGCATTGCTCGCCGACCGGCGCCGCCGGGGCCAGACGCACACGCAGCGGCACGGTGTTGATGAACAGACCGACCATGGTTTCGACGCCGGTCAATTCGGGTGGCCGCCCGGACACGGTGACGCCGAAAACCACATCGTGCGTGTCGATCAGCCGCGACAACACCAGCGCCCATGCCATTTGCATCAGGGTGTTCACCGTGATGCCGCGGGATCGGCTGCCGTCGATCAACCGCGCGGTGGCGTGACCCGGCAGTCGCAGCTCGGTGGTGCGCGGCAGCGCCGTGCGACCCTCGGTCGTCTCGATGGATCCCAGTGACGCGGCGAGCAGGGTGGGCCCCGGCATCCCCGCCAGGTGGTCGCGCCAGACCCGGTGGCTGGTTTCGGGATCGCGGCTCGCCAGCCAGCCGATGTAATCGCGGTAGGGCCGCGGGACGACGGGCAGCGCCGACGGGTCACCGCCGGCCCGATACAGGATCATCATCTCGTTGACGAACACCGGCAACGACCAGCCGTCGATCACGATGTGATGGGCGGTGAGCACCAAACGCCATCGCGCGCCGGGCAATTCGATCAACAGGAAGCGGATCGCCGGCCCACGTTCCAGATCGAACGGTCGCCGGCGCTCGCCGGTTTCCAGCGCCGGCACGTCGGCGGGTGTCGCGGCGACCAGGCGCCACGGCAGCTCGACGCGGGACGGCACGATCTGTACCGGTCGCGGGATTCCCCGGCTGAAGAAGCTGGCCCGCAGGTTCGGGTGCCGCACCAACATCTGCTCCGCGCACTCGCGTAACAGCGTGACATCGAGTCCGCCGGAGATGTCCGCCCCGATCCCGATGACGTACGGGTCGTCCGCCGCTTCACCGTCGGCGAATTCGGCGAGCGTGGTCAGCGAATACAAGCCCTCCTGCAGCGGGCTCAGCGCCATCACGTCGTCGATGTCGGGGGGAACCTCGGTTTTGGCAGCTGTCATGTCGCGCCTTCACGTGACGACGAGAAAAGTTGCGTCACGGCAGCCAGATCCGATGGCGACAGTCCCGAGGTACTCATCGGCTCGAAACGGGTGTCGGTTTCCTGCACGCCGATGTCGGTCCCGTCGTCGCCCAGGGCCTCGAGTGCCGCGGCCAACTGCTGCACCGTCGGGTTTTCGAAGATCATGCGCGGACTCACGGCCAAGCCGGCCGCCCGCGCCCGCGAGGCGAGCTGCACGGACA
>NZ_LZMB01000110.1 GCF_001673555.1 Mycobacterium sp. 1165178.9 | reverse complement strand
TCGGCAACACGGCCCGGTCGACGATTCCGTTGTGCGACAACAACCACTGCCCGTCGGTGAACGGCGCGCACGCGCTGGCCTCGATCGGCATGCCGACGGTCGCCGAACGCACCGCGGCCACCACGCAGTGGCTGCGCAGCGCGGGCGCGATGGAATCGAAGGACACGTCGCCCCACAGCGGCGCCTGGCTGCGCCAGCGGCGTGGCGCCCCGCCCTCCGGGGAGCCTGACGAGGAGGTGTCGAAAAACCCGACGCCCCAACCGTCGGCGTTGAGCAGGCAGTGTTTTTGGCGGCGCGGCGCATAGGACTGCACGCGCAGCCCGAACGGCGGGTCGAGCACCAACGAGGAAATCGTGACGCCAGTGCCCAGCCAGCCCAGGTGCCGGCACATCAGGCGCGTTCCCCGTCGCAGACATCCCACGCCAATCGGACGCCGGAGAAGATCTGGCGCCGGTAGGGGTGATCCCAGTTGCGAAAACTCGGCCGCATGATCCCGGCCTCGACGGCCCACGACCCGCCCCGCAACACCCGGTAGTCGCCGTCGAAGAATGGCTGCGAATACCGCTCGTAGAGCATCGGGACGAATCCCGGCCAGGGCCGCAGCGGGGAGGTGGTCCACTCCCAGACCTCGCCGAGCATCTGCTCGACGCCGTACGCCGACGCGCCGCCGGGATAGGCGCCGACGGGCGCCGGCCGCAACGCAGCGCCACCCAGGTTGGCCAGCGTCCCGTCCGGTTTGCGGTCTCCCCAGGGGTAGCGGCGCCGGGTGGCGGTGAACGGATCCCAGGTGCAGGCCTTCTCCCATTCCATTTCGGTGGGCAGCCGGGCACCGGCCCAGGCCGCGTAGGCCTCGGCCTCGAAAAAGCTGACGTGCTGGACGGGTTCGTCGGCAGGGATGTCCTCGACGTGGCCGAACCGGGTGCGAGTCGCGCCGTCGGAACTCCAGAACTGAGGCGCGGTCAGGCCCGCGCCCTGGCGGTGCTGCCAACCGCGCTCGGACCACCAGCGCGGCTGGTCGTAGCCGCCGTCGTCGACGAACTGGCGCCATTCGCCGTTGGTGACGGGAACCCGCCCGATCCGGAACGCGGGCAGGTCGACGACGTGGGCCGGGCGCTCGTTGTCCAACGAATGCGGTTCGCTAGCGGCGTCGACACCGAGCACGAACTCGCCGCCGGGCACCAGCACCGATGTGCCGGCCAACCCCGCTCGACCGCCCGGCAGCCCCGGGCCGTCCCGCAAAAGCGGTGCGCCGCTGCGCAAATTCAAAGCCTGCAACATCGTTTCGTCGTGCTGGTTCTCGTGGCTGACCACCATCGCGTACACGAAGGCCGCCTCGTCACCAGCGGGGTCGTCCGGTAGCACGTCAAGCGCGTCGAGCACGGCGGACCGCACGGTCTGGCAATAGGCCCGCGCCTTGTCCGGCGAGAGCAGCGGCAGGTCGACGCGGCTGGCGCGGGAATGTACGAAGGCGTCGTAGAGCCCCTCGACCGCCGGCGGCAGCATTCCGGGCCGTGCGGGATCGCCACCCCGCAACAGCCACAGTTCCTCCTGCTGACCGATGTGGGCGAGGTCCCACACCAAGGGGCTCATCAACGGGTGGTACTGCCGACGAAGTTCCGCGTCGTCAAACTCGACCAGCCGCAACGTCCGTGTCCGCGTCCGCGCCAAGTCGTCGGCGATGCCCTCCCGGCATGACGACCGCAAGCGCGGCGCTGGGGGCACCTCCCGCTTGCGGGGGACCGGGCGCAGCGGGTCGGAATCATCAGGAGACGTCACAGCTCCCCTTGGGCCAGTCGCGCCACCGTAGCCGCAAGGCCGTGCTCGATCACCTGGTCGGAGAACTCGTCGCCGGGGCAGCGGCCCTGGTCGACAAGGCGCACCAACCGCTGCATCGAATCGCCGAGTTCGGCCGGGGCCTTCGCGGCTGCGACTGCCAGGCACGCGTTTGCCGCCGCGTAGAGCCGTCGATCCCGCAGCCCCACCCGGGCGGCGGTGTCCCAGGCGGTGGCAACCGGTTCGACCGCCTCGGCCGCGACGTCTGCGGCGGCCGGGTCGTCGAGCAGGACCGCCAGGGTGAACGCCACCGCGGGCCATAACGCGTCCGGCACGCTGTCCAAATACCGGATCTCCAGCCACTGCCTGGGCCGCACCGGCGGGAACAACGTGGTCAGGTGGTACTCCAGGTCAGCGACGCTGGGCCGGCGACCCGCGAGCAACACGCGGCCGTCGACCCAGTCGGCAAACGGCACCCAATCGGTGACGGCTTCGGCGTCGGGGTTGTGCACCAGCATCACCGGGGCCTTGAGCGCATACCTGGCCCAGTCGGTGCCCGGGTCATCGCCGCTGGCCCCCAGGATGGGTCCGCAGCGTGCCGAGTCCATCCGCCCCCACACTCGCTGCCGGCTCGACACCCAGCCCGTGAACTCACCGCCCAGCATCGGCGAGTTGGCCGTTATCGCGATCATCATGGGGCCCAAGGCATGTGCCAGGCGCACTCGCGCCGCCCAGCCGTCTCGCGGTCCGGCGTCCACGTTGACTTGGATCGATGCGGTGGACGTCATCATCGCCGCGCCCGCTTCCCCCGACCGGCTGGTCGCGAAGAAGCGTTCCATGGCGCGATACCGGGCGCCGGGGTTGATGCGCCTGGGCGGGCGCAGCGGGTCGGCGCCGAGGAAAACCAGGCCCAGCCCGGCCTCAGCAAACGCCGGCTGCAGCACGGCCTGATCGCGGCGCATGGCGTCGATGGCGGGCACCACGCCGTCGGCCGGCGGCCCGGACAGTTCGACGGCGCCGCCCGGTTCCACGGTGATCCTGCTGCCCCCGGGCAACGCGGGAAGCGCGTCGAGCACGGCGGCGATCTCGTTCCAGCCCGGTCTGCGGTACGGGTCGGCCGGGTCGTGGCAATGGGCCTCCAACTCCAGGCCGATACGGCCCAGCGGGGCGTCCACCAGGCATCCCTCGGCGATGTAATGCGCGACGGCCGCGGAGTCGGCCAGCTCGGCGATGTCCAGCTGCGGGGAGGGGTCAGTGCCGGCCACCCGCGACTGCGACTGCGAAGCCGCGGAGGTGATCGGCGCGAACGTCATATCACGATCCCTTCGGGTCCGGGCAAGCTGAACATTGACTTGCGGACCGCTTCCCTGCGGCAGCTAATCGAACGATAATCGGCGCAACTACGTCTAGTGCTTCATCTATCAGATGCCCCCGACATATTCCCTTCTCCGCACCTCCGCGTGCACGGGGAAGACGGATACCCAAATCGCCCGATTATTGACCCAGGGCGTTCTGCATCGCCCCGGCCAGCACGTTCACGGCGGGCCCGGCGTTACCGGATTGGCACACTTTCGCCTGCAGCAACACGTTTTCGCGCAGCCTGGTTTGATTGAAACAACGGCGATCGGTGCCCGCCTCCTGCTTTGTCCAGTTCTCGTCGGCGGGGCCGGCCGGCCCGCCGTCGAACGACCAGACCTGGGTGCTGCCGTTGTCGAGGTGGAGCGCCGTCGTCTGTCCGGAACAGCCCACCGTTCGATCCACCACCCGATGAAAGGCCCGACCCGCGGCGTCATTGGTGGCGAACACCCCGACGGCTTGTTTGACCAGATGTGTCTGGTCGGTGGCCGACGTCTGGGTGAGGGCTCCGTTGAACGACGCTAGGTCGGGATCGTTGTACACCTCGGGCAAGCCGACGTCGGCCCAGTTGTTGCAGTCCGGGAGGTCCACCCAGTCGCCTTGCCCGGGCTGGGTGAACACCGACTCCCACCCCATGGGTCCGCCGACGATGTTGCCGACCGAACCTTTGCCCAGGACCGCGTAATTCACCACTCCCGGCTCCGACGGGTGCGCGGCCGCCGTCGGCACCGCGATGCTCCCGGCCAGGGCCAAGCCGAAGGCCAGCACGGCCCCTTGTATCTGGGCAACCTGCGAAACCCGCATGGTCATGCAGCGATCATGCCAGGCGCGCGGACGTGCGGTCAGCCCCCGTTGCCCCGGACGCCTTCCTCGACCTTTTTCCCGAGGTCGGGATCGACGTTGCGCCAGTACTCGAACACCCGCGACAGCACCGGCTCCTTCACCCCTTGGGATACATGGCCAATGATGTTGTGCGCCAAGCGTTCCCGGGCCGCGTCGTCGAGGACGTCGCGGACCATGGTGCCGGCCTGCCCCCAGTCGTCGTCCTCGGGGTGCAGTGTGTACGCCGACCTGACCATGTCGCCGTCGGCATGCCAGCGGATCTCGGCGGCGCGTGCCGGGTCCGCATGAGGCCCACCATAGGAATTGGGCGCGTACACGGGGTCAGAGACATTGTTGATTCGCATCGCCCCGTCTTTGGAGTAGCTGTTCACCTCGACCCTCGGGGTATTGACCGGGATCTGCCGATAGTTGGTTCCCAGTCGGGCGCGATGGGCGTCGGAGTACGAGAAGCCCCGCGCCTGCAGCATTTTGTCCGGGCTCAAACCCGTGCCGGGCACGGTGTTGTTCGGCTCGAAAGCCGCCTGCTCGATCTCGGCGTGATAGTCGGTGACGTTGCGGTTCAGCGTCATCCTTCCGACGTCGATCAATGGGTAGTCGCCGTGCGGCCACACCTTCGTCAGATCGAACGGGTTGAAGCGATAGTCCTTGGCTTCCTCGTACGGCATGATCTGCATCTTCAGCGTCCAGCTCGGGTGATCCCCGCGTTCGATCGACTCGAACAGGTCGCGTTGGTGGTAGTCGCCATCCTCGCCGGCCAACCGATCCGCGTCCTCCTGGGTCAGGAACTCGACGCCCTGATCGGTCTTGAAGTGGTACTTCACCCAGAAGATCTCGCCGGCCGCATTGATCCAGCTGTAGGTGTGGCTGCTGTAGCCGTTCATGTTCCGCCAGGTTTTGGGGATTCCGCGGTCGCCCATCAACCAGGTCACCTGATGCGCCGACTCCGGGGACAGACTCCAGAAGTCCCACTGCATGTTGTGGTCGCGAACATTGCTTGCCTGCAAGCGCTTCTGGGAACGGATGAAGTGCTGGAACTTCAACGGATCGCGCATGAAAAAGACCGGGGTGTTGTTGCCGACGAGGTCGAAATTGCCCTCGCTCGTGTAGAACTTCAGCGCGAAGCCACGCGGGTCGCGCCAGGTGTCTGGGCTGCCCCGCTCGCCGGCGACGGTGGAAAACCTGGCCAACATGTCGGTTTTGGTGCCGGGCTGGAAGACCGCGGCCCTGGTGTACTGGCTGACGTCATTGGTCACTTCGAACTGACCGAACGCGCCACCACCTTTGGCGTGCGGCTGACGCTCCGGGATGCGCTCGCGATTGAACATCGCCATCTGTTCAATCAGGTAGTGGTCCTGCAACAGGATCGGGCCGTCTGGGCCGATCGTCAGCGACTGATCGTCGCTTGGCGCGGCGATACCGGCGTCATTGGTCGTGAAACGCTCCGTCATTACGCTCTCTCCTCGTCACCGGGCTGAAGGCCGCACTGCCCCAGGACGCACACGTCTGCACCGAATCCGCTTATGCAGCAAGCATTTTCAGCACCGGGTTGAGCGCCCCGGATTGTCCGGCCCACAATCGAGTGTCCCCTCATCTTGATCTGTCAAGAAAATGCGGGCTGCTCTCGATCGGTTGCCCACTACGGGTTAGTACCCATTCCGGGCGCGACTTAAGTGAGCACCATCAGGGACGCGGCGCGGGTGCGCCCGGGGGCGGGCTCGCAGGCGGCTGCCCGGGGCCGCTGACACCCGGGCCGGCGTGCGGTCCGCCGGGACCGCCCGGACCGCTCGGGGGCATCGGAACGATCAACCCGGGTCCGCCGGGTCCATTACCCCACGGCCCGTTGTCGGGTCCCGGACCAGCGGGTCCGCCGTACCACGGCCCGTAGCCGCCGCCGGGGCCGCCGTACTGCCCAGGCCCGTTACCGGGCCCGGGGCCGCCGGGTCCCCAGGGCCCATTGCCCGGTCCGGGGCCGCCGGGGTGAAACATGCCGTGGTGATGCTGGCAGGGGTGCTGGTGCTTCCAGATGAAGGCACCGACGAAGAACAGGGACGTGAGGATGAAGACGACGCCGGCGACGATCACCACCCAGGCCGCCGCGGTGTAGAGCCGCGGCGGTGTCACCCGGTCCGGGGGCGGTTGCGACGGTGGCCCAACGACTGATGTGGCTGGTGTTGGCTCGGTGGTCGGCTCGACTCGTGGTTCGGGTGTCTCGCTCATGCCTTGCCATATTGCCCCGCATACCTGTGCCCTAACAGGTCCCGGCGATAAAAATGTTGTGAATCGAGATGCGGCGGTTAGGCGCCGGTGACCGCAGACAACAGGCGGCCCGACGCTTGCGTGAAGCGCCGGGCCGCTGGTGGATATGGGTTTTCAGTTGGTCAACACGATGACGCTCGGGACGTGTCCCGGCGCGCCGTGAGCCGTGGCCGCCGCGTGGAAGACCGAAGGCGGGAGCTGACTAGGGGCCATGCCACTGGGGCGCACGCCCGAGGTGGCCGGAGGAGCGGTGGTGGCTCCCGGACCGTTCTGTCCACCCTGACCGCCCTGGCCGCCGGGTGCGCCCGGTGCGCCTGGGCCACCGAAGTTGCCGGGGCCGCCAGGCCCGCGGTGGTGAATCATCGCGTGGTGGTGCTTGTGGTGGTGACCGTGATGACCGCCGCGGTGGCCGAGGATGAAGCCGGTGAAGAAGATGACCGCGAGGATGAACACGATCCCGGCGACGATGGCGACCCACGCGGCGATTTGGAAGACCCGCGGGGCCCGGTAGGCCGCTACCGCTTCCGCGGCGGCCGGTGCAGTGGCGGTGGAGTGCCGCACAGTGGGGGTTTCAGATGTTTCACTCATGAGACAAATGATGAAGCCGTTAACAGTAGTGGCCGCTATGCGCTACTTATGTAAGAGCTGTGAACTAAACGCCCCGGTCAGCGGGTGAAAAGAGCCCGGGCGACGGTCGTATTTGCTGGGTGGTCGTGTGCTGGGTGTGACATTCTGTGCGGGTGTCCGCAGGGGGACCGCCTTCTGGGGTGGTGACGTTCCTGTTCACCGATATTGAGGGTTCGACCCGTCGGTGGGAGTCCGGCGCGGACGCGATGCGGGTGGCCTTGGCCGCCCATGACAAGGTGTTGCGCTCGGCGATCGAGGCCCATGACGGCTTCGTCTTCAGTCACACGGGCGACGGGATGGCCGCGGCGTTCACCTCGCCGATGGCGGCGGTGGAGGCTGCCGTCGACGCGCAGCGCGAACTGGAGTTGCCCGTGCGGATGGGGCTGGCGACCGGCGAGGCCGAGTTTCGGGACAACGACTACTTCGGCACCGTGCTGAATCGGGCCGCGCGGGTGATGGCCGCCGGGCATGGCGGCCAGATCCTCGTGGCGGACTCGACCGCGGGCCTGCTCAGCGGTGTCGAACTGGTGAACCTCGGACCGCGCCGGCTGCGAGACTTATCGAACCCTATCGGGATCTTTCAACTCGCCGCGCCGGGCCTGCGGACGGAATTCCCGCCGTTGCGGACGATCGATTCCAGCCAGGGGAATCTGCGGCCCGCGACCAGCAGCCTGATCGGTCGCGAAGGCGAAATCGAACAGGTCGCGTCGGCGACGCGATCGCATCGCCTGGTCACATTGGCGGGAGTGGGCGGCGTCGGTAAGACGCGATTGGCGACTGCGGTTGCGGCAGCTCTGGCTGACCAATTTCCCGGCGGAGTCTGGGTTTTCGAACTGGCTTCGGTGGCCGATCCTGCGGCCGTACCCGACGCCGTGGCCGCGGTGCTGGGCATCACGCAGCAGCCGGGCATGACGATGAGCGAGTCGATCGCCGCCGCATTGGAGGGCAGGGTCCGCCTCCTCGTCTTCGACAACTGCGAGCACGTCGTTGACGCCGCGGCCGATCTGATCGCCCTCGTCCTCGCGGGGTCGGCCACGGTGAAGATCCTGTCCACCAGCCGTGAGGGGCTGGGCCTCGCCGACGAGCGGCTGTGGCGAGTTCCCTCACTGGAAGTCGCTGCGGCCGTGGAGCTGTTCAGGGAACGGGCGGCGCGGGACCTGTCGGCCGAAGAATCCACGGCGGTCGAGGAGCTCTGCCGTCGACTCGACGGCATCCCCCTGGCGATCGAGCTGGCCGCCTCGCGGATGGAGTCGATGACGGCGACCGAGATGCGCGACCGCCTCGACCACCGATTCAGGCTGCTCGTCCGCTCGCGGCGAGGACTCGAACGTCACCAGACGCTGCGTCAGGCGGTGTCCTGGTCGTATGACCTCCTGGCGGAACCGGAAAAGGCGTTGCTGGAACGGTGTTCGGTGTTCGCCGGTGGCTTCGACGTTCACGGCGCCCGCGCCGTAGCCGGACCCGAGGATGCCGACGAGTTCGCGATCCTCGATCTGCTCGACACGCTGGTGCGCAAGTCCTTGCTTGTCACAGCACGGTCGACGGGTACGACCCGGTTTTCGATGCTGGAGACCATCCGCCAGTTCGCCGAGGAGAAACTCGTCGAACGTGGGGAAGCGGCCGAAGCGAGTTCGG
>NZ_LZMB01000109.1 GCF_001673555.1 Mycobacterium sp. 1165178.9 | reverse complement strand
CCGGGCCGTAACCTGGGGACCCCGCGTGGCTCGGGACGGGCGCAGTTTGATTAGGCACGGGCGGGTATCCCGGCTGCTGCGGCGGTGGCGAATACCTCGGGTCATTCGTCATGTCGCTAAGTCGCTCTTCCTCTATCTCAGTGTTTCGGCAAGTCGACGGCTGGGTTCAACAGTAGCCGCAGACCTACCTTGCCCGCGCGGACTGAGAGTCCACTGAGATAACGTTCGCTGATTCCCGAGAGTTCGCCTCATCGCCACCCTGCGCTTGGGTGGGGCCGGCCGCGGCGCCTACCTGGTCGGTTTGCGGCTCAGCGGCTGCAGGCGTGCCGTACGTCGGGGCGGGCAAGGGCCGCCCGGGCAGCAGGACATAGAAGGAAGTACCCGGGGGCTGGCCTCCGGGAACGGTGTCCTCGACGCGCAGCAGTCCCCCGTGGTTGAGCACCACCTTCTTCACGATCGCCAGCCCGAGTCCGGAGCCCGGCATGGCCCGTGCCGTCGTCGAGCGGTAGAACCGCTCGAACACCAGGCGGCGCTCATGCGGTGGAATGCCGGGGCCGTGGTCGGCGATCACCAGCTCCGCGTGCGACGGGTCGAGCCGACGCATCGTGACACCGACGTGGCCACCGGGCGGGCTCCACTTGGCCGCGTTGTCCAGCAGGTTCAGGACCGCCCGCGACAGCCCGGCGGCGTCGCCGTACACCTGCCACGGCGTCACGGCGACATCGAAGTGAATGTCGTTGCGCCGCCGCCTGACTCGCTCCAGGCTGCGATCGATGACCTCGGACATGTCGACGGACTCGTGCACCACCTGGCCCGCGTCGTCCCGGGTGAGGTCCACCAAATCGCCTACCAGCGTTGACAATTCCTCGATCTGCGCGATGACATCTGCGCGCAGATCAACCATCTCCTGCTCGGGTAGGCGCGGCGCCCCCGGTTCCATCGCGGCCATCAGCAGCTCGACGTTGGTTCGCAGCGACGTCAGCGGGGTGCGCAGTTCATGCCCGGCGTCGGTGACCAGCCGCGCCTGCCGCTCGCGCGACTCTGCGAGCGCGCGCAGCATCAGGTTGAACGACTCGGTGAGCCTGGCCAATTCGTCACTACCGAACACGGGGATGGGTCTCAGGTCATCGGTGCGCGCGACCCGCTCGGCCGCTTCGGTCAGGCGTGCCACCGGGCGCAGCCCGGCCCTGGTGACCATGCCGCCCGCTACCGCGGCGACCGCCACACCGACACCGCCGACGATCAGCAGCACCCAGCGCAGCCTGTTCATCACCGCTTCGGTGGGTTTGAGGCTCTTGGAGATCAGCAACGACGTGCCGTTCTGCAGGTGCACGGCAAGGATTCGTTGATCACCGGCGGTGCGCCGCGACATGAACAAATCACCGTGGATGACCGCCTTTTCCGGCGTGCCGACCGGCAGGGTCTGACCCGGCTGCTGGGCGGTGTAGATCGCGTGGCCCGGGTTCACCAGCATCGCGTTGACGTCGGAATAGGCGGTGCCTTCGATGGCCTTGCCGGGGTCGGCGGCCAGCGAGCCGCTGGCGATCAGCAGTTGCGCCCGGCTTTGCAGCTGATTGTCGATGTCGCTGTACAGCGCGGCCGAGATCACGGCGTAGACGGCGAAGGCCATCAACACCACGACCATGGCGACCATCGACATCGCCAGGAGCATCACCCGCCACCGCAACGACAAGGAGGGCGTTGCGCGCAACGGTGGGCGCAGCGGTGGACGTTGAGGCCGGGGGAACCGGATCATCGAGGGACCCGCATCGTCACGGGGGTGTCTCCCGAAGGACGTAGCCCACGCCGCGGACCGTATGGATCAGCCGCGACTCACCGTCGGCTTCGGTCTTGCGCCGCAGGTAGCCCACGTATACCTCCAGCGCATTGCCCGAGGTGGGGAAGTCGAACCCCCAGACCTCCTCGAGGATGCGGCTGCGGGTGAGCACCCGGCGCGGATTGGCGATCAACATTTCCAGCAGCGCGAATTCGGTGCGGGTCAGGCTGATGCGGCGCTGGCCGCGGGTGACCTCGCGGGTCACCGGGTCCAGCGTCAGGTCGGAGAACGTCATCGCCACCGATTCGGCGTCGTCCTCCGGCTTGGTGCGGCGCAGCAGCGCGCGCATTCGGGCCAACAGTTCTTCGAGGGCGAACGGCTTCGGCAGGTAGTCGTCGGCGCCGGCGTCCAGCCCGGCGACCCGCTCCGACACCGAATCGCGCGCGGTGAGCACCAGGATCGGCAGGTCGTCGCCGGTGCTGCGGAGCTGGCGGCAAACCTCGAGGCCGTCCAGCCGCGGCATCATCACATCCAGGACGAGCGCGTCGGGGCGATCGCTCGCGATCAGTTCGAGGGCCTCGACCCCGTCATGGGCCAGCTCAACGGAGTAGCCGTTGAAGGACAACGACCTACGCAGCGACTCGCGCACCGCGCGATCGTCGTCGACGACCAGTATTCGCACGGCCCCTAGTTTCGTCCCATCGCCTGAGACTGACCTGAGAGGCGCGCCGTGAAGGGGCTAGCGGCGGTCGCAAGCGCGGCGAAGCCGGGCGCGGCGGGCCGCCGCCATCAGGCCTAGCGGCGGTCGCAAGCGCGGCGAAGCCGGGCGCGGCGGGCCGCCGCCATCAGGCCTAGCGGCGGTCGAGGTCGATCAGACCGAGGCGGGCCGCCTTGAGCAGCCTGCGGGGCACTTTGTGCCGCTGACCTGCGACCGTCACACCGACGAGTTCGGTCTTCTCGGCCTTCCACTGCGCGCGCCGGCTACGGGTGTTCGCGCGCGACATTCTGCGCTTGGGTACGGCCATAGTCGGGCCTAACTCCTCAATGTGGGACTTGCAGTTCGGCATGTCGCGCGGCGTGGCCGGTGGGCCGAACGGGCGACGATCGCATATCAGGATAGTCGCTGGTCGGCTTGTCGCCAAAATGGGCGTCGCGGTGGCCCGCAGGCTCGCCGAGATTGCCGTGAGGGCTGTGACTTTCTGCGAAATGCGACCCCATGGGCAATCTCGGCGCTAACGGAGTCACCAGGCATCCTTGACGTGACACCGGCGGTACCCGCTAACCTACCGGTTGGTTGGGTGGTCCGAACCGGTTGAATCCCCGAAGGGAGGGCAGGCATGGCCTCTGCTTCCGGCGCCTCTGGTGGTCTGGACAGCTCCGGCGCGGTCCGGATCGCGAACTGTTCGGGGTTCTACGGCGACCGGCTGTCGGCCATGCGCGAAATGCTCACCGGCGGTGACGTCGACTACCTCACCGGTGATTACCTAGCCGAACTCACCATGCTCATCCTGGGCCGCGACAAGATGAAGCACCCCGAGCGCGGCTACGCCAAGACCTTTCTGACCCAACTCGAGGACTGCCTGGGCGAGGCCACCGACCGCGGGGTCCGCATCGTCGCCAACGCCGGCGGGCTCAACCCCGCCGGCCTGGCCGATGCGATACGCGCGCTGGCCGAGCGCCTGGGCATCGACGCCCGGGTCGCCCACGTGGAGGGTGACGACCTGTTGCCGCGCGCCGCCGAACTCGGGCTGGGCACCCCGCTGACCGCGAACGCGTACCTGGGCGCCTGGGGGATCGTCGATTGCCTCGACAGCGGGGCCGACGTGGTCGTCACCGGCCGCGTCACCGACGCCTCGGTGATCGTCGGGGCGGCCGCGGCGCACTTCGGCTGGGACCGCGCCGACTACGACCGGCTCGCCGGCGCCGTGGTCGCCGGCCACGTGATCGAATGCGGGGTCCAGGCCACCGGGGGCAACTACTCGTTCTTTACCGAGGTCGCCGACCTCACCCATGCCGGCTTCCCCCTGGCCGAGGTCAGCGCCGACGGGTCCTCGGTGATCACCAAGCATCCGGGCACCGGCGGCCTGGTCAGCGTCGACACCGTCACCGCGCAGCTGCTCTATGAGATCACCGGGGCGCGCTACGCCAACCCGGACGTCACCGCGAGGATGGACAGCGTCGAGCTGTCGTCCGACGGGCCGGACCGGGTGCGCATCAGCGGGGTGCGCGGCGAGGCCCCGCCGCCCACCTACAAGGTGTCGATGAACAGCATCGGCGGCTTCCGCAACTCAATGACCTTCGTGCTGACCGGGCTGGACATCGAGGCCAAGGCCGACCTCATGCGCCGCCAACTCGACGCCGCGCTCACCGTCAAGCCCGCCGAACTGCAGTGGTCGCTGGCCCGCACCGACCACCCCGACGCCGACACCGAAGAAGCCGCCAGCGCCCTGCTGCACTGCGTCGTGCGCGACCCCGACCCAGCCAACGTCGGCCGCCAATTCTCCTCGGCCGCTGTCGAATTGGCGTTGGCCAGTTATCCGGGATTCCACGTGACCGCGCCGCCGGGCGATGGCCAGGTCTATGGCGTGTTCACGCCCGGTTTCGTCGACGCCACCCAGGTGCCACACGTCGCGGTGCATGCCGACGGCACCCGGACCGACATCGCTTGCGCCACCGAGACTTTGGAATTGGCACCCGCCACTCCCCCGCCGCTGCCCGAGCCGCTGCCGTCCGGCCCCACGCGGCGGGTCCCGCTGGGCCGCATCGCCGGCGCCCGCAGCGGCGACAAGGGCGGCTCGGCCAATGTCGGGGTCTGGGTGCGCACCGACGAGCAATGGCGATGGCTGGCCAACACTTTGACCGTCGAGCTGCTCAGGGAGCTGCTGCCGGAGGCGGCGGACTTCGACGTCACCCGCCACCTGCTGCCGAATCTGCGGGCGGTCAACTTCGTCATCGACGGCATCCTCGGCCGGGGCGTCGCATACCAGGCCCGATTCGACCCCCAGGCCAAGGGGCTTGGCGAATGGCTCCGCGGCCGTTACCTCGAAATCCCGGAGAGTCTATTGTGAATCTTTGGACCACGCCCGAGCGCGAACAGTTGCGAAAGACGGTGCGCTCGTTCGCAGAACGCGAGATCCTGCCCCACGTCGACGAGTGGGAACGCACCGGCGACCTGCCGCGTGAATTGCACCGCAGCGCCGGGGCCGCCGGACTGCTGGGTGCGAACTTTCCCGAATCGGTCGGCGGTGGTGGCGGCGACGGGGCCGACGCGGTGATCATCTGCGAGGAGATGCATCAGGCCGGAGCACCGGGCGGAGTGTTCGCGTCGTTGTTCACCTGCGGCATCGCGGTACCGCACATGATCGCCTCGGGCGATCAGCGGCTCATCGACTCGTTCGTCCGCCCGACTCTCGCCGGCGAGATGATCGGTTCGCTCGCCATCACCGAACCGGGGGGCGGTTCCGACGTCGGACATCTTCGGACCTC
>NZ_LZMB01000108.1 GCF_001673555.1 Mycobacterium sp. 1165178.9 | reverse complement strand
GGCATTCTCCAACAGCACCAGGGGGATCGGCAGTCCCAGCACCACCGACATTGCGATGCATTGTGCGGACACCCACGAGTTGTTCACCCAGATCTTCAGCGCGAACGCCGCGGCGGGATGTTCGCTGTAATACGACTCGACGTCGTGGTTGATCAATTGCTCGATGTCCGTGGGTGTTCCGATCAAGGACTGCACGTCCGGGCTGCCGGCAACCCACAGCGCGACGATCACGACTACGGCAAAGAACGCCGCCGCAGTGCCCAGCCACCACCGCCAGGTGCGGTAGGCAACCACCGGGAACGACACCGTCCAGAACCTGGTGAACGCACTGCTCAGGGGCGCATGGGCACCGGTCACCGCGGAACGGGCCCGCGCGACCAGGCTCGAGAGACGACCGATCAACGCGGAATCCGACGAAGCCGAGCGCAGCATCGACAGATGGGTGGAGACCCGCTGGTAGAGGTCGACGAGTTCGTCGATCTCCGCACCGGACAGCGACCGGCGCCGCCCGATCAATCGGTCCAGGCGGTCCCAAGTAGGGCGATGGGCCAGCACGAATGCATCGACATCCACCCTCGGCAGCCTAATCGCACCGCCGGCACAGCTAAGTGCGGCGGCCCACACGCACCCAGCCTGTACCGTTCGGAGTTATGTCGGAGGTGGTGACCGGGGACGCTGTGGTGCTCGATGTGCAGATCGCCCAGCTGCCGGTGCGGACCTTGAGCGCACTGATCGATATCGCGGTCATGGTCATCGGCTACCTGCTCGGCCTGATATTGTGGGCTGCCACGCTGACCCAATTCGATACCGCGCTGTCTCAAGCGATCCTGCTGATCTTCACGGTGCTGGTCGTCGTGGGCTATCCGCTGATCCTCGAAACAGCAACGCGGGGACGCTCGGTGGGCAAGATCGCGATGGGCCTGCGTGTCGTGTCCGATGACGGTGGGCCAGAACGCTTCCGCCAGGCGTTGTTTCGCGCCCTGGCGTCGTTGGTGGAGATCTGGATGCTGTTCGGGAGTCCCGCCGTCATCTGCAGCATCTTGTCGCCCAAGGCCAAAAGGATCGGCGACATCTTCGCCGGCACGGTGGTGGTCAACGAACGCGGGCCTCGCCTCGGGCCGCCGCCGATGATGCCGCCCTCATTGGCGTGGTGGGCGTCGTCGCTGCAGTTGTCGGGGCTGTCCGCCGGTCAGCTCGAGGTTGCACGTCAATTCCTTTCCAGGGCAACACAACTCGACCGTCAGCTGCGGATGCAGATGGGGTACCGGATCGCCGGCGACGTAGTGGCCCGCATCGCGCCGCCGCCACCGCCCGGCGCTCCACCGGAACTCGTGCTCGCCGCGGTCCTCGCCGAGCGGCACCGTCGCGAACTGGCCCGGCTGCGGCCGGTCATGCCCGCGCCGGGTCCACCGCCGATGGGTCCGGCACCGTGGCCACCACCCGGCGCCGCATACCAAGGCCCCCCGGCCTGGCCCAGCCCGCCGCCGGGTGCGGTAGGGCAATCGCCACCACAGGCCCTGGGCTGGCCCGGACCGCAATCCGGTCGATCCGGCCCGGGAGACACGGATACACCCGACGGTTTCTCACCGCCGAGCTAGCCGGCCACACTCGCCGCCATCAATAGGACGTCGGCAACCAGCAGCGCCCATCCGCACAGCGGGACCGCAATACCGCCCCTGCGTTTGGCGGTGAAAAACGAGATGATGATGACGAGGACGGCGACCGCGGGAGCGCCGTAGAAGGCGACGCCGAAGTTGATCCCGCCGTGGCCCAGGTTGGGACAGCTGCGATCGCTGCAGCCGTCGGTGCTCATCACGGCACCGAGCGCGAAGAGCATCACGAGTGCGGCGGCGGGCAGCGTCGCCAGCGCCAGCCCCCAGTTGATCCACAGCCACGTGTTACGGCGCCGGGCACCATCGGGTCGCCCAGACGCGGCCGCGCCGGCGCTACCGCTATCGACCTTCACGTTGTTGTCGGAATCCATCTCGGTAGGTCCTACCCGTCGTTTGGCTCGTGCAAACCGCTCTGATGGCCCGATCGTGGGCCGGACGCCGTCCAGATTTATCCAGGTCAGGCGCTCACGCTTGCTTTTTCCGACATTCTTCGTTGCATCACGTTAGTTTCCGATATATCGTGATGCTTCGTAGCGCACAACCGGTGCGCGACCCACAAACGTAAGGACATAGCAATGACCAACCCATTCACTCCCCCTGAAGGACCCTTCGCCGGCCGGCCAGGTTTCGGATTCGGCTTCGGCTCCGGCCCGGTTGACCGGCGCGCCCTGCACGAGGCTCGGCGCCAGGCCCGGCGGGACTTCCGTGAGCACCTGCGCGACCATGCCGGCGGCCACGACGGCCCGCTCGGTTTCGGACCCGGTTTCGGACCGGGATTCGGTCCGGGCTTCGGTCCGGGCTTCGGCTTCGGCCCCGGTGGCCGGCGCGGCGGATGGCGCCGCGGCGGGCCGGGTCGCGGCAAGCGCGGCGACGTGCGAGCGGCCATCCTGAAGCTGCTCGTTGAGCGGCCGATGCACGGCTACGAAATGATCCAGCAGATCGCCGAACGCAGCAACGGCCTCTGGAAGCCGAGCCCCGGTTCGGTGTACCCGACCCTGCAGCTGCTCGACGACGAAGGCCTGATCACCGCGAGCGAAACCGAAGGCAGCAAGAAGCTTTTCGAGCTGACCGAACGGGGCCGCGCCGCGGCCGAAAAGATCGATACCCCGCCGTGGGACGAGATCACCGAAGGGGCCGACCCCGGCCACATGAATCTGCGGGCCGCCGTGGGTCAATTGTTCGGCGCGGTGGGGCAGTCCGCCCACACCGCCTCGGCCGAGCAGCAGCAGCGCATCGTCGACATCCTCAACAATGCGCGGCGTGAAATCTACGGCATTCTCGGCGAAGACTGAGTGCCTTCGGCGGGCCCTGGATGAGGCGACGTCATATGACCCCTCATGTGACGTCGACCCAATCCAGGGTCCGCTGCACGGCTTTCCGCCAGCCCGCGTATCCCGCGGCGCGCTGCTCGTCGTTCCAGGCCGGCACCCAGCGCTTGCCCTCTTGCCAGTTGGCTCGCAGGTCCGCCGGGTCGGCCCAGAACCCCACCGCCAGACCGGCCGCGTAGGCGGCGCCGAGCGCGGTCGTCTCGGCGACGACCGGCCGGACCACGTCCACCCCCAGCACGTCGGCCTGAATCTGCATGCACAGGTCATTACCGGTGATACCGCCGTCGACCTTCAAGACCTCAAGGCGCACACCAGAATCCGCCGCCATGGCGTCGACCACGTCGCGGCTTTGATAGCAGATCGCCTCCAGGGTCGCGCGCGCCAGATGCGCGTTCGTGTTGAACCGCGACAGCCCGACGATCGCCCCGCGCGCATCGGATCGCCAGTAGGGCGCGAACAACCCGGAAAACGCGGGGACGAAATAGACGCCCCCGTTGTCGTCGACCTGGCGTGCCAGCGATTCGCTCTGGGCGGCACCGCTGATGATGCCCAGCTGATCGCGCAGCCACTGAACGGCCGCGCCGGTCACCGCGATCGAACCCTCGAGCGCGTACACGGGTTTCGCGTCACCGAACTGATAGCAGACCGTGGTGAGCAACCCGTTGTCGGACCGCACGATCGTCTCACCGGTGTTGAGCAGCAGGAAATTCCCGGTGCCGTAGGTGTTTTTGGCTTCCCCTTCGGACAGACACACCTGACCCACCATCGCCGCGTGCTGATCACCGAGGATCCCGGTGATCGATACCTCGCCACCGGCCGGTCCCACCTCCGATGTCACGCCGTAGGGCTGCGGCGACGACGACGGGCCGATTGTCGGCAGCATCGCGCGAGGAACGGAGAAGATCGACAGCAGCTCGTCGTCCCAGTCCAGGGTCTCCAGATTCATCAGCATGGTCCGACTGGCGTTGGTGACGTCGGTGGCGTGTACGCCGCCGCGCGGCCCCCCGGTCAGGTTCCACAGCACCCAGGTGTCTGGGGTGCCGAACAACGCGTCGCCGCTTTCGGCGGCCTGACGCACGCCGTCGACGTTCTCCAGAATCCATTGCAGCTTGGCGCCGGAAAAGTAGGTTGCCGGGGGCAGGCCCGCCTTACGGCGGATGACGTCGCCGCGACCGTCGCGTTCGAGTGCCGACGCGATCCGGTCGGTGCGGGTGTCCTGCCAGACGATCGCGTTGTAATAGGGCCGCCCGGTTTTACGGTTCCACACCAGCGTCGTCTCGCGCTGATTCGTGATGCCCAGCGCGGCAATGTTTTCCGGACCCAGATCGGCCCGGTTCAATACCGATGTCAGCACCGATGAGGTGCGCTCCCAGATCTCGACCGGGTCGTGCTCCACCCAGCCGGCCCGGGGCAGGATCTGTTCGTGCTCGAGTTGATGGCGGGCCACTTCGGCCCCATAGTGGTCGAAGATCATGCAGCGGGTGCTGGTGGTCCCCTGATCGATGGCTGCGACGAATTCGGCGAACTCGGCCAACTGCTCCCCTCCACCCGTGAGCTCGGACACGTTTAGCGGCAAAAGTCCATCATGGTCTATCGCTCGACTGACGATGCGGGGACTGCGACTCGTGAGAGCTTGCGTTACGGGCGGTAACCCTGTTGCATCTGCGTTGTGGGCGAAGAGGTCAAGCGCACCACGTACGACAGCGCGCATCGGCGGGAATACCGCCGCAAGGTACAGCTGTGCCTCGACGCCTTCGAGACGATGCTGGCCCGCTCGTGCTTTGAGTCCGAGCAGCCGCTGACCGGCATGGAGATCGAGTGCAATCTCGTCGACGCCGGCTACCAGCCGGCGATGTCCAATCGTCACGTGCTCGACGCCATCGGTGATCCGGCGTATCAGACCGAATTGGGCGCCTACAACATCGAATTCAATGTTCCGCCGCACGCGCTGCCCGGGCACACCACATTGGATCTCGAGGCCGAGGTGCGGGCCAGCCTGAACGAGGCCGAGAACAAGGCCAGCGCCGCCGGCGGCGCCCACATCGTCATGATCGGCATCCTGCCCACACTGATGTCCGAACACCTCGACCACGGCTGGATGAGCGAGTCGACGCGATACGCCGCCCTCAACGACTCGATCTTCACCGCCCGTGGCGAAGACATTCCCATCGACATCTCGGGCCCGGAGCCGCTGAACTGGCACACCGCCACGATTGCACCCGAATCCGCTTGCACCAGCATGCAATTGCACCTGCAGCTAGCGCCCGAGACATTCGCCGCCAACTGGAATGCGGCGCAGATCGTGGCCGGTCCGCAGCTGGCGCTGGGCGCCAACTCGCCGTTCTTCTTCGGACACCTGCTCTGGGCCGAAACCCGCATCGAGCTGTTCACCCAGTCCACCGACACCAGGCCCGAGGAGCTGAAAACTCAAGGCGTGCGACCGCGGGTGTGGTTCGGCGAGAAGTGGATCAACTCGATCCTGGACCTCTACCAAGAGAACATCCGCTACTTCCCGTCCCTGCTGCCCGAGGTGTCCGACGAGGACCCGGTCGCCGAGCTGGCCGCCGGGCGCATCCCGCAGCTTTCCGAACTGCGCCTGCACAACGGGACCGTCTACCGGTGGAACCGCCCGGTGTACGACGTGGTTGACGGCCGCCCCCATCTGCGTCTGGAGAACCGGGTATTGCCGGCCGGGCCGACCGTCATCGACATGCTGGCGAATTCGGCCTTCTTCTACGGCGTGCTGCGCAGCCTGTCCGAAGCCGACAACCCGCTGTGGGACAGCATGGATTTCGGCGTGGCAGAAGCCAATTTCCTGGGGGCGGCGTATTACGGCATCGACGCGCGGCAGCACTGGCCGGGGATGGGTGAGGTGAGCGCACGCGAACTCGTGCTCGACACGCTGCTGCCGATCGCCGACGAAGGCCTGCAGCGCTGGGGCGTGGACGCCGAGGTGCGCGACCGGTTCCTCGGGGTCATCGAGGGCCGGGCCCGCGCGGGGCGCAACGGTGCCAGCTGGCAGGTATCGACCGTGCGGGCACTGCAGGACGGCGGCATGAGCAGGCCCGCGGCCCTGGCAGAGATGCTGCGCCGGTATTGCGGCCACATGCACGCCAACGAACCGGTGCACACCTGGGAGTAGGTTCGAAATCATGTCTGACGAAGTCATGGACTGGGACAGCGCGTATCGCGAGCAGGCCCACTTCGAGGGGCCCCCGCCGTGGAACATCGGTGAGCCCCAGCCCGAACTGGCCGCCCTGATCGCGGCCGGCAAGTTCCGCAGCGACGTGCTGGACGCCGGATGTGGGTTCGCCGAGCTGTCGCTGTCGCTGGCCGCTCAGGGTTACACCGTGGTCGGTGTCGACCTGACACCGACGGCCATCGCGGCGGCGACCAAGTCCGCCCAAGAGCGCGGCCTGACCACGGCCAGCTTCGTGCAGGCCGACATCACGTCGTTCTCCGGCTACGACGGACGGTTCTCCACCGTCGTCGACAGCACGTTGTTTCACTCGCTTCCCGTCGATGGCCGCGACGGCTACCTGAAATCGGTCCACCGTGCGGCCGCCCCGGGTGCCGGCTTCTTCGTCCTGGTCTTCGCCAAGGGCGCCTTTCCGGCCGAGATGCAACCCAAGCCCAACGAGGTCGACGAGGACGAGCTGCGCGCCGCGGTGAGCAAGTACTGGGAGATCGACGAAATTCGCCATTCTTTCATCCTGTCGAACGCCGTCAATATCCCCAACGCGCCTTTCGAATTCCCGCAGCACGACCGCGACGAGAAGGGCCGGGTGAAGATGCCGGCCTACTTGTTGACGGCGCACAAAGCCGGTTAGCCGGCCGCGGTCGCCCCGGTGGCGGCGATGAGCGCCTCGGCGAAAGCCTCCAGGTCGGCGGCCGTGGTGTCCACGTGCGGGGAGATCCGCAGCACGGGTTCCGTCAGCTCCAGCGGCGCCCGCTGCACGCCGGCGAACGTGGTCAGGATCCGCCGCTCGGCGAGCAGCCAGCCGCGCACCGCCTGCGGGTCGGCGCCGTCGTTCGCCGCCAAAGTGGTGATGGCACTGGGTTCTTCGACCCCTTCGACCACCGTCCAGCCGGCCACATCGGCCAGCACCGTTCGGCACAGGCGGCCCACCTCGGCCAGACGCGCGCACACCGCCTGCGGCCCATACGCCAGATGCTCGCCCATTGCCAGCGAAAACCCCACGCGCGCAGCGATGTTGGCCTCGCCGAACTCCAGCTGTTCGGCCACCGTCGGCGAGCCGTCTTTGCGGGCCCAGTCCGGCGCGGCCAGCCGTGGGCGCAGGGTTTCCATCAGCTCGCGGCGCACCCCGAGCATCCCGACGCCGCGCGGCCCGGCGATCCATTTGCGCGACGAGGAGTACGTCACGTCGGCGTCCGCCGCACAGCCCACCTGGCCCAGCGCCTGGGCGGCGTCGACTACAAGCGGCAGTCCCAACTCCCGGCAGAGTTGGGCGACCATCGAAACGGGTTGCACGACACCGCGATGGCTGGCCACCGCCGTCAGGTGCACCAGGTCGGGCGGATCGGCGTCCAAGGCCAGCGCCGCGTCGTCGAGCGCGACCCGGCCGTCCTCCATGGTAGGCAGCAGCTGCCGATCGAATCCGTGCGCTGCCATCAGGGCCAAGTTGGGCCCGTACTCGCCGGGCAGGCAAGCCACCGTGCGGCGTTTCGCCGGCCAGCTGCCCAGCAGCAGGTCCAGGGCGTTCAGCGAGCCGGTGGTGAAAACCATTTCGGCATCGGGCATTCCGGTCAGCGTGGCGAATGCTACGCGTCCGGCGTCGAGCACCGGTGCGGCCGCCTCCGCCGCGACGTAGCCGCCGACCTCGGACTCATTGCGGGCGTGCTGCGCGCTCGCCTCGATCACCGCCAGGCTCTGCCGGGAACACGCCGCGTTGTCCAAGTGCAGCCCGGCCATCGGCAGCCGGGCAGACCGCCATCGCTCGGCCAGCGCGTCGGCGCCGGTCACTTCACGGCCAACGACAACCCGAAGTCGCCCGCCTCGTCGGTCCACCACCGGGTGCGGCGCAATTCCGCGGTGGCCAATTCGTCAATCACCTTGTCGGAGTCAAACTTACACGACACCTCGGTGAGCATCTCCTCGCCGGCGTCGAAGTCGACGGTCAGTTCGAGCGCACCGACCCGCACCCGCTGGCGACGGTCGGACCGCAGCCACATCTCGATGCGTTCTTCCGCCGCGTTCCACCGGGCCACGTGCCGGTAGGCATCGATGTCGAAGTCGGCGTCGAGTTCCCGGTTCACCACCGCGAGCACATTGCGGTTGAACGCCGCCGTCACCCCGGCGGCGTCGTCATAGGCCCGCACCAGCCGGTCGGTGTCCTTGACCAGGTCCGTGCCCAGCAGCAGGCTGTCGCCGGGCCGCATCTGCGCGGACAGTGCGGCAAGGAATTCCGCCCGCGGTCCGGGCGTGAGATTGCCGATCGTCGACCCCAAGAACACGAACAGCCGTCGCCCGCCGTCAGGGATCTCGGTCAGGTGCTCCTCGAAATCGCCACAGACGGCCCTGATTTCGATCCCCTCGTACTCCTGCTGAATGGCCGCGGCGGCGGTCGACAGGATGCTGGCGTCGACGTCGAACGGGACGAACCTGCGCAGCGAACCCCGCGCCCGCAGCGCGTCGAGCAACACTCGCGTCTTTTCCGATGTGCCGCTGCCCAATTCCACCAGAGTGTCGGCCTCGCTGGCCGATGCGACTTCGGCCGCACGGGCCCGCAAGATCTCAGCTTCGGCGCGCGTCGGGTAGTACTCCGGCAGCCGGGTGATCTGATCGAACAGATCGCTACCCACCGAATCGTAGAACCATTTGGGCGGCAATGCTTTCGGCGTCTTCTGCAGGCCTTCCAGCACGTCGCGGCGCAACGCGTGGTACGCCGAGTCGGCGGCCAGGTGGTTCGACAGCGACAGCGTCATCAAGATCCTCTCGACTGATCCAGCGGCGTCAGCACGACACCGTTCGCGGTGACTTCGACAAGGTGGCGGTCCGGCACGTCCTCCCAGTCGGAGTCGTTGTCATAGGGTTCGCTGGCCAGGACCACGCCGTCGGGGCGCCGCAGGATGGACAGCGTGTCACCCCAGGCCGTCGCCAGCATGCGAGAGCCGTTGGCGGCCAATATGTTCAGCCGGGCATTCGGGTCGGCAGCGGCGACCTCTGCGATGGTCTCCCCCAGCGCGTCGAGGCCGCGCTCGAAGATGGTGGCCGCCAGTATCGCGCTGTCACAGACCGATTCGGAGCGCACCGTCGTCGGCAACACGGCCCGGTCGACGATTCCGTTGTGCGACAACAACCACTGCCCGTCGGTGAACGGCGCGCACGCGCTGCGCAGCCACTGCGTGGTGGCCGCGGTGCGTTCGGCGACCGTCGGCATGCCGATCGAGGCC
>NZ_LZMB01000107.1 GCF_001673555.1 Mycobacterium sp. 1165178.9 | reverse complement strand
CGCACGTACGGTCGCGGTGCTCGAGCGCGCGGCGCAGCCGCCGGGTGATGACCCGCGTCACCCGCCCGGCACCGATGACCTCGCCGTGGCGTTCGAACCATACTTCACACGTGGCATCACAGCTCAGGTAGCGACGTTCGGCGTCGGACAGCAGCGGACCCAGATGCAGCGCCGCGGCGCGCTTTTCAACGTCGACGTGCACCACCACCGTGGTGTGCTGCCCGTGGGGGCGCCGGGCCGCCTCAGCATCCCACCCGGCCTCGACCAGGCACATAAACGCCTCGGCGGTGCCCGGCACCGGCGGCGCCTGAGCGCTGGCGCCCTCACCGTGCTCGCGCTTCCACTGCGCGATCAGCGCATCACGATGCGAGGCCAACGCCGCGTCGAACTTCGCCGCATCCAGGTGCGGAAGGGTGATCCGCCAACAGCTGAACTCCTCGCCGGCGGTCTTGGTGATCGACCGCTCTGGTTGCGGCCCCGCCTCGGGTTCGGGTCGCGGTTCCAACTTGACCGCGGTGCGCAGCTGGTTGACCGTGGCGACGGTGGCCAGCTGCGCGTAGTGCTCATCAGATCCCTTACCGGCGCGCGCCGACTGGTGGTGGTACCAACCCTTCCAACCCCAACCACCACCGACAACCAACTAGCCGGGAATCGGCCGCCAACCTAGACCGAACCGAGTCCCGGCACGATCTCGCCGAGGCTGAAGGTCACCGGCTGTTCGAGCTGTTCGTAGGTGCACGAGCGCGGTTCGCGGTCCGGACGCCACCGATTGAACTGCGCGGTATGCCGAAACCGCCGGCCTTCCATGTGGTCATAACGGACCTCGACCACTCGCTCGGGCCGCAGCGGCACAAACGACAGGTCCTTACCCGCGTTCCAGCGCGAGAATTCGTTCTTACGAGGTGTCCGCTCGCCGGCTTCATGCGCGGCCCAATTCCACGGGTGATCTTCGAAATCGGTGACGAGCGGCTGTAATTCGTCGAACAGCCGCCGCCGCTCGGCCATGGGAAACGCGCCGATCACCCCGACCGACGCGAGCTGGCCATCATCCTGATAAAGACCGAGCAACAACGAACCGATGGCGCCGGCGCCGGACTTGTGCACCCGATAGCCGGCGACCACACAGTCGGCGGTCCGCTCGTGCTTGATCTTGAACATGATCCGCTTGTCCGGCTGGTACGTGATGTCCAGCGGCTTGGCAATCACGCCGTCAAGGCCGGCGCCCTCGAATTCGTCGAACCAGCGCTGCGCGGTGTCCAGATCGGTCGTTGCCGGTGTGACATGGATCGAGGGCCCCGAGGCCGCCAGGGCGTCGACCAGCGCGGCGCGCCGTTCGCTGAAGGGGCGTCGCGTGTAGTCGTCGTCGCCGAGGGCGAGCAAATCGAACGCGATGAAGGACGCCGGCGTGGCCTTGGCGAGCATCTGCACCCGCGAGTCGGCCGGGTGGATGCGTTGTTGCAGCGCCTCGAAATCCAGTCCATTCCCGGTGGCGATGACGATCTCGCCGTCGATCACGCAGCGCTCCGGCAGCTCGGCCCGGACCGCTGCGACCAGTTCCGGGAAATAGCGCGTCATCGGCCGCTCATTGCGGCTGCCCAGCTCGACCTGATCGCGGTCGCGGAAACAGATCGACCTGAAACCGTCCCACTTGGGCTCATAGGACGCGTCAGGGGGAATTGAGCGCACCGACTTCGCCAGCATCGGCGACACCGGCGGCATGACAGGGAGGTTCATAGCCTGATTGTGCTGGAATCGGAGGCATGGCTGCTGCAGAAGAGCTCGACGTCGACGGCATCGCGGTGCGCCTGACCAATCCAGACAAGGTGTACTTCCCCAAACTGGGGTCAAACGGCACCAAGCGACACCTGGTGGACTACTACCGTGCCGTCGCGGGCGGTCCGATGCTCGACGCGCTGCGCGACCGGCCCACCCATCTGCAGCGCTTCCCGGACGGCGTCGACGGCGAGGAGATTTACCAGAAACGGATCCCGCAACATCACCCCGACTACCTGCAGACGTGCCAGGTGACCTTTCCGTCGGGGCGGACGGCCGACGCGCTGAAGGTGACCCATCCGGCGGCGGTCGTGTGGGCGGCACAGATGGGCACGGTCACCTTGCACCCGTGGCAGGTGCGCTGCCCGGATACCGACCATCCCGACGAACTGCGCATCGATCTGGACCCGCAGCCCGGCGTCGCCTTCGAGCAGGCGCGCACCGTCGCGGTCGACGTGCTGCGGCCGTTGCTCGACGAACTCGGTCTGGTGGGATACCCGAAGACCTCGGGTGGTCGCGGAATCCACGTCTTCCTGCGGATCGCCCGCGACTGGGACTTCATCGAAGTGCGCCGCGCCGGCATCGCCCTGGCCCGCGAAGTCGAGCGCCGTGCGCCCGACGCCGTCACCACATCCTGGTGGAAGGAGCAACGCGGCGAGCGCATCTTCATCGACTTCAACCAGAACGCGCGTGATCGCACCATGGCGTCGGCATATTCGGTGCGGCGCACCCCGATCGCGACGGTATCGATGCCACTGACGTGGGAGGAGCTGGCCGGCTCCGAGCCCGACAACTACACCATGGCAACCGTGCCCGGTCTGGTCAGGAACCGAGAAAACCCTTGGGCCGCAATGGATGACGCGGTTCAATCGATCGCCCCCTTGTTGGCGATGGCCGAGAACGACGAAGAGCGCGGACTTGGTGACATGCCGTATCCGCCGAACTACCCGAAAATGCCGGGCGAGCCGAAGAGGGTGCAGCCCAGCCGGGATCGAGATCTTAAAACCGAGAAGGGCTAGCTGGATGCCGCTGGCAGCGCGGGTGTGTTCCGCGGTACTCGCGCTGCTATTGCCGATTTCCGGTGCGGGGGCGGCCGGTGCGGAGCCTGCCACACCCGGCCCGAACCACTCCAATGAGAGAATGGTCGGCTGGGACACCTACCGCCGGTTGGACCGGTTGCCGTATTTGCACCCCGGCTCGCAGACTCTGCAGGTGTCGAGCTTTGATCGCAGCGGCGGCGATCTCGACATCTCCACGGGCAATCGCAACGGCAGTGGCGGGTGTCTGGCGTCTGGGGGCGCCGGCTGCATCATCGCGGAGGATCACGGTGCGGGAGAGATTGATTCGATCTGGCTGACCCGCGATGGCGGCAATGTTCGCGCGCTCGGCAACATTCGCATCGAGCTGGACGGGCAGGCCGTAGTGGACACTCCGTTGCAATCGCTGGTCGACGGCAACTTAGGCGCCCCGTTCGTGTGGCCGCTGGTGGCCAACGCCGCTCAATCGCCGGGAGGCGATTACATCAAGGTGCCGATGCCGTATCGGCGGTCGATGCGGGTCAGCGTCACGTCCCATTTGGAGTATTACCACGTCGATTACCGCCAGTTTCCCGACGCCGACGGGATAAACGCGTTCTCACCATCGGATCCCGCGTCCGATGTGCTGGATACGCTGCGGTCGGCCGGCGCGGCCGACCCCAAACCTGCGGCAGCCAGTGCCGCCCACACCAATCGAGTCATCGATCTCCCCGCGGGCGCCGGGCAGACCATCGCCGAATCGACTGGATCGGCCAGCATCTCGGCGCTGAGGCTGCAGCTGCCCGAACCGGCGGCCCAACAGTTGACCGGATTGCGGCTGCAGATTGAGTTCGACGGCAAGACCATGGTCGACTCCCCGCTCGGGGAATTCTTCGGCGCCGGACTGGGCGCGAACCCCGTGCGATCGCTGATGTTCGCGACCAGCGTGGCGCCCGATGGGTCGCTGGTGCTAAGTGATTGGTGGCCAATGCCTTTCGCCGAGTCGGCCCGCGTAAGCCTCGTCAACTCAGGCACCGACCCGGTGACAGGGATAGACAGCGACGTCGTCACCACCCCCGACACTCAGTGGGCGCCTGCGCTGACCAGCGGCCGCGCCGGTTACTTCACGGCGCGCTCACACGCCGGACCGACGACCCCCGGCCAGGACTGGGTGTTCGCCGAAGAACAGGGACACGGCAAATTCGTCGGCGTCAGTCAAACCATTCACGGCTACCGAACCAAAACGGCATTCAGTGACAACGCTCCTTACTTTCTCGAAGGCGCCGAACGGGTCTACACCGACGGGTCCGCATCGCCGCAGTGGTACGGGACCGGCACCGAAGACCTCTACGAGGGCGGCTGGTACTTCAAGAACGGCACCCACTTCAGTGACCCCCTAAACGGCCAACCCGATCAGCGCACCGCAACGGGCGGATGCGCCGACTACTGCGTCTCCGTCTACCGGATCATGCTGGCCGACGCGATCGGCTATCACTCCGCGATCCGCTTCGGCATCGAGCACGGCAAGAGGAACATGGTCCAACCCGACTACAGCTCAACCGCATTCCTCTATACACAGCCGGACGCCGTTGTCGCCGGCGGAGACGACGTCAGCCCCACCGATCCGATCAACCGAGTCCTGCACGGCTACAACGATTCCGACGCAATGGATCAGCTACTGGTCAGTGAATACGAGGGCACTCAGGACACCCTGCCCGTCGTGGGCTCGGTGCGTACTGCCCAGGGCGCGATCACCTTTCACGTCCAAATCGATCCGGACAACCGCGGCATCCTGTTGCGCCGCACATCGGATCAAGCGACCGGCTTCCAATCGGCCGACGTTGCGGTCGACGGTGCGCCGACCGGGAATTGGTTGCAGCCGCGCAGTAATACCTTTCACCGGTGGCTGGACGACACCTACCTGGTGCCGCGGTCGGCCACCTCGGGCAAGGCACAGGTGACGGTCACCTTGACGCCTACCGCGGACTCACCGCCCTGGACCGCCAGCCATTACCACGTCGACGCACTGACGGGGCCCTCTGACTAGCGAGCGATTGCCGACCACGCCGATGAGCGCGCCGGCCAGCCCACCGGCTGGTGCCAGCAGTGAAGGCCCGGCGAGCAAGAGATAGCCGAACGTCACACCCACCACGAGCAGGACCTGGTGCAGGGGCGTCCATGAAGCGGCCGGGCGCAGTCGGTAGGACATTCCCATGCCGAGCAGCAACGCCACCACGTGGCCGACGGCGGTGAAGTCCGCACCCGCGGCCGCCACCACCGCGGTGCCCAGCCACCACCCTGCCCAGACTCCGCGCCAGCGCGCCGGGACCGCTGCCGTGAACGCGCCGAGCACGCACATCGCGCCGTAGCTGATCCCCACGTCACTGGCACGGGCGACCGAGACCGGCAGCATCCCCGTTTCGATCGCGGCGACCAGCCCGACCGCGACGATCAACGTGGCGCCGATATGGCCGACGGCGAAGGTCAGGAGCAATCCCCGGCCGCACCACATGAGTTCGCCCAAGGCCAGCAGGCAGGCGAGCCCGGGCAGCCATAAGAACAGGTCACCGCCGTCGTTGACGAATGCGCTCCCGATCAAGGTGCCCAGATGTCCGCGCGCAAGGTTGTGCACGTTGGTGCTCATTCGGCTTACCGCGACCTGGTGCGCATGCGGACCGAGCGTCGCGAGGATGAGATAGATGACGAGCAGGATGACCGCATAGGTGGCCGTGACTCGAACCGATGCGGCGCCGGGCACGGCACGCAGCGGCGCCTGGGTCCAACGCGAGGCACCGTCGCGGGTGGCGGCGAGTGTCATAGCCCTACGGTGCAGGTCCGGCGGCCGTCGTGCCTCGGTCTTAACGAAGCCTTCACACCCGTGTCGCAAATCTTCACGGGGTTGTACCGCCCCGTGACCTCGCCTTAAAGAGCGGTGATCGCAGCGACGGCCTCGTCGGCGGTCACGACGGCCGAGGCGTAATTGGGCATGTTCACGTCGAGGGCGGCGCGCATTTCGGTGTCCGAGTAATCGGCCGTGGCATCCCGGACCACCGTGACGTCATAACCGAGCTCGGCGGCGAATCGAACCGTCGCCTCGACGCAGGTATGCGCGATCAGACCCATGACGATGACCCGCTCGATGCCGTGACGCTTGAGTTGCAGGTCCAAATCCGTGTTGGCGAAGCCGCTCGAACACCAATGTTCATGCGCGACGATGTCGCCCGGTTGCGGTTCAAACCCGGGACGGATCTCGCCGCCCCAGCTGCCGTATTCGAAGGTCTTGCGCGACCAGGCCGCTCGTTGCACGGGTGCGACGTATTTCCAGGACTCATAGTCGCCCGGCCTGTAGCGACGGTGCAGCGCATAAAAGACGCGCAGGTGCGCGCCGCGGGCGGCGTCGAGTACCTGCCGCATATGCGTAACGCAGTCATTGCCCTCGATGACGCCCCGCAACCGATCCCACACTTTCCCGCCCGGAGAAATGAAATCGTTGTAGGGATCGATCAGCAGAAGCCCGGTCGCCGCTTTGTCATTCGCCACCGGACCATCATCTCTCGGCGGCCCCCACGATGAACGGCACATGGTCGGCCGCACTGCGGTCTTGACGGACTCGTCGCGATGCTGCTAGACAGGGCCTGCACCACAGGTTTGGGCGATCGCCCAAAGTCGTCGGGTGGAGGATGCCATGGGCCGCATGGACGGCAAGGTCGCATTCGTGACCGGTGCGGCACGGGGGCAGGGCAGAAGCCACGCCGTCCGGCTCGCGCGGGAGGGTGCCGACATCATCGCCGTCGACATCTGCCAAACCTTCCACACGCCGCCGATCCCGTGGGTCACCGCCCAGGACATCAGCAATGCCGTGTTGTTCCTGGCCTCCGACGAAGCGCGATACATCAAAGGCGTTGCGCTGCCGGTCGATGCCGGCTGCTGCCTGAAGTAAGGAAAGCATCGATGACCGTCACCAATGACACCGACGTCTACTACGATCCCTACGACGTCAATATCAATGCCAACCCCTACCCGATCTACGCGCGGCTGCGCGACGAGGCGCCGATCTATTACAACGAGCGCTACGATTTCTGGGCCCTGTCAAGGCATTCCGACGTCGAATACGGACTGGCCAACTGGGAGACGTTCTCCAACAGGCGAAGCGACATCCTCGAGCTCGTCCAGTCGAAATTCGACATGCCCGGGGGCGTCATGATGTTTCAGGACCCGCCGGAGCACTCCAGGCTGCGCGGCCTGATGTCGCGGGTGTTCACCCCCCGCCGGATGGCCGCCCTCGAGGACCAGATTCGGCAATACTGCATACGCTGCCTGGATCCGCTGGTCGGTTCCGGCGGATTCGACATCATCGCCGAGCTGGCGTCCATGATGCCGATGCGTGTGATCGGCATGCTGTTGGGAATCCCGGAATCCGAACAGATCTCGGTGCGCGACGCCAATGACGCCAACCTGCGCACCAAGCCGGGTGCGCCGTTGAAGGTCGCTAATGCCGATTCCATCGCCGACGGCCGGATCTATGCCGACTACGTCGACTGGCGCTCCAAAAATCCCTCGGATGACCTGATGACGACGCTGCTCAACGTGGAATTCGATGACGAGAACGGGGTGCACCGCAAGCTGACTCGCAAAGAGGTGTTGCACTACACGCAGGTTGTCGCCGGCGCGGGCAACGAGACCACCGGCCGCCTGATCGGCTGGCTGGCCAAGGTGCTCGCCGAGCACCCCGACCAGCGCCGCGAAGTCTACGAGGACCGGTCACTGTTGACCCGTACCATCGACGAGACGTTGCGATTCGAACCCACCGGTCCACACGTCGCGCGCTGGATGGCAAAGGATTTCGAGTGCTACGGCACGACGGTCCCGGCCGGTAGCGCGATGCTGCTGCTGTTCGGCGCCGCCAATCGCGATCACCGCCGCTACGCCGATCCGGACACCTACAACATTCGCCGCGACAACATCTCACACATCACGTTTGGAAAAGGTGTGCACTACTGCCTGGGCGCCAACCTGGCTCGCCTCGAGGGCCGCGTCGCGCTCGATGAGATCCTCAACCGGTGGCCCGAATGGGACATCGATTACGACACCGCGCAATTGGCGTCGACGTCGACCGTGCGCGGCTGGGAGCGGCTGCCGGTCGTGTTGCCCTGAGGGCTACGCGTAGAGCCGGCAGCGCCCGACGAGGATCTCTGCCAACCGTTCGGGCTCGCTGACCATCACCATGTGACAGGTGTCGATCTCGATGATTGTCTGTACACCACCGAGCGCGTCAATGTATTTACGCTGCAGCTTCGGGGCGAGGGCGCGATCCCGCCGAGTCAGGATCCAGGTGCGGGGAATGTCGTCGGGCATCCCCCGTCGAGATACCTTCTCTGTGAGAATGCGCAGTGACTCGGCATAGAGCTTGCCGGTCATGAATCGGCGGCGATGCGAAGGAACCCCGTTCAGGAACACGAATCGCGCATACCACTTCGGCGTTGGCGTCGGCACGTTTGTTTTCGCCCTGTACCGGGCGATGGTCGCGATTTGCCACGGTGAGCTGTCCACGATCGACGTACCTTCGGGTGGAAGGAAGCTGGCAGCGAAGATCATCTCGCGGACCCGCGCCGCTCCAAGCTTGGCGGCGACCCCGGGCAGCGGCATAGCCCCCATCGAGTGACCAGCGATGACGATCTCTTTCAAGCCGGTGGTTTCGATGTCGCCGACCAGCGAGTCGACGAAGTCGGCGATGGTCATCTTCCTCAGGTCTCCCGGTTTGTTCCTTCGTCCCGGCATGTCGAGGGCAACCACGGTCAACTCCGGTGCCAACCGGTGGATCTCATCGATGGTGAGTTCCCAGGAATCGGCCGCGAGCCCGCCGCCGTGCACAAGAACCAAAGCGGGCAGCGCCATCGCGGGCCTCCTACTTCGCGCCGCGGTCCCGGCGCGCTTTGGGTTGGGGCATCTCGAACCGGTCCAGCAGCCGGTTGACCAAGGCGATGGCGGCTTCGTGGCCACCCGAGGAGCCCAGCCCTTCTTCCAGGATCAGGGTGCGGCCGATCGAGGCGATGAAGACCGCGATGGCCGCGGGCGGGAACTCGTCGGTGTCGATGTCGTGTTCGCGGATGATGAAGTTCAGCGCGGTGATCTGCTGCTCGCGCCACCGGTCGGACCACGCGGCGATCTCGGCTCGAATCTCCTTGCGGTGGTTGGCAAGTCCCATGAATTCCAGCAGCAGCCGGGTGTCCTTGGGCTCGATGAGGATATCCCAGAAGGCGTGCAACGGCCGGTCCGACGCCAGCGCCGTCTGCTGGCGCTCCAGGTACACGGCCGCGCCGCGGCGGAAGACGGCCAGATACAGGTCGTCCATCGTGGGGAAGTAGTAATGCACCAGCGCCGGTTTGACACCGGCCTTGGCGGCCACCCGGCGCGAGGTGGCAGCGGCGTAGCCCTCTTCGAGCATGATCTGACTCGTCGCGGCCACCAGCATGTCGCGCGTCGTCGAGTCACGCGCCTTAGGTCGTTCGGATGCCGTCACAGTGTGGTCCTATCACACGGCCGGTTCGGCGACCATCTCGACGAAGGCGGCGCCGGAATCCGGGATGCGATTCTGCTTGAGGTTTTTTCGTCGAGTTTCAGCAAACCGCGGGTCCCCGGCATGAGGAGATAGTCGCGCTTTTCGACTGGATCGCCGTTGGGCAGGCGTCCCCAGTTGGCGTTGTAGTTCTCGCCGGTCCCGGCGTGGATGAGCACCTTGATCTCGCGGTCACCCGCGATATCGCCGAACACGTCCGACATTTGGTCGTGTGCCCGCCAGTCCCACACCAGGCTGCCACCGTTGGTGTGACACTGCATGAGCAGGATGCCGTCTTGGTCGAGCTCGAGCCGGTAATTCGCGTACTGATCGTGGTATTCGCTGTATCTGGTTCGCTCTGCCATTGAGCCGTCTCATTTCCGAGAAACCGTCAGCCCGCTGGTTTGAGCGATCGCCCAAACCGGGTAGCTGACATGCTTGCACCTCGGGTCACGGGGGTCAAGGCTCAGCGTCCGTGCAGGCGGTCGATTACGGGCGCGAAGGATTCGATCTGGGATTGCTGCACCGTGACGTAGTTGACGCCCTGGGTTTCCCGGCGCGAATGCAGCATCTCGACAACGTGATCCAACGAACCGATCAGCACATTCGGATGGTCGTGTAACAGGTCGGGGGCGATGCCCGTCGACTTCGCCAGCCTCGTCAGCACGGCCTCGCGATCGCGGCGATCGGTGCCAGGTCTTGGCGTGGGGTGCGCGCTTCGCGTTGCGCGGGCCCGGGCCCCAGGTAGTGGTCTGCGAGGAAAAGCGTTGTGTACCCGAGGTCTTCGACGCGACGAACGGTATCGCGCCACTCGCGCGACCCCGCGGCATTGGCGGCCAGGGTGCGGTCGGGCACCTTCGGCGTAAACGAGGGCTACGTCATGGATCCGGCGGCGCCGTTCGTCGGGGTCAAGAACATTGGGTACGGCCGCGAACTCGGTACCGAGGGGATCGACAGTTACACGGTCAGCCAATCTATTTCGGCCGCAACGTCATGAACTGCGCCGGTAGGAGTCAAGTTTAAGTTTCTTAACTATCGGGGATAGGGTTGGGGCAATCCATTCAGAGATAGGGAACGCGCGTGGCCCCCAGCTTCAAGGACGTTATTCAGTCCAAGTACTTGCTGTTGACGACATTCACCAAGGATGGGCGTCCGAAACCGACACCGATCTGGGGCGTGCCCGACGGCGACGACACGCTGTTGGTGATCACCGACGACGGTTCGTGGAAAACCAAGCGGATCAACAACACTCCCCGGGTGACCATCGCCAAGAGCGGGGCGCTGGGCAAGCCCAAGAGCGACGAGGTCGAAGCGAAAGCCCGGGTGCTACCGAAGTCCGAGACGCGACGCGTCTACAACGCCGTCCTCAAACGGTACTGGTATCACGCGCCCTGGTTCTACGCGCACTCGATCGTGCGCGGCGGCATCGACAAGGTGCACGTCGCCGTCGAAATCAAGCCCGCCGGCTGAGGCTCGCCGCGGCTAGCCGCCTTCGGCGCGCATTGCCTCGAACGTGTCGGCAACGGTCAGTTTGGGGTCCCGAAAGGTGATGCCGAGGTCTCGTTCACTCGGCGAATCGTCGGACGCCGGCATCTGCGTGTAGTACTGCATTCCCGCCCAGGTGAACGGCGTTTCGAAGGGCAGGAAACGGTTCGCCCGATCCAGCACCGCGCCGGCAACGCGCAGCGCCGTGTCGGGGATCGGGACGGCGACCATCGGCGTCCCGGCGACCTCGCCGATCAGGTGCGCGAGGTCCGCCGCGGGCACCCGATGACCACCGGCGGTGTAGCGCCGTGGACCGCGCCCGGGCTCGAGCAACGCCGCGTGAAGCGCGGCCAGATCGCGCACGTCGACGATCAGCCACGCGGCGCTGCGCCCGGGGATCGCGTGCATCTGCACGGCCGCGCGCACACCCTCGCCCGCCTCGCCGAATTGGTCGCCGACCGGCGGGCCGAGCACCATGCCGGGATAGGTGATGTTGACCGGCGCACCCGCATCCTGCAAGCCCCGCGCGTAGATCTCGACCTGCGCCTTGGACGTTCCGTATCCATCCGCCCCGCCCACCACCGGCAGGTCCGCCGTTAGCGTCTCCAGGTCCGGATGGAACAGCGCGGTGAAGCTGGACACGTGAACGATGGGATCCAGGCCGAGCTCGACGGACTGGCCCAGCACATTCTGGGCGCCCTGCATGTTGGTGGCGAGCATCTCGGGCGTCTGGCGCGGGTCGGTCGCGACGAGAGCGGCGCTGTGCACGACAGCGTCGCATCCCCGCAACGCCTCGCGCACCGCGACGCGGTCAGTGATGTCGGCGACGGCGAAGTCCGACACATCGACGCCCAGTTTGGCGACGGTGGTTTGCAGCTTGTCGGGGTTGCGGACCAGGAACCGCACGGAGTGCCCCGCATCGGAGAGGGCCTTGGCGGTCCACCCGCCGACAAAACCGGTACCACCCGTGATCAGAACCCGCATGGGCTCATTCTGCAAGACTGCAAAACCTATAGGTGGCTCGAGGCGAAGTTGGCAGCTTGGTTTGTCATGCCGTTGACCGGATACGACGTGTGCGCCGCGAAGTCGTTGGTGTCGGCGTTGCCGCAGACCGGGTCTCCCTGCGCGCACAACTCGAGCGTCTTCGGCTGATACAACGGCCCGATGGTCAGCGGCGGCGCGTTGTACTTCCGCAGGAACTGACCCGATGGCGTGCCGAACAACGTCACGGCGGCGACGTGCTTCGCGACGTCCGGCGGCATCGGAGGGGGCACCGCGGAGGCGGGCACGCCTGGGGGCACGGCGGCCGAGGTGGTGTAGCCCGCCACCGCGGCGCCCTGCGAGTAGCCGCCGAGCACCTCTTTGGTGTTGGGGCAGTTCGTCGCCATCGATTCGATGTGCGCGCTGGCGTCCCTGATACCGTCGATGACGGTCAGCGGGAAGTCAGGGCTCGAAAAGTCAGTGCTGGCAGGGTAATTGACCGGATACACGGTCAGCGATCGGCCGCCGACCTGCGAGCGCAATGAGTCGATGAACGGCTGACCGATCCCGCCGACGCCGGGCGCTTCGCCGGATCCCCTGGCGAAAACGACTTCGACGTCGGGACACGGCTCGGCCGCCGCGGCGGGAACGGGTGCGGCCGACACGACCGAGCCCGCCACCGCCGCGGCCGACAGCGCCCACAGGGCCAGCCGGACCGCCGACGCGGCGGCCTTGCGATTGCTCATTACTTTTTGAAGGCGTCCTTCACCTTTTCGCCGGCGTCCTTCAGGCTGGACTTCGCCTGATCCGCCTTGCCCTCGTCCCTGGTGTCAGGGTCTCCGGTCGCCTTGCCGATGGCTTCCTTGGCCCGTCCCCCGAGGTCCTCGATCTTGTTCTTCACCTTGTCTTCGTTGCTCATGGCGTGTTGGCTACCCCTCAACGAGAGTTATCGAAACCCCCGCCCTGTCATCATGGACGGGTGAGCACCGCGATCGTGGTGGCAGTAGTGGTGGTGTTGATGCTGCTCGGCATCGGCATGGTGGTCAATCAGCTGCTGCGGCTGAGGCGGTATCTGGGGGAGTCACCCACCGAAGAACCACGCGGTATCGAGCCCGAGCCCCCGGACGACTGATAGCTTCATGCTCGTGAAAGCTCGAGGCGTCGCGACGCGGTGACGCCGTCGACTCTGCTGGTGACCGACGCTGGCTTGCCGCGCGGTGTGTCCGGTGCTGCCGACCCGCGCTTCGCGCGCGCCATCAGGATGTTCTCCCAGCTGTTTCCCGGTCGCCGGTTCGGCGGGGGAGCGCTGAGCGTCTACATCGAAGGGGTCCCCGTCGTGGACGTCTGGACCGGGTGGTCGGACCGGGCCGGCACCCAACGCTGGACCGCGGACACCGGTGCCATGGTGTTCTCGGCGACCAAGGGCGTCGCGTCGACGGTGATTCACCGGCTCGCCGACCGTGGCCTGCTGTCCTATGACGCCCCCGTCGCCGAATACTGGCCCGAGTTCGGCGCCAACGGGAAAGCTGAAATCACGGTGCGCGACGTCCTGCGGCACCGGTCCGGGTTGTCGCACCTACGCGGGGTCACCAAGACGGAGCTGATGGACCACCTGCTCATGGAGGAGCGGCTGGCGGCGGCGCCGGTCGACCACCTGCGCGGTGTGCAGGCCTACCACGCGCTCACCTACGGGTGGCTGCTGTCCGGGCTGGCCAGGTCGGTGACCGGCAAGGGCATGCGCGAGCTGATCCGCCAAGAGGTGGCGCGTCCCCTCAACACCGACGGGTTGCATCTGGGCCGCCCGCCGGAAGGCTCACCGACGACGCCGGCCCAGATTCTGATACCGCAGGGCAGGCTGCGCGCACCGGTGTTCAACTTCATCGCACCGCGGGTGGCCGGTCTGCCATTCTCCGGTGCGTTGGGCGCGATGTACTTCCCCGGCGTCATCTCCCTGATCAAGGGCGACACCGCGTTCCTGGACGGTGAGATCCCCGCCGCCAACGGCGTGGTCACCGGCCGTGGGCTCGCCAAGATGTTCGGCGTGCTGGCCAACGGCGGCCGCATCGATGGGAAGAAGTTTCTGTCCGAGGACCTGGCGCGCGGACTGGCCGGGCAGGCGCGCCGCAAGTGGCCCGACGCGAACATGGTGGTGCCCATGCCTTTTCACCTGGGCTATCACGAGTCGCCGGTTCCCGGTTTACTCCGCGGATTCGGTCACGTCGGCCTGGGCGGAACGCTCGGCTGGGCCGACCCCGAGACGGGCAGCTCCTTCGGGTTCGTCCATAACCGGCTGCTGACGCCGCTGCTGTTCGACATGGGATCCTTTGCGGGCCTTGCCCATCCGCTGCGCAATGCCATCGAGACGGTCCGCGACCAAGGCCCACTCGAGGTGCCGCCGCTGGGCGCCCGCTACGCCAGACCCGCTCGGCGACGGGTGAACGTCCGCGACGCCGTGGCGGCGGGCGAGGGTTGATCCCGGCTATCCGAGGTGCGCGTTGCCGCGCGGCAGTGTCAGCGGAAGGTCGGCGTAGGTGGCGATTCCCGGCGCCGCGGCGACGACGGCGGCGATCGCGTTGATGGCGGGCACGGCCACCATGATGTGGCCGAGGTCCATGAACTCCTCGAGAGTCGTAGCCTCGAAATACGGCGGCGGCAGGAAGCCGACCTTGGTGGTGACCGTCGGTTGCCCGTCGACCTGGATGACCCAGCCGTCCTGCTCGATCTTCCAGTCGGGTTCCAGGGTCTGCCCCTTCCTCCACCGGACGTTGAGGTCGATCAGCGTCTTGCCGTTGACGATGCCCTGCCAGCTGATGTAGGTCCCGGCGACGTGTCCCGCGGGGATGGTCCAGGAAGCCATGACCAGGTCTTCGGTGGTCTGGGCGAACTCGGCGACACACTTCACCTCGTCCAGCTCGATTCCGAGCGCGTCGCCCACCAGCCGGACGGCCTCGCCGAAGATGGCCGTGCCCTTCGCGGCCATCGCCGGCAGGTCGGGGTGGTCGATCGGCTGACCGAAGCCGACGGGCTTCTCGGTCTCCGGCGAGTCGTAGAAGGTGGTGTCCGCGGCCTCGTTGACGGTGACCTTGTCGATCCGGTTGCACACCATGGCCGACACGATGGCCAACAGTTCCGCGAAGCCCGGGCTGACACCCGACCCGAAGATGGTGGAACCGCCCTTCTCGCAGGCCTCCAAGATGCGGTCGCGGCCGTCGCCGAGATTGTGCCCCGTGATGAACGAGGCCGTCGTCACCACGTTGACGCCCGCGGACAGGATGCGGACGAGTTCGTCGACGTTGATCCACATCGGGTTGTAGACCACACAGTCCGGCTTGAGCGCCAGCAGCTCGTCGATGTCGTTGGTGGCCGCGATGCCGAGCGGCGGAATCCCGACGAGTTCGCCGGCGTCGCGACCGGCCTTCTCCGGCGACCAGGCGTAGCAGCCGACCAATTCCAGGGTCGGGTTGGTGACGATCGATTTCAGCGAGCTCTTGCCGACGTTTCCGGTGTTCCACTGAACGACGCGATAGGTGTTTGGCACTCGCTCAGCATAGGGAATGACCGGGGTTCTTAGTAGGCCTAATAGGCAGATTCTGCAGCCAGTATTTCGGCCAGGAAGGCGTCTCGCGGTGGCAGGTTCTGCCGCGCCCGCGCCCACCGCCGTACCCGCTCCCGTGTCTCGGGGACCTCCGGCGTTTCAACGCCGACGACCACCGATGTCATCGACCAATCGTGGTCCCACGCCGCCGACTCCGTCAGGGCGTGCCGTTGGTTGACTTGCAGCGGAAGGCTTGCGCGCCCGGTCGCGTCCAGTGTGCCGGTGCCGCGGATGGCCGCCGAGCGCAGCCGCACCGCGATGCCGTCCGCCGGGTCCGGGCCGATGACCGCCGCCTGCACGACGGCGACGACCGCCTTGCCGCTGGCCTCGACGCTCCACTCGACGGTGTTCTCGCCGGCGTCGAAGATCGCGGGGGGAACCCCGCTCCAGGCGATGGACGTGACGCCCCTGGCTATCGCGCCCGCGCCGCGCGGACCCGCGCCGGCACCGGCGGCCAGCGCGTAATCGTCGCGGCGATCGCTCGGCAGCGTCAGGTTCATGCCCGTATCATCAATGGCCGCAATCAATTCGGACCACTGATCGCCGTCCGCGCCGAATTCGTCGGCGAGCCCGGCACCCGCACGTACCAGGTCGACGATGCGTGAATCATCGCTGCGGACATGGCTTATCAGCGCGGCGGCGTGCGGCTCCAGCAGCTGCGCCACATCCGAGTCGAGCGTGTCGTCCGGGAAGAAGCTCTGCGCCCCGGCGGTCAGCAACGCGACCTCGGCATCGAGCAGCGCGCGGTCCAGGCCGACGATGCCGTCCTGTCTGCTGGCCGGCCACCACCGGCGCAGCCAATGCCCGGTGGCCAGCCTGCGCAGCGGCGAAACCGAGCCCGCCACCAGGTCGACGCCGGTGAGCTCGATGCTGTGCGGCGGCCCGGTTGCGTCGTTCACGGCCGACACCAGCGCGACATGTCCGGCCTCGCCAAGGATCCGCCACAACCAGTCCGCGCGCGACACATCGGTGAATGTGATGTGCGGCGCCGCATCATCGGGCTCGTCCATCGTCCAGGAGAGCACCGCGCCGCTGAGTTCGAGCAGCGCGACCAGTGGCGTCGCGACGGCCGCGGCGTCGACGGGACCGGTGCTCCAAAGCCCGGAATCAGCAACCAGTCTCATCCGGCCACCTGCAATTCGAGCATCGCTTTGATCCGTTGCCGGTGATCGAGGCTCACCGAGCGCGCCACCCCGTCGAGCAATGCGCGCACGTCGTCGACGTCGGCACAGGGTTCCTGCCAGACGTCGCGCCCGTGCAGCCGGGCCCACAGCCGGCTCAGGTACGGCTGGGCGTAGGCGGCCAGGTCGTCGACCACCTGTTGCTGGCGCGGATGAATCGGTCCGTTCTCGGCCAGATAGCGCCGGGCATGTAACACGTAGGCCTCCTTGCGAAGCCGCGCCTGGATCTGGGTCGCCAAGTCGTAGCGGCAGGAAGCGGACGGGTCCAGCGGAGCCAGCTGCACCGCGACCTCGATGCCGGCCACCAACGTGGCCTGTTTGTCTTCGGCCAGCAGCCCCCACGGCGCACAGGCGCGGTCGACTTCCTCGTCGCACAGCAATGGGATTTCGGGCAAAGCGTCGCGATCCAAGGCGCGCCGCAGAGTCGCGCGCACTCGGTCCACGACGCTGCGGTCCAGCGGACGATCGCCATCTGCGCTTTGGGAAATCGCTGGAGGACGCTGCGGTGCAATCGAACTCAGACCCAGCTCGACGATCGACCATGGCAGCCGAGTGGTGTCGGTGCGGGCCAGCGCGCCCATGTTGTAGGGGGTGAGATCGGCGATCATCGCCGACCAGACACGCTGACGCGCCGCCGCGGCGCCGTGGCTACCGGCGGCCCCCAACACCGTGTCAAGCTCGGCCCGGAACGAATCGATGACGGCCTCGCCCGCCCGCACGTCGCGCCAACTGCGCTCGAGCTGCTTGGCCAGCGTGGCAACGACCTCGGTGTCCGCCACGTATCGGTTCAGGACCTCGATCGCCGTGCGATCGCGATCCCGGTGGATGTCGCCGAGCACCGCCGCCGCCGTCTCGTAATCCTGCGGTGTGGGTGGGCCTTTCGTGACGGCGAGCTCGAAGCAGACCGGGAAGTACAGTTCCTGGGCGTTCCCGGTGCGAATCCGCTGCCGGCGGCGCTCCAATTTCAGTGCCTCGAACCAGGCTGCGGCCGAGCGCAATTCGGCGCCGCTGCCGACGATGAGATCGTGCATCGCAGCCGCCGTCTCGCGCGTCACGACCGGGGCCGAATACGCCGGGTTGGACCGCAGGCGCAGCACCAACGGGTCGATGATGCGCTTGACGGTCCGGCTCAGCGGGCCCCCGTCGTCAGCGCTGAACACCTCCACGCCCGGCCCGGTGGCCCGCCACGCCGCCTCGATCACCAACCGCCGCGGATGGCCCACCGCTCCACCTCCCACGGCGATCGCTACCTGCGGTTCGGCGCTCATCAGCACAGAATAGGGCCATCGCAAAGTTTGCGGCAGCCATGAACTTGGGTTCGGTAGCCGGCGTGCGGCGGCACCCTGATCGCATGAACAAGCTGTCGGGCGAATGGCTCAGGTCCCGCCGCCACCGGGACGCCGGAAACCGTACCGTCGGGGTCGGCACCGTGCGCAAGGTCAAACGTCAGGCCTTCATCGAGGTGGTGGCGGTCTCCGGGGAGACGTTCATCGGCAAGCTGGCGCGATGCGACGGCGGTCTCGACCTATCCGTGCTGCGGCCGGGCCTGCTCGTGCTGGTGGCCTTCGATCCGACGGCACGCGAGGAGCTTTCGCTGCCCGACGACGTGCTGGCCGTGCACGCGGCCTGGGTGGCCTCGCTGTGAGTGCTAACGGGCGCCGTCAACTGCGAACGTGACCAGGGCGGCCCAGTACAGGGGGCTGGCGCCGACATCCCCGTCACGCCAGCGCCGCATCTGTTCGCGCTGCCAGCGATTCACCGCGCATCCCGCCTCTTTCGCGGAATCGTGCGAAGTGTCCACCGCGACCACCAGGTCGGCCATCGGGTCGGCCGGCGCGGAGCCCGGCGCATCGGACGACTCGGTGAATCGCCGATACGCGGCCGTAGTCGGCAGCGACCACAAGGTGGCGGTCACCAACTGCGCGCCGTTGAGGATCATTGCCGCCACCAACCCGGTCGCCTCGTCGAATTGATAGTCACCCCCCGATCCGCACGCCAGCAGCGCCACGCGGGGCGGCATCGGCAATCGAAGGGCCATCAGATCCGAGGCGGTCAGCGGGCGGTGATCGCCGATTGCGTTGGCATCGCCGGGAATAGCCGCGGTGTCGGCCAGGTGAAGGGCCGCCCGGTCCGCCCGAGTCCCCTCGTCGTGTTGGTTGTCCGCCGAACTTGCGTGACCGACATAGAGCAGCCGGCAAGGGGTTTGCGCCAGCAGCCCGGCCAGCCACGCGCGATCGGCGTCTTGGCGGCGAAACAGGTCGACCACGGTGTCGGCATGCGGCAGGGTGGGTCGCCGTTCGATGAGTTCGGCGAAGTGTCGCGCCACAGGCGTGTGTGGTGCGGGCCTGCCCAGCACCGATCCGAGCGCGGAGTCAGGCCGTTGTCCCGGCACCCGAGGGTCGAGAATCAGCAGCGGTGGCTCGTCGCGCCGGGCGTCCCACCCGGCCGGCGTGCGCGGCGAGTGCACGATGTTGGGCGGCACCGCCATCAGCACGTCAACCAACTCCATCAGCCGATGTCCGTCGGTCAACTGATCGATGTTGTCGAGCTGCCAAGGGATCTGGGCGGCAGCGCGGCCGCTGGCGGTGATCGCGTCCTGGCGCGCACGCACCAGTTCCTCTTTGCTGGGGCCCGATTTCGGAATCGCCAAAAGGCCCCAGGGCACCCGGGCCAGCCGTGCGCTGGGCGAGACGAACAGCACCGCCCTGGGCGAGGTCATGCATTCGGCCAACAGCTGCCACCCCGGCGTGCCGATCAGCAACACGCCGAGGATGTAGGCGACCGTGAGTTCGGTGTCCGGCTTGGCGAATGGTCCGCTTGTCAGTGCGCGCTCGATGGCGTCGCGCCGGGTTTCGGTTCCGTGTGGCTCGGGCAGGGCAGCGGCGAGCTCCTGCAGCGCGGCCAGCAGCAGCGGCTCTTCCAATACCCACGTGACGGTTCTCGACGGCTGCCCGACGATCTGCAGGCTGGCGTAGGTCGCGATCCCAAGGTCGGCGTATCGCAGCACCAGCCTCAGCCGGCCCGGCTCACTCATGGCCACGTGGACCAGGCAGGCTCGGCCGCGGTGACGTCGCGCCCGTAGCGCTGCAATGCCAGGGCGCGATAGTGAGCCAGGATCGGCGCCGCCCCGGGTTGCATCTGCAAGGGCGGCAACGGTCCCAGCCTGGTCAGCGACGCGCCGCCCGCTACGGATGGGCCTGCGGCGGCCAGCGCGGCCGGCTCCGCTTCGGAGTCGAGGGGCACCGACGCGATTGCCGTCGAGGCCCAGTCGCCGATTCGCGGTCGTTGCAGTCCCTCGAAAGTCCCTCGTGCACTGTGGTATTCGACGAGCTCACTGATCAGCGCGGTGTTCTCCCACTCCCAGGCCACGGCGAAGGCGCCGGCCAGGATGGGCGCCGAAATACCGGTGGCCCAGCGAGACCTCGCGTCGGCGTCGGCGATCGAATACCGCACCGAGTCGACCGCCAAGGCGGCCGGCACCTTGAGCTCGGCGGCCTGCTCGAGTTTGGCCATTCCGCGCCAGTACTCCGGTGTGCCGACCTCCCCGCGCAGGACGCCGAGCCCCTCGGCCTGGCGTGCCTCGGTTTCCTCCAGCGTCTCGTCGGGATCGCCCGAGCTGTCGAAACCGAGGTCCGCCAATGCATCCGCGCGCCAGACCGTGCCGAGATGATTGTCGAGTTGGGCGTACTGCAGCCAGCTGCTGCGCGGCGAGGAGTCCAGCAGCTCCCGGGCCTGCGTGATCAGCTCGACCGCGTCCGAGAAGCGGCTCCAGAAGATGGCGATCCAGCTGCGCTGCAACAGGATACGGTGCAGATGCAGTGGCTTTCCCAGTTCCCGCCAGTGCCGTTCGGCGTGTTCCCAGCATTCGTCGGCGGCCTCCAGTGCACCGGCTCCCAGCCGGGCGAGCCCCATGTACAGCCAGCACCGGGCGACGTCGTGGGCCCGGTCATAACGGGCGATGACGGGATAGGCCTGGCCCACCAGTTCTTCGGTGCCGGCATGGTCGTTTACCGCCCAGCGCGCCGTGGCGCGCTCCAATTGCGCTCTGGCCGTGGCTAGTTCCCACCCATTGGTTTGCGCGCGCGCTTCGGCTCGGCGCAGCCACGGCTCGGCTTCTGGCAATCGACCGGTTTCCACGCAGAACCTGCCGTACCCGGTCGCCGCGCTGATCCACAGGTAGTCGGCACGCTCACCGCCGCTGTTAGCGTGCTCAAGGCCGTCAAGAACCTCTTCCCACAATGGAACTGATCGGACATGCAGGTCGTCGTCACACAGCGCGGTGGCGCACAGGACGTACGCCTGGGTGCACAGGTACCGGTGTTCGTCGGCGAGGTCCCCGGGTCCGGAACCGGAGTCGTTGTCGCACAAGGACGCCAGCTCGGTCGCCGCGCCTTCGTGGTCACCCAGTGCCGCGGCCAGACCCGCCTGCAGGAACTGGGCGCGCCGCGAGTACCGCCGGATCGTCCGCGTGATCTCGGCGTCGGACAGCTGCAGCGGTTCGACGGCCGATCCGGCGACGATGCCGGCGTAGATCGCCACGCAGTCCCGGATGCGGCGAATGGATTCGCGGACCCCGTCGTAGGCCCCGCGTGCGAGATAGATCTCGCCAAGCTGCGCAAGGGCTTCCAGCATGAGGTCGTCTCGGTCCTCCCGCTCGATTTGCGGAATCAGCGAGAGCAGCAGATCGCGTGCCCCGATCTCATCGGCGGCGAACGCCATGCGTCGCGCCTTATCCAATTCATCCGGGATCGACACGGCTGCATCATAAGTCCGGGGGCGGTGTCCGGTGGGCAAACCGCGAGCGGCGGACGCGTGAGTGAGGCACGTCCGCCGCTCGAGGGCCGCAACCGATCAGCCGCAGGACACCTTGATGTTGAAGTCCTTGGTGATCATTCCCGCCATCGGGTTCTTCATGTCGGCACCCTGCGCCTGACCGGTGATGGTGTAGGTCTTGCCATCGACCGCGACGTTGGCCGAACCCACCTTCGCGCCCATGTTGTCGCTGACCGCCAGGGCGTTGCCGTCGACAACGAGGGCCAGCGACTGGACCTTCGGGGTGGCCTCGTCGGTCATCACGACGGCCAGCGCCTGCTGGGCGCCGCCCGTGGATCCGCTGCCGATGTTGATCCTGCCGCCGGTCCGCACACAGGTCACCGACGCGGGGTTTACGCCGGCCAGGTCGGTACCGCCCACCTTGACCTGAGCGTTGGTGCCGGTGGCGACGCTGGGCGCCGTGCTCGACGCGGGCGATGCGGTGTGGCCGCCGCCCGAGCACCCCACCAGGGCCACTGAAGCCGCGGCGCAGCCCAGGGTCCCAATCGCAGCTGCGAGAAGACGTTTCACTTGTGGTTCCTTCCTTCGGTGCGCCGCCCCAATGGCGTCGTCCTGGCGCAAGTACAGAACGCTCCGGTTGCTACCGATCCCAAATTTCGCCGGGCCGAACCGGTAGGCTGCGTCGATGTCGGAGCCGGCGAAGGGAGCAACGCGATGCTCAGCGTGAAATGGCTGGAAAAGCCTGAGTCTCATGACTTTCCGGCGGCGGCGGACTACCTCACCATGCTTGCGGGCGGGCAGACCGTGAAGAAGGTGATCAAAAAGCTGAAATCCGGGACTGTGACACACCGGAAGGCCAAAGACATCTTGCGGGCGGCGCACCTGGGCCTGCTTCCGGTGGACAATCCCCACGTCGCCGCGGACCTCACCAAGATCGAAAAAGGCCTA
>NZ_LZMB01000106.1 GCF_001673555.1 Mycobacterium sp. 1165178.9 | reverse complement strand
GCCGGTGCGGTTGGCGACGACGGGATCGCGGCGTTGGTCAACAACGCCGGAATCGGAATGACCTGGCCGATGGAAGCAATCCCGCTGGAGGATCTACGCCGCATCTACGAAGTGAATGTCTTCGGGCAAGTCGCAGTCACTCAGGCCTTTCTCCCTTTGCTCCGTGCAGGCGCAGGACGGATTGTCAACATCGGTTCGATCGGCGATCGACTCAGCTTGCCCTTCGGGGCGCCCTTGGCGTCATCAAAGTGGGCGTTAGCCTCGATCACCGAATCATTGCGGATGGAGCTGCGCCCATGGGGAATTCACGTAGTCCTTATCGAGCCGGCGTCTATCCACACTGACGCGGTTGAAAAGGTCAAGGACGACGCTGAGAGGGTGATGTCCGAGATGGACTGGGCCCATGTCGAACTGTATGGCGATACCTACCAAACGATGACGAGTCGTGCTTTGGAGCGCGAAAAGTCGGGCAGCGATCCCGACGTCGTCGCCAGGGCAGTGTTGCGCGCATTACGGGCAAAACGTCCACGGACCCGGTACGTGGTCGGCAAGGATGGTCGGCTGCTGGCTTTCTTGGCCGGCTGGGCCCCCGACCGACTTTTCGACGCGATGCGCGTTCGTCTGTTCGGCTTGCCGAAGAAATTCGGTGTGGCCGCCCAACCAGCAACAGGAGTCGCACGATGAAACTCACCAACCAGGACGCGATCGCCGAGCTCGATGCGGATTTCGCAAAGATGGCCGTTGCGGTGGGCCAGCAGGCATGGGGTCTGTCGGAATTGACGATGCGCGAGAAGGCGTTCGTTTTTCTCGCTGCGGACCTGTCTTCACGGTCTCTCGGGTTTCCGCTACAGACCCATGCCCACATGGCGCTGTCGCAGGGAGTTAGTTTGGCCGCATTGCGAGAGGCGGTCCGCCATTTGGCCCCGTATGTCGGATACCCGACAGCGGCCGAGGCCTTGATGGCGTTGGCCGAAATGGAGGGTTCCCAAAAGACCGCTGCTGAGGAGCCGACAACGAATCCGCCCTTCGAACTCGACGAAACCGCAGCCGCCCGGATTGCTCATCTCGACGACCGTTTCGCGGCCTTCTACATCGAGCAGTTCGCGGCGCGTTGGGGGCGCCCCGAACTAAGCGTTCGCGAAAGGGCTTTGGCGACCATCGCGACCGATGTGCTCAACAGCACCCTCGACGAGTCGCTGCGGCTGCACGTCGGTCTCGCGCTGAATAACGGCGCCGCCGAAGAGCAGATCCGTGCCGTCATCTTGCAAGTAGCCGAATTCGGCATTGCCAAGGCGTGGCGCGCCTTTAGTGCGTTGAGTGAAATTTTGGCGTCTGCAACGACGTAGCGACGAGATCGGGCGGCAGGTAAGCACCGAGACGGGCCGATTCGAAGTCACCCGCCCACTCGCGCCCGCTGATCGCCCGATGCCAACGATGTTGGCCTACAGTTGTTCACATGGCATTCACTCAGCGATCCGAAAAGAGCAGGAACGCGATCCTCACCGCCGCACGGCAAATGCTGGCCAGTCGTGGCTACGAGGCTACGACGATTCGCGCTGTGGCGGCCGCGGCCGGCATCGACCCGTCGATGGTCATGCGTTACTACGGGAACAAGGAAGGGTTGTTTGCAGCGGCGGTGGACGTCGATCTGCACCTGCCGGACCCTGCAGCACTGCCGCCGGAGCAGATTGGGAATCTTCTTGCCCACCATGTCATCGCCCGGTGGGAAGGTGCGCTGTCTGATGAGTTCATCACCTTGCTGCTACGTTCCGCGGGGACGAACAGCGCCGCGGCAGAGCAATTCCGATTGATCTTCGAACGGCAGCTGCTGAAGTTCGTGCAGGACTTGGCCGGCCGGGGCGCTCAGGCACGTCGGCGCGCCGCGATGGTGAGCTCGCAGGTGCTCGGTGTGGCCTATTGCCGCTACGTCCTCGAGTTGCCAGCGGTGACCGAATTGGATGGTGAGACGCTGGCTGACACGCTGGGGCCCGTGCTTCAGCACTATCTCACCGGCGATCTCGACGCGCCGGTGGCAGGTGGCCGAGCGAAAAGGGCGAAGTCGCAGACGTCTCGGCGCACGCGGGGGTGACCCTTCATCGAACGCAAGGGCCAAAGGCTTGATCCGCCAACAACCGTTGGCCTACAATTGTAGGCATTCCTGTTGTCCCTTCGTGGAAGAGATCATGAAGTTCGGTGTAGAACTGCCCACCTGTACCGCCGGCATGATGCATCCGGTGCCGTTTGCCACCGCCGATGATGTCGTCGACATCGCACTAGAAGCCGAACAACTCGGCTATTACGACGCTGGTGGCAACGACCATCTGAGCACAATGGCGTTCGTTCGCAAGGCATGGCCAAGACCACCGGACTACTTCGAACCGTTGCTCATGCTGGCCAATATCGCGGCCAGAACTTCGACGCTGCGTCTGACGACTGGAATCATGGTGCTCCCTATGCGAGAACCGGTTCTGCTGGCCAAGCAAGTGGCCACGCTCGACCAACTGAGCCACGGCCGAGTGACTTTGGGAGTCGCGGTCGGCGGTTACCGCGATGAATTCGAGGCGGTGCGCCCCGATGCCGCTGGCGCCAATCGTGCCGATCTCACCCGCGAGATCATCGAATCGATACGTGATCTGTGGGAACAGCCACGCGTCAGCTACCGGGGAAAGTACGTGCACTTCGAAGGCGTCGAGAGTTATCCCAAACCAATGCAAAACCCGTTGCCGATCTTTTCCGGTGGCAATGTCGAAGGATCGTTGCGCCGAGCAGCGGAGCTGTGCCAGGGGTGGCTTCCGGCGAAGATCGGACCCGCCAAGGTCGCTGAGGGCCGCGCCGACATCGCTCGCTTCGCGCGATCCGCCGGCCGCGATCCCAACACGATCACTACGGCGCTGCAGTCGGTGGTATGTATCGGCAACACTGAGGAGGAGGCGCGAGAGAGGTTTTTCAACTCCTCATTTGATCTCTTCCGAAAGTCGTTGCGGTCGACCATGACCCGGGGGATCGACATCGAAGGTTATCTGGAGATGAATCTGGTCGGATCGATCGATCAGGTCATCGATAAGGTTGATGCGTACCGGTCGGCGGGCCTTGACCACTTCACCGCTCTATTATTTGTCGGCAACACCGTCGACGAACTGCGCGATCAGATGCGCACCTTGGCGCGGCATGTCCTGCCATTGTTCCCGGAAACGGAATGCGGCCGACCTCTCCATACCCCGTGACGCGGCACCGCCGGATGTAGGTTCTCCCATCGCGTGTCATACCGCGACGGACCTGACCTGTGGTCATTTCGCGTATGGAGATTGTCACCTAATGTGATAATCTGACACTCGGCCTATGCGAAAACCATTGCCGCCCGGAAGCAAATGCCTGGGGACGTGGCGTCGTGAGATTCACCCCGAAGGAACTACATTGATGTTAGCCTTTGCTGATGAGTGAAGACCGCTCCGGCATCGCTCAACTCGACCAGCGAATCCCATTCCTTCTGGCGCAACTGGGCTCTCATGTGAGCAGCGACTTCCAGCGCCGGCTGTCCCCTATCGGAACCGACCCTCGCACATACGCGGTATTGGTGGCCTTAGCTAGTTCGGACGGTCAGTCGCAGCGGCAGCTTTCCGAGCGCCTAGGGATTCATCGCAATGCAATGGTGGCTGTAATCGACGGCCTCGAACACGAAGGGCTGGCTAAGCGGTTGCCGCACCCCGACGACAGGCGTGCGGTCGCCGTGACCTTGACCGCCAAAGCACGACGCCTACTGCCCAAGTTGCACGATCAGGCACGTGAACTCGAAGACGAAATCGCCGCACCGCTATCTTCGAAAGAACGAGCCATGTTGCGCACCCTTCTGCAGCGGGTCGCCGCAGGAGCCGGCCTAATTCCAGGAGTCCATCCGAAATTGGGCTGATGGCCGCATCGGCGATGGCATAGCTACCGGCTGTCCATTTTGGCGCAGCCTGACTGCGGTGCGCTGTGGTCGCACACCGCCGCTTTCTGACGCCCCCATCGCTACAACGCCGTCGGAACACTCCGCAGATCGCATACGCGCGACTAACACCGCTTCATGATTGTCATGACTTGTGATGATCACAATAAGTGATTATTATCGGACGCGTGACGAAGTCCGTGATCTTTGGGGCCAATGGGCCCACCGGCAGGCTCGCGACTGCGCGGGCATTGGATGCCGGACATTCGGTGATCGCCGTGACGCGACGGCCGAGCGAATTCCCCATTGCGCACGCGCGTTTGAAACTCGCAGGTACCGATGTGCACAACGCCGCTGCTGTCGCCGAAGCTGTGGCAGGCGCCGACGCTGTAATCTCGATTCTCGGCGTGCCTTTTACGCGCCACAGGGTCGACACCTATTCGGTAGGCGTTCAAAACATCATCGCCGCGATGCGTGCATCGGGTGTTGGAAGGCTCCTCGTCGTCAGCTCCACTTCGGTATATCCCACCCGACGCCATCATGCGCCGCTGTCGCTGCGGCTCGTCGAACCGGTTATCTCCAAAACGATCGGTAAGACGGTTTACGACGACATGCGCCGCATGGAAGCGGCCGTGCGGCAGAGCGGTCTGAATTGGACAATCGTGCGCCCATCGGGATTGTTCGACCTGCCCGAACCTACTGATTACATCCATGGGGCCACCGACCCGGTCGGCGCCTTTACCGCGCGTATCGACCTTGCCGACTACCTGATCTCCGCAGTCACCGACGCGACATCAGTTGGTCGTGTGGTGATCGTGTCCACCACTCACCACACTCCCAATCTGTGGCACATGGTGCGCCAAGAAGCCAAATCGGGCGACGCACCTGGTCAGGTGCCAATAGCCGGAATCGATAGATGACACATCGCCATGTGTCACAAGCCTGCCGTCACAACGGCATTGCTTTCCGTTCAGGTTTCGATAGGAGAACGCCGTGGACACTACATATCTTGTCGTGACGTTCATCGCGATCGCGTTCGATGGGTTCTCTGGGATCGCGGCACTGGTTCATTTCGCGCCGATCTTGCCGGGAATGGCGGGCGCGGGAGTGCCGGTCTCGTGGTTGCGGTTCCCCATCGGCACTCTGAAGACACTGGGCGCGCTGGGGCTTATTGTGGGGCTCTGGGTTCCAGCTATCGGTATCGCGGCCGCCGCCGGGCTGGTCATATTCTTCGTGTGCGCTGTTTACACTCATGTGCTCGCCCATGACATCACCGGCCAGATGATGTTCGGCGGGTTTCTACTCGCACTGAACTGCATTGCGCTTGCGGTAGCAATCGCGGCCCACCCGACGGTTCTGTGAACACAGGCGCTACACCCCAACACCGCATGAAGCTTGCTGCGCGTCGCGCGCACGACAAGTGAAGCAACAGAACGCGGAATCGAGACTGAAGGCGGGGCCCCACATGGGTGACAGATCCGGGTCGGCCACACGTATGCCGCTGTTGTTAGCGCGCACCAGCACAGCGGTGTTGATCGCGCTGGCTCTAGCGCAAGCGATTCTGGCCGGAAACTTCCTTGCCGGCCAGTACGACGCGCTGGGGCTGCATGCGCTCGGGGCGAGGGCGATTACCATCACTTCGGCGGCGCAGATAGCGATCCTGGCGTGGCTATGGCGCGCCGGGGGCCCGCGGGGAGCGTTCTTCGCCGGTGTCGCCCAGACCCTGCTGCTCGTAACTGATTATGCCGCCGGCGAATTACGTCTTACTGCCCTACACATCCCGCTGGGTGTCGCGCTCGTCGTCGGAATTACCCAATTGGCAACGATAATTTGGCGTATACCTGTCTCGGCACGACCCTCGGTTGACAATATTCAGGCGACCCCGTGAATCGGCGCAGCATGTTACGCGCAGGTCTGCTCACCGCAGGTGTCGGAATCGTCGCTGCCGAATGGCCGGTGGCCCGGACGGTGTTGGGGTCCCCTGAGCCGGGCAG
>NZ_LZMB01000105.1 GCF_001673555.1 Mycobacterium sp. 1165178.9 | reverse complement strand
CAGTTCCGTGTAGAGCGCTGGGAAGCGGATGTCGTAGCAGACGGTCCGGCGGCGGGGGCACGTGACCCGGGCCGCCGGTGCTGATTCGCTCGGTCGGCCGCTCCGTGGGAGGCTGGCCGAAGGGTCCCTGGTGGGGGGGACGGGCCCACTTCGACGGGTCCGGGTTCGGTGGTCCTTGTGGGTTCGTCACCCGACCGATTCTGCCCTATCAACCTGAGTAAAGTCCGAGCGGTTGCGAAGGACCGCGATACTCTCGCGGGCCTCTGCGACCCTGCCGACGTCGATGTCGGCAACCAGTAGCTGCGGGTGAGAGCCGGCCGACGCGACGACGTCGCCCAGTGGCGAGACGATCAGGCTGCCCCCGACGCCGGTCGGTGCCCCCGAACCGGATGGGCGGGTGTCACCGGGGTCGGCCTGACCGGCTGCAACGACGTAGCTCATCGAATCGAGTGCGCGGGCGCGGGCCAGCAGCGTCCACTGGTCGAGTTTGCCCGGACCCGCACCCCAGGACGCGCACACCGCGATCACCTCGGCGCCGCGGCGGGCCAGTTCCGTGTAGAGCGCTGGGAAGCGGATGTCGTAGCAGACGGTCAGCCCCACCCGGACGCCGTCGACCGTGATCACCACCGGATCATGTCCCGGCGCGACCGTGTGCGATTCGGTGAAGCCGAACGCGTCGTAGAGGTGGATCTTGTCGTAGTGGGCCGAATCGTGCGGGCCGGCCGCGATCAGTGTGTTCTTCACCCGCCCGTCGCCCGACGGGGTGAACATCCCGGCGACGACGGTGATGCGGGAATCGGCCGCGATGCGGCGCACCCCGTCGGCCCAGGGCCCGTCGACCGGCTCCGCGACCGGGCCCAGCGGCACCCCGAACCGGCACATGGTCGCCTCCGGGAACACCACCAGCTTCGC
>NZ_LZMB01000104.1 GCF_001673555.1 Mycobacterium sp. 1165178.9 | reverse complement strand
CTCGCGGGCACCCGTGTCGAATCGGTAGACGTCACGCTTCCCGGCGGCCGCCGCGTGAAGGGCGAATGGGTCTATGGACCGCGAACACCCACCAGCGAGACCGAGCTCTCATCAATCAGCCAGGGCGCGATCTACTACGTCCACGGCAGCGGATACGCCGTGTGTTCGCCAAAGACCCACCGCCGGTTGACATCCTGGCTTTCCGCGCTGACCGGCCTTCCGGTGTTCTGCATCGATTACCGACTCGCCCCAAAGCATCGCTTCCCCACCGCGGCCGACGACGTCCGCGCGGGCTGGGACTGGCTGGTCGACACCAACGGCGTGCCGCCGAAACAGATTGTCATCGCCGGAGATTCGGCGGGCGGTCACCTCTCCGTCGACTTGCTGCTGCAGCCCGAGGTCGCCACTAGTCCCCCCGCCGCAATGGTATTGCTCTCTCCCCTATACGACCTCACGTTCGAGCTGTCGCTCGCGCGCGAACGGATTCGCCCCGATCCCGCCACCCGCGCTGCGAGCGCGGTCCGCCTGGTCGGCCTCTACCACGGCGGCGTCGACCTCACCCACCAACGGCTGACACTCAACGTCGCCGGAGGTCCCGCGCTTCCCCCCACCCTGATCCAGGCCGGTGGTGCCGAGATGCTGCAGGAGGACGCGCGCCAGCTCGCCGCCGACATCCGGACCGCCGGTGGTAGATGCGAACTGCAGATCTGGCCCCACCAGGTGCACGTCTTCCAAGCCCTGCCACGCATGACACCCGAGGCCGCCAAGGCCATGGCCTACGTCGCGCGATTCATCGCTCACGCCCTGCAGGACGCGCGCGCCGTCACCGAGGAGGTCCACTGACCATGTTCGGCCCCCTGGACAGATTGCTCGATCGGTCGAAAACCAGCCGCGGCGCCTCGGCGGTGGTGACCGGCGCAGGCAGCGGTATCGGCGCCGCCTTCGCCGTCGAATTGGGCAAGCGCGGCGGCGCGGTGGTGTGCAGTGACATTGACGAGGCGGCCGCGCAGCGGACGGCCGACACGATCACTGAACGCGGCGCTAAGGCGGTCGCAATCCGTTGCGACGTATCGCGATTCGAGGAGGTGCAGGCGCTGGCCGAACAGTCGCAGGCCTGGTTCGCGGCGCCGCCTACTCTGGTGATCAACAACGCCGGCGTCGGCGCGGGCGGTGCCGCAATCGGCGAAGCGCCGCTGGACGACTGGTTGTGGACCTTGGGCATCAACCTTTGGGGTCCCATTCACGGCTGCCACGTGTTCACCCCGATCCTGCGCGAGGCCGAGCCGTCGCGCGCGCCGCGGGGCATCATCAACGTGGCTTCCGCAGCGGCGTTCGGCGCGGCGCCCGGCATGGCCGCCTACAACGTCAGCAAGGCCGGCGTGCTCTCACTTTCGGAGACCCTCGCCGCCGAACTGGCCGGCACGCCGGTGCGAGTCACCGTGCTGTGCCCCACCTTCGTCAAGACCAACATCCTCGAGTCCGGCCGCATCAGCGAGCAATCCAGCGAACTGGCCGGAAAGCTGATGCGCTGGACGGGATTGTCCGCGGAGAAGGTCGCACGCACCTGCTTGGATGCCCACGACCGCGGCGAGCTTTACTGCATGCCACAGTTCGACGCCAAGATCGGCTGGAACATCAAACGCCTGGCCCCCCAAACATATACGCGGGCGGCGGGCCTGGTGTCCCGAATCAACCTGCCCTGACCACTCGACGCAAAGGAGCGCTTTGATGCCCATCGACATGGACGCCATGCTCGCCAAAATCAAGGATCGACAGTGGGCACTCGCCGACATCGATTGGGACGCACCCGGTGCCGACATGATCACCGATGAGCAGCGGCCACAACTCAAGGCGTTCATGGCCGACCTGTGCTGGATCGAAAACATCGGCGCCCGAGGATTCGCGGCGCTGGCCAAGAAGGCACCCACCCCGACCATCGGCGAGATCTACCGCTACTTCCACGCCGAGGAGCAGCGTCACGCCAACGCCGAACTGGCGCTGATGAAGCGCTGGGGCATGCTCGAGGACGGTGAGGTTCCCGAGCCCAACGTGAACATCCGGCTGGCCATCGACTGGCTGGACCGCTGGGCTGACGACATGCCACTGTCGCTGCTCGGCACCGTCATCCCGATGCTGGAGGTCGCGCTGGACGGCGCGCTGCTGAAATTCCTCCTCGACGAGGTGCACGACCCGGTGTGCCATCGGGTGTTCGAGAAGATCAACAACGACGAATCACGGCATCTAGTAGTCGATTTCGAAGTTCTCGACATGATTGGCCACGCGAAGATTCGACGAATGCTGATCGACTTCATCGGCCGCAACGCAACCCCGGGCCTCATTATCGGCGCGGTCATGGGCGCACCGCTGATCAACAGAATCCGGAACGAAATCACCGCCATGGGCATGGAGCCTGAGCGACTCTACAAGGCCGTGAAGCGATTCAAGGAACTGGGCGACCGCGCTGAGCACTCGAGGCGGGTACCGACCTACCGGTTCCTGAGGCGCTACGCCGGAGTGATCACGAATCCCCGCCACCCCTACCACCTGCTGGCCAATTCGATGGTGTGGCTTTCCGACCGGTATCCGCGGCCGCTGCTGCCGTCGGTACCGACTTGGGTCCGAGAAGTCACCCACGAGCCGGCGGCCTGACCGTGGCGAACAATCGCGCCCATGCGGCGCTCATCATCGGGGCCGGCTTCACCGGACTGGGGGCAGCAATCCGCTTGGCCGAAGCGGGAGTCGACGACATCGTGATGCTGGAACGCGCCGACCGCGTCGGCGGAACCTGGCGCGACACCACGTATCCGGGCGCGAGCTGCGACGTCCCGTCACTGCTGTACTCATACTCGTTCGTCAAGAACCCGACGTGGTCGCGCACCTATTCGCCCGCCCCAGAGATCTACCGGCATCTCGAGGACATGGCGAACAGGTTCGACATCCGCAGCCGCATCAAGTTCGGTCACGAAGTCAAGGACCTGACCTTCGACGAGGACGGCGGCGTCTGGACGGCCACCACCAAGAACCGCAAGAAGTTTCGCGCCCGCACCGTCGTGCTGGCATCCGGCCCGCTGTCCGACGTCAGCTTCCCCGACATCCGCGGCCTGGACAGCTACCGCGGACACAAGATCCACAGCGCACGATGGGACCACGACTACGATTTCACCGGCAAGCGCGTCGCGGTCATCGGGACCGGCGCCAGCGCCATCCAGATCATCCCCGAGCTGGTCAAGCAGGCCGGGTTCGTCAAGGTGTTCCAGCGCACGCCGTGCTGGGTGCTGCCACGGTTGGACGTCGCCACCCCACCGGCCGTGCAATCCTTGTTCACCAAAGTCCCTGCCACCCAACAGCTTGCGCGACAGGCTCTGTACTGGGGGCACGAAGCCAGCGCCACGGCACTGGTCTGGGACACACCACTGACATCGCTGGTCGCCCGGCTCGGGCGGGCGCACCTGCGCGCTCAGGTGAAAGATCCGTGGTTGCGACGTCAGCTGACGCCGGACTTCCGGCCGGGATGCAAGCGCATGCTGGTTTCCAGCGACTACTACCCCGCCCTGCAACGCGACAACTGCAAGCTCATCGACTGGCCCATCGCCACGTTGAGCCCGGTCGGCATCCGCACCAGCGACGGCATCGAACACCACCTCGATTGCATCGTGTTCGCCACCGGTTACGACGTGCACCTGACCGGCCCGCCCTTCGGAGTCACCGGACTCGGTGGCCGGTCGCTGGCCGCCGAATGGGCCGATGGCGCGCAGGCTTACAAGAGCATCAACGTGCACGGCTATCCCAACCTGTTCGTCATGACCGGCCCCAACTCCGGTCCCGGACACAATTCCCTGCTGGTTTACATCGAAGGCCAACTGGATTACGCGGTGCGCGGGATCACCGCCGTGCTCGACAACGACCTGCGATACCTCGATGTGCGCGAAGAGGTCCAGCGCCACCACAACGAGGGCCTACAACGCCGGCTCACCAAGACGACCTGGATGTCGGGTTGCCGCAGTTGGTACCTCACCAAGGACGGTTTCAACGGGTCGATGTACCCCGGTTTCGCCACGCAGTATCTTCGCCAGATGAGGGATTTCCGGTACGAGGACTATCAGGCGGTGGCACGTCACGCCAAGGCACAGGCCACCGCGTCGGCCTGAAATGCCGCACTGACATGGCAACCGAACGCGCCACGCGGCCCGAACCCGGCACCATCGCCAGCGTGCTGCACAACGTGCGGCGCGCACCCAAACGCGTTCGGCGCCAGTCGCGGGAGTACCGCCAACTCATCGAGGGGGCGGTGTCACAGCTTTTTGATGCGGCCGCCCGGCAGCCGGACGGCACGGCGAACTCCGGCGAATACCGGATCGACGACCTGGCCCGGCTGGCCGGTACCACCACCCGCAACATCCGCGTCTACCGCGATCGCGGACTACTGCCGCCTCCACTGCGGGTGGGCCGAATCGCGCTGTTCAACGACACTCACTTGACCCGGCTGCGGCTCATCACCTCGATGCTCGACCGCGGGTACAACATCGCGCACGTGCGAGAAATGCTCAGCGCGTGGGAGGAAGGCAAGAATCTCGGCGACGTGCTGGGCCTCGAAACCGCCATCGTCGGCACCTGGACCACCGAAAAGCCGGAAACGATGGCGCTGGCCGACGCCCAGCGGCTGGTGGACGACGCCGACGCGTTCGAGCGCCTGGTGGCGCTGCAGGTGATCCGGATCGATGGAACACAAGCCACCGTCACCCGCCCCAAGCTCATCGAAGCCTTCAACGAAATCCGCGGCTATGGCGTCAAATTCGACAAGCTCATCGACCTCCACGAGCAGATCGTTCCCGAGATCGACAAGATCAGCGACATGCTGGTGCGTGCGGGAGCCGAACACGTGCTGGATCGCATCAAGCCCGGCGAACCACTGCCGGCCGACGCCGAAATCGCCGAGCTGATCACCATGCTGGTGCGCTTCCGGACTCAAGCGGTGGCGACCGTCACCGCCACGCTCGCCTCGTCGATCGAATCCAGTATCGAATCGCTCGTTGGCCGCATCTTGGCCGACTATCTCGAATCGAGCTCTTCCGCCTAATCCTGTGTCCGTTCGCTCCGGCAAAAGCTATTGGCGCGCAATCAGATACGGCGCGAGCGTGGACAGCTTTTCGCAGGTTTCTTCGAATTCGCGGTCGGGTGTGGACCCTTCGATGATGCCCGCACCGGCCCGCAGCCATGTCTTACCGTCACATTCGTACGCGGCCCGCAGCGTCAGCGCCGCGTCAAGCCCGCCATCGGCTGAAACCATCACGACCGCGCCCGAATACAGCCCACGAGTTCCCTCGTCGAGGCGCAAGATCGCTTCAACGCCATTCGCTTTCGGAATTCCCGACGCGGTGACCGCCGGGAAGAGCGCTTCGAGGGCATCCATCCGGTCATTTCCCGTCCCCAACCGGCCGCTGACCGTGGAGCCGAGGTGCTGCACGCTTCCCCGCTCCCGCACGGTCATGAAATCGGTGACGGCGGCGGTGCCCGGCTCGGCGATCTCGGCCATTTCCTGCAGCGAACTCCGCACCGAAATAGCGTGCTCGACAATCTCCTTGGAATTCGACTCCAGGTCGTCGCGAGCCTGGCGGTCACGGGCCTCGCCATGGCCGAGTGCACGGGTGCCCGCCAGCGGTTCGGTCACCACGAGGCCGTCGCGATGGACCGCCGCGACCAGTTCGGGGCTATAGCCCACAGCACGAATACCACCCAGCCGCAGCAGGAACGACCTCACCGGGGTGTTATGCCGACGGGCCAGGCGGTAGGTGGACGGGAAATCAAGCGCGAAAGGCACTTCCAGAGACCGGGAAAGGATCACCTTGTGGTAGCGCCCCGCGGCGATCTCGCGGACGGCCGATGCCACGCGATCGCGATAGGCGGACGGGTCGGCGACCACGTCGACCGCCGAGGCGCCGCGCACGTCGGGCACGCCGGCGCCCAGTACGCCCAGGACTTCGTCCCGGTGGGCCGCCGACGTACCGAACAGCCGGACCTCCTCGCGGGTCACCACGATGCGGCCATGCGGCCAAAACACCCGGGCCAGTGGGGTTCCCGGTGCCAGGTGCTGCTGCAGCCCGTAGCGGTACACGCCGAATTCGAAGGCGATCCAGCCGAAGAGCTGGTCGGTCTCCAGCAACAGCCGATCGATGGCTTCACCGAGGACCGGCCCGGGCCTGCCCGACCATTGCTGGCTTCGGGTCACGCCGTCGCGGCTCACTCGCAGCTCGTCGCTGTCCAGCTCGATCATCGCGCGTACGCCGGTGGCCAGCACCCATTCACCACCGCGTTCGTAGAGCAGATACTCTTCCCCGACGTGCTCGGACAGTTCCGCGACCAGCGCGGCCGCCAGGTCGGCCGGATCGATATGTAGGGGGAGCGGAATCGACGGCGACTCAGAGCCGGCGGAACTTGTCTCGACGCTGACCTCGGTCACGGTTAGTAAATGTAGCCTAACCTATGTAGCTGTGCGCAACCGATT
>NZ_LZMB01000103.1 GCF_001673555.1 Mycobacterium sp. 1165178.9 | reverse complement strand
CCTCCAGCTTGTCGCGGGGCACCACACTGTTGACGAAGCCGCAGTCGTACATTTCCTTCGCGCTGAACGGCCTTCCGGTGAACAGCATCTCGGAGAACTTACGCAAGCCCATCGTCTCGGCCCACCACCACAGGCGCGGTCCCCAGCCCACGTATCGGAAGGCCGGGTGCCCGAACAGGGCATCGTCGCTAGCGATCACCAGGTCGGCGTCGCCGGCCTGATAGAAGTGCCACCCGTAGCAGTAGCCCTTGGCCTCGATGATGCTGATCTTCCGAAGCTCCTGCAACGGACGGTTTCCGGCGCGGGCCTTGGCATAGAAGTCCGTGACGGTGGACAGGTAGCGGTACGAACCACCCGGTGGGTACTTGACGTCGTCGTCGTTGATCGCGAGCTCGTGATGCAGGGGCAAGCCCGGGTTCTCCAGCATCGGACGCTGCTCGGGCAGGTCGCCGCCGCTGCCGAAATCTTGTCCCTCGCCGCGGATCACCACCACCTTGACGTCGTCGTCCACGTTGCACTTGTGGATCAGGTCCGCATAGTTCTGCCGCATGCCCAGCGTGGTCGAGTTGAGTTCTTCCGGGCGATTGAACGTGATGTACGCGATCCGGTTCTTCTTGTCCTTTTCGAACTTGATGTACTGCTCGGCTTCCTTCTTCAGCTTTTCGTAGTCATATTCGGGCATGGGCTTCTTCTTTCATTTGATTCTTGGTTAGTGCCTATTTGAGCAATGCGCCCGCATCGACTGGCAGCGAAACGCCGGTGATGTAACGAGATTCGTCCGAGGCGAGGAACAGGACGGCGTTGCTGATGTCGACCGCTTCCACCCACGGCACCGGCATCGTGTGAGTCATCTGCGAGAACGGCGCGAAATCCTCCGGCCCCGGATTCTCCAGATCCGGTCGAAACAGCCGGAAGGTGATGTCATTCATGGTCATCGGCGTGTTGACCTGGCTGGGATGTACCGAGTTCACCCGGATGCTGTGCTGGCCGAGCTCGACGGCGAACGCCCGCATCAGGCCGAGGACACCGTGTTTGGCAGCGATGTAGTGGCCGGTGTATGCCATGGCCTTGTGCGATCCGACCGAACCGGTCAGCACGATGGAGCCACCGCGCCCGCCGGCGAGGATATGTGGCACCCCTGCTTTCACGGTGTGCCAGACGCCGGAGAGGTTTACATCGATCATGTCCTGCCAGATCTGCTCGCGGATCTTGTGCAGCTTGTTGCCGAAGGTGCCGATGCCCGCGTTGGCGACGATGATGTCGAGACGCCCGAGCTGTTCGACCCCGCTGTCCACAGCGGCCTTCAGCCCGTCGTAGTCGCGGACGTCCACCTGCGCAGTCACGATGCGACGATCGAGGTTCTTGACCAGATCCGCGGTCTCGGCGAGGTCTTCGGGCGTCGAGTGGGGATAAGCCAGGTTGTCGATCGGCCCGCAGACATCGATCGCGATGATGTCAGCGCCCTCTTGCGCCAGACGGACGGCGTGACTGCGGCCCTGACCGCGCGCGGCACCGCTGATGAAAGCGACCTTGCCCTCGACTCGGCCGGTCATCACGACACCAGCGCCGGCATACACTCCCAGCCCCGCACCGTGGAGGTCGGACTGAGAATGGCACCGCTCAGGTCGACCTCCCACTCGGGGAATCGTTTCAGGATCTCCTCCAGGGCGATGCGGCCTTCCAGACGTGCCAGCGCCGAGCCCAGGCAGAAGTGGGTTCCCATGCTGAAGGTGAGGTGCGGGCGGACCGTGCGGTGCAGATTGAATTCGTTTGCGTCGGGCCCGAACTGGGCCTCGTCGCGGCACGCCGACCCGATCAGCATCATCATCACGCTGCCCTCCGGCACGGTTTGGTCGTGCACGGAGACGTCGCGGGTCACGTAACGGGACACGTGCGGCGCCGGCGGCTCGTACCGCAGTAATTCCTCGATGGCCTGCGGGATGAGCGTCGGGTTCTCGACGAGGTCCCGGCGCTGATCGGGGTGCTCGGCGAGGACCTTTCCGGACCAACCGATCAGCCGTGTAGTCGTTTCGTTGCCGGCCCCGGCCACCACGTTGAGGTAGACCAGGATCTCTTCGCGAGAAAGCCGCCGGGTGGTGCCGGTCTCGTCCACGAATTCGACGTTGAGAAGCTCGGTCATGATGTCGTCGGACGGATGGTCGGCGCGCCAGTCGATGTAGGCCTCGAACTGCTCGCCCACCGACAGCCCCTGCTCGGCGGCGCTCATGGGCTTTCCGGCTTCGGTACGCAATTGCGCGTTGCCCCGGTCCCGGATGTACTCCTGGTCTTCCTCGGGGATGCCCAGCAACATGCTGATGACCTTCATCGGCATCTGCGCACCCAGGTCGGTGACGAAGTCAAAATGGTCCGAGCCAACCAGCGGATCCAGGCACTGTGCGCAGAAGTCGCGGATCATCGGCTCGAGCGCGGCGATCCTGCGCGGGGTGAACATGCGCGACAGCAGTTTGCGGTGCACGTCGTGGATGGGCGGGTCCTCGAAGATCAACATGCCCGACGGGATTTCCAGGTTGGCCCTGATCAGTTCCAGGATCGCGCCCCGCGCCGAGCTGAATGTCTCGTGGTCGACGAGCGCCTTGCTGACATCGGCGTAGCGGCTCAGGGCGTGGAAATCGTATTCGGCGTTGTAGTAAAGCGGCGCCTCCTCGCGCAATCGCGCGAACATGGGATACGGGTCGGCGATCAGCCCGACATCGTATGGATCGAAACGAACATGGCTATCGGTGCTCGCCGTCACGAAATCCCTCCTACCGCTGCAGTTTTAGACGCCCGCATTACCTGCACCAGGGCTAGCGCCGCCAGCGTCGCAGCGCTGGATTCGGTTGGGGCAATTTATACACTCCGCTTAATTGCGTCGCTCTGATATGCGCACAAGCTCGGCTGAAAACGGCGCATGAACGTGGTCCTACTCTATTGTCGTAGAGAACCATACAGCGGGTGCCCTGGCAAGAGCTAGAGCTACCGTGTCCGGCCGGTGCTCTCACGCGGACCCGGCCATCCCGCGCCGCAACACCCGAAGGCCGCCGGTCTGCGTGAGCCGGCCCTTGGCCGAACTCTTCAAGATTCCGGCCGCGATCGCCGACAAGATTCCGTCGAGTTGTTCGGGACTGTCGATGATCCGGTCGCCATGCGCGAACCGCTGCAGCAGGCCATTGATGAACGTCAGCGTGACGTTGCTCAAATCCTCGACGACGGCCGGCTCCAGCTCGGCACCATGCGGCATCAGCTGTACGAGGATTTCGCGATGCAGTTTGGTGAACTCGTCGGTGGCCTGCTGCAGAATCGCGGCCAGCGCGGGGTCCCGGGTGGCCTGCATGGTCAGCTCGTAGCGGGCCCTCGTGCGGTACAACTGTGGATCGCTACCGGCCTGGATGACCACTTGTGACAACCGCGAAGGCGCGCCGCCATCGGAACTGTCCGCGATGGCCTGCAGCTCGGCGAGGTCGAGCTCGGCGGAGCGTTCGGCCGCCGCGCGCAGCAACGCCGATCGCGTGCGGAAATAGAACGAGGTCGTGCCGTCCGGCACCCCGGCCTTGCGATCGACCTTGAGGTGGCTCAGCCCCTTGGCCCCGTCATCGGCCAGCAACCGGATCGCCGCATCGCATAGATCGCGGCGGCGTTCGGCGGGGTTGGGCTTGCGTCGTTTATCCATAATCCTGGTAAAAGGCGACCTTACTCTATATTCGTAGTGTCAGTAAAGAGCGCATCGCCGTAGCATGTGCACGCAGGCCTAGCCCCGCCGGCACTGTCCGCCCATTCGTGCGATTTCAACAATCGACGCCCAAGGCGCAAAAGAAATTGCCGTGCAGGAGTTCCGGTCGAGAGTGGAATCAAAGATCCTGCGGGTAGAGTGCATTGGCGATGATTCACCGTCGTTTTGGCGCGCGCAGTGCCACCGCCTGGCTGGGGTCCGTCGGTCTGCTCGCCGCAGCGATGTGCGGCTGTCAGCAGGCGCATAAGCCCGCGCCGTCCAGCTCGTCGACCACCGCGCCACCCAGCACGACTGCTCCGCCGCCCCCGCCACCGCCGCCGGTCGTGCAGATTGCACCGTTGCCGGTCCGGGCGGTGACGAAGTCGCAGCCGACCACACCCGCCGTCAAGTGCCCGGCCACGGATGCGAACGTTGCCGTGAAACCGACCGAGGTACTGACCACCTGTGACATCGGGCGAACCACCGTCTATACGTTGGGTCCCGAGACCATGCAGCTCGGGCTCGTCCATGTGGACCCCCCGAAGTCGCTGACCGCGGACTATTACGAACTGACCCTCGTGCTGGATCCGCCATCGGCCGCCGCGTGGACCGAATTCACGGGCGCGCATCTGCAGGACCACGTGGCCTTCATCCGGGACAACATGGTGCTGGAAGCGCCGATCATTGAACAACCGGTGACGTCGGGGCGGATCGTGCTCACTACCCAAACAGCCCAGGGCGCCGCACAATTGGCCCAATTGGTCGGTCGCCCGGCATGATCGTTGCCGGGCGCCCGGACCGCCTCGGAATCGGCATGCTGAGCGTATTCGGGCTACCCCCAATCGAATTGGTGAGTCTCGCCGCGGACTTGGGGTGCCAGTACGTCTCGGTCGCCGTCCAGGGCATGCCGCTGGTGCCGCTGGGCTATCCCCCTTTCTCGTTGAAGGACGACGACGGTCTGCGGAAGGACTTGCTCGCCGCGATGGGCGACCGGGGCGTCAGCATCTCTCTGGGTGATGGCTTCCTCGTGCTGCCCGGCGCAGACGTGAGCGCTCTGTGCGCCGACCTTGACGTGCTGGCCGAGCTTCGTGTCCCCCGGGTCAACGTGGTCAGCCTCGACCCCGATCTGCCCCGAACGCTTGACCAGTTCGCCGCATTGACGGACCTTGCCGCCCAGCGCGACATCGATACGGTCGTCGAACCGGTGCCCGGGCTGACCATCGGCGACGTGAGCTCCGCGCTGGCCGCCAAGCATTACGTTGACCGGGACGAATTTCGGTTGTTGATCGACACCATGCACCTGGTGCGGTCGGGTTCCGGGGCCACCGACCTGGCCGCCATCGCTGCCGATCAGATCGGCTACGCCCAGCTCAACGACACCACGCTGCGGCCGCGCATCGACAATTACCTGCAGGAAGCCATGTTCGAGCGCATGGTTCCCGGTGAAGGTGAACTTCCGCTGCACGACCTGTTGTCCGCGCTGCCCGTCGACACGGTGCTCGAAATCGAGGTTCCCAGGCGATCTTTGGCGCTGGCGGGGGTGAGCCCGATCGACCGGCTGCGTCCGTGCGTCGAGGCCGCACGACGGTTACTGTCGGAGGTTCAGCTCGGGTAGCGCAGCGGGAGGCCCGCCGCGCGATAGATCGCATCGATGACGGTCATGTTGTCGATCGCGTCGTTCGGGGTGGTCATGATCGGTTTGCCGCGCAGCACGGCCGCGGCGAACGCATCAAGCTGATACGCGTAGGAGCTCCGGCGCCCGAACCGTTCCGCCCGCTTACCCCGCCGTGACCGCACCGAGAGCCGATGGAAGTAATGTGGCAGCACGGGATTCAGAATGCGCAGCTCGCCGTGTTCGCCGATCACCCGAGCGCTGATCTGCAGCAGCCGCGATGACCACATCGATCAGCGCACCCGACCGGTGTGTCCGGCCGGGAACCGCAAGTCGGCGGTCATGGCCCGGTCGATCTGTTCGTCTCGCAGTTTGGCCTGTGCGGCAACGACTTCCGGCGACGGTCCACCGAAAGTGCGGACCATGTGCACCGGGTAGCATCCGGCGTCCATCATCGCCCCGCCGGCAAGCCCGTAGTCGTAGCGAATGTCGGAGAACTTCGGCAGCGGGAAACACAGCGCGGCCTCCACGTGCCGCAGCGGACCGAGTTCGCCGGAGGCGATGATTTCCTCGGCGCGCAGCGTCATCGGGTGATAGCGGTAGTGGAAAGCTTCCATCACCACGCGGTCCGAATCGGTTGCCAATTCGGCGATTTCGCGCGCCTCGGCCGCGTTCGCGGTGAACGGCTTTTCGCACAGCACGTGTTTGCCCGCGGCCAGTGCGGCCCGGGTCCAACGTCCATGCAGGCCGTTCGGCAACGGATTGTAGATGGCGTCAACTTCGGGGTCGGCGATCAGCGCCTCGTAATCGCCGTGCACCGAAGCGATGCCGTGTGTTGCGGCGAACGCCTGCGCGCGCGCCACGTCGCGGGCCGCGACCGCAACGACGGTGACCTCTGGGTTCTGGTTGGCGGGATTGATCAACGCCAGGGGCGCGATTCTGGCCGCCCCCAGGACGCCGATGCGTATCGCGGTGTCAGCCATCGCGCCCCTGCTCTCCGTACACGCCGCTGAGCCTATCGCCCCGCCGAGGTTTGCCACCCCTCGGTTTCCCGTTAGAGTCAGCGGATGGGGCAGGTAACGGAACGCTGGCGTGCCGCTCGGGTGGCATCGGCGTTGTACAACACGGCCGCAATGCACGACAGCGTCGCTGCGGTGGGCGCAAAAGCGTTGTGGGGATTGACGTTACATGACCTGCTAGCCGAGGTTCAGCGTGTCGGTGAAGCCCCCGACGGCGCCCACATACTTGACATCCCGTGCGGTGGTGGCTTTGCCTTTCGTGGCTTGCGCCCCGGGCAGAATTGCCGCTACGTCGCCGCTGACATCTCTCCGGACATGCTGAGCCGGGCCCGCGGCCGGGCGACTCAGTTGGGGGTGGCCGGCCTGATGGAGTTCGCCGACGCCGACATCACGCATTTGCCCTTCCAGGACGACACCTTTGACCTGGCACTGACGTTCAACGGCCTGCACTGCCTGCCCGACCCCCGAGCGGCGGTCGTCGAACTCGCCCGTGTGCTCAAGCCGGGCGGGATTCTGCGCGGGAGCACGTGTGTACGTGGTCGCGGCCGGCGTCAGGATCGTTTTGTGACCGCGCTGCAGGCGGCGGGCTTTTTCGGGATCACGCCGGAGGCCGGTGACGTCCAGCGCTGGCTCAGGGATGCGGGACTCGAAGTCTTGGCCGCACGGCACAGTGGTTCGGTCGAGCTCTTCGAGGCCGTTCAGAGCTGAACGTCGTACACGGAGACGGGGTCGAGGATCACGCCGGTTTCCTCGACGTAGCGATCCCACAGCGTCAGCAGCTCGGTCAGCTTGTCGGGCCGTGACCCGGCCAGATCGTCGATCTCGCCGGGATCGGAAGCCAGATCGTAGAGTTGCCAGGTGCCCGGGCCGTACGGTGCCGGCAGGTACAGCGCCTTCCAGTCGCCCCGTCGGATGGCGCGACGGCCGAACAGCTCCCAGCCGGTGCCGGTGTCGGCGTCGTGCACGGTCTCGGTGGCGCCCGTCAGGTAATCCACCAGGGACCGGCCGCGCATAGCGGCAACCTGGCGGCCACGGTAGGACGTGCCCGGGTGCGTGGTCCCGGCCAGCTCGAGCAGGGTCGGCGCGATGTCCATGACGGTGCTGAACGCGGTGCCGATCTGCTGTTGCCGGGCGAAGCCGGGCCACGTGACGAAGCCGGTGACGCGGATTCCGCCCTGGGTGGTGAACGCCTTGTGCAGGCGCGACGGTGCGGTGGCCGCCTGCGCCCAGCGTGGGCCGTACCAGATGAACGACGTGGGCCGGCCGAGGTTGTCCAGGCTGTTGTCGCAATGCTTTTCGATCTGTGCGGCGATCTGCGGACCACGCAGCGGCATCGCCTCCACGATCGCACCCTCGGCGCCGTTGTCGGACATGAAGATGACGACGGTGTTGTCGAGTTCGCCGCTGGCCGAGAGGAAATCGATCACCCGGCCGACGTTGTAGTCCATCCGATCGACCATTCCGGCGTAGACCTCCATGCTGCGCGCCGACACCGCGCGCTGCTCGTCGGTCATGTCGGCCCACTCCGGTGCGCCGTCGGCCACCACCGGGTGTGCCACGACGTCGGGAGGACACAGGCCGAGCCGCTTGAGCGCGGCCAGGCGCTCCTCACGCAGCGCGTCCGGCCCGGCGTCGTAGCGGCCCCGATACTTCGCAATGGATTCGTCGGGCGCCTGCAGGGGCCAGTGCGGGGCCTGGAAGGGCAGATAGGCGAAGAAGGGCCGGTCGTCGCCGGGAGCCCGCTCTTCCAGATACCTCAGCAGTGTGTCGGTATAGGAGTCCGAGGAATAGAAGTCCTCGCCCACGGTGACGAATTGGTCGTCTTCGGTGTAGAGCGTTGGCACGGGAGAGAATCCGCGCGCCGCCGAGCCGCCGTAATGGCTGGCGCCGGCTGGCAGCAGGGCGAACGAGCGCTCGAAACCGCGCGCCCATGGCGAGGTCTCGATCGTCGCGCCCAGGTGCCATTTGCCCGACATCAGCGTCAGATAGCCCGCGTCACGCAATAATTCCGGCAACGCGACGACCCGGTCGTTCAGGTAGCCCTCGTACCCTGGCGCGCCGCGGAATTCCGGCGACGCGACCTCGAGCATCGTTCCGATGCCGGCGATGTGGTGGTCGGTCCCGGTCAGCAGCATCGCCCGGGTCGGTGAGCAGGCCGGGGCCGAGTGGAAATCGGTGAACCGGACGCCCGCATGGGCCAGCCGATCGAGGTTGGGCGTCTCGATCTCGCCGCCGAACGCGCCGAGGTCGGAGAACCCGAGGTCGTCTGCAACGATCACGAGGAAGTTGGGGCGCGTCACGCTCAAGCATCCTGCCAGGTCCATCGCCGGGGCGGAATGCTGCCGCACCGCCTCGGCGCCTAGATTGTCGAGATCGGGCAAGGCCGCGGAACAGCGAAAGGGCATGGAGATGTTGACGCAGTTTGGAATGTCGGTTCCGCTGGTTGCGGCTCCGATGTCGGGCGGACCCACGACCCCGGCCATGGTGTCGGCCGCCACCCGCGCGGGGGCACTGGGCGTGCTCGCGGCTGGATACAAGTCCGTCGAGGCCATCGAGGGTGAGATCAAAGCCGTTCGCACCGAAGGAATCCCGTTCGGGGTCAACGTCTTCGCTCCCAATCCGGTTCCCGTCGACCCGCAGCGTTATCACGCTTACGCCGCGATCATGCAGGCCGAGGCCGACCAGTTCGGGCTGACGCTGCCGTCCGAGCCCGTCGAGGACAACGACAGATTCGACGAGAAGATCGCGCTGTTGCTCGACGACCCGGTTCCGATGGTGTCGTTCACGTTCGGCATTCCGTCGCGCGACGTGATCGCCGCGCTGCAACGCGCCAACAGCGTTGTGGTCCAGACGGTTACCACCGCTGAGGAGGCCGCACAGGCGTATGACGCCGGCGTCGACATGCTCACCGTGCAGGCCGCGGCCGCCGGCGGCCATTCCGGCACCCTCTCGCCGCAGCGGCCGCTGACGCAGGTCCCGATCGTCGAGTTGGTGCGGCAGGTCGTCGCGAAGGTGCCCTTGCCGGTGATGGCCACCGGCGGGCTGGCCACTCCCGCCGCGGTGGCCGAGGTGATCCGCGCGGGCGCGGCCGCGGCCGCGGTGGGTACCGTGCTGCTGCGCGCTACCGAGAGCGGCGCCTCGCCCACTCACCAGGCGGCCCTGGTCGATCCCGCCTACACCGAGACGGTGCTGACCCGGGCATTCACCGGCCGGCCGGCCCGCGGCCTGCGCAACGCGTTCATCGACGCCCACGGAGCCGAGGCGCCGGCGGGTTATCCCGCCATCCATCACCTGACCAGCCCGCTGCGCAAGGCCGCGGCGGCGGCGGGCAAGCCGGACTACGTCCACCTCTGGGCGGGCACCGGATACCGGCACGCGACCGCGGAGTCCGCGTCCGACATTCTGCGCCGGCTGGCGTCCGACCTGTGATCGGTTAGTCAGTATTCGAAGCGGTTGAGCACGTCGTAGTGGCGACCGGCCGTCATCCACGTGATCTGGTAGATCAACCGCACCGCGGCCGACGGGATTCGCTTGTAGTCGGCCAGCACGGGCGCCTGCTCGATGAACCGCAGCCGGGGGTTCCAGGTCGCAATCTCGCGCGCATCCCGGATGCCCCACTTGATGATTCCTCTCGTGAAGAGCTTGGACATCAGCGGCGCCAGGGCCGAGAGCGTATCGAAATGCATTTCGCCGCCGGCAAATCGGTCGGTCATGCGCTGCAGCAGCCGCCGCACTTCCTGCTCGTGCAGATACATCAGCAGGCCCTCGGCAACGATCAGGGTCGGCCGTCCGGTCGGGACTTGATCGAGCCACTGCAGTTCGGTCACCGACGAGCCGATCATCCGGTAGCGCTCGGTGTCGTCGTAGAGTCGACGCCGGAGCCCGATCACGCTTGGCTGGTCCACGTCGAACCACAACACGGTCGGCGGTACGGCCACTCGGAAGGCGCGCCCGTCGAGGCCGCAACCCAGGTGTAGCACAACCGCATCCCGATGGCGGCCCAGGAACTCGGCGCACCAGTCGTCGAGCTGTCTGGCCCGCAGCGTAACCAGGTACTGGTTGGCCGCGGGCCACGACATCCGATGGATTCGCTTGAAGTCATACGCGATCCGGTCAACCGCTTCCGCGGCCGGCCCATCCCCCAGAATCGGTCGCTCCGTGCGGCTTTCGTGAGCGCGCAAGTAGAGGGTCACGAGGTTCGTCCACTCCACCGAGCCCCAGGGCACCGAACTGAAGTCAACTTTGTCCGTCGTGGTCATGGCCTCCTCAGAACGCCTCGGGATTCTGTTGCACCTCGGCGGGCACCGGGTGCTGATACAGACGTGATGCGTTCTCCCAGCTGAATTTGCGGATGACATCGGCCGGTAGATCGCCGATTTGCTGGTGAATGGTTTGTTGGGTGTGCGGCCACGTCGAGTCGCAATGCGGGTAGTCGGCTTCCAGCATGATGTTCTCGACGCCGATCCGGTCGCGCTGCACGAATGAGGACTTGTCTTCGACCGCGCAGAACCAGAAATTGCGGGTCAGCACCTCCGCGGGGGTCAAGGGCTCACCGAGCGCCTGCCAGGTGCCATACATCTCGTGATAACTCAGCATGTGGTCGAGTCGGTCCAGTAGGCCCGCTACCCAACCGATTCCGCCCTCGGACAAACAGATCTTGAGGTCGGGGAACCGGCTGGGCAGTCCGGAGTACAACCAGTCGACCGCGGCGGAGATGGCGTAGGCGAAAAACAGCACACCCTGCACATCCGGTGGCGCGTCCGCCGTGGTGGACGGTGACGACCCCGACGATCCGATATGCAGGTTCACCACGGTGCCGGTCTCCGCGCAGGCCGCCATCAGCGGATCCCAGTGGTCGGTGTGAATGCTGGGCAGCCCGAGCATCGCCGGGTTCTCGCTGAACGTGACGGCGTGAAAGCCGCGCTCGGCGTTCTCGCGGATCGTCGTCGCGCCGAGTTCGGGATCGAGCAGCCACGGCAATTGGCAGGGAATGATCCGGTCGGGATACGAACCCGCCCAGACGTCGAAATGCCAGTCGTTCCAGGCCCGCACCGAGGCCAGTGCCAGGTCGCGGTCGCTGGTCACCTGCTGCAGCCGTTGCCCGGCGAAGCCCGGCAGAAACGACGGAAAGTTCAGCGAGGCGTAGATGCCGTTGAGGTCCATGTCCTTGACCCGGGCATGGATATCCCATGCGCCCCTGCGCATTTCGTCGAATCGGACCGGCTCGAAACCGTATTCGGCCACCGGCCGTCCGACCACCGCATTGAAGCCGACGTTGGGTAGTTCCTTACCGTCATAGAGCCAGGTTTGTCCCCCGCTTTTGGTCTCGACGACTCTCGGCGCCCGGTCCGCGAACTTACGGGGCAGGCGGCCGGCGAAGGTGTCCGGGGGTTCGACGATGTGGTCGTCCACCGAGATCACCGTGTAACGACGCGGCGCCCGCGGCGGATCGGGCAGGAAGGTGACCGAGCGCTCGCTGCCGGTCTTCGCGGTGGTGAAGTTCAGGTCGGTGGCCAGCTCGTCGATCGATTTCACTCGTCAATCTCCTTGCGGGGCGGCGTTGATTGTGACGCAACGGTTTTCAGCGTGCGGTGGCGGCGAGGTTTGTCGGCGTGTCGCCGCCGTGGGTGCACTCTCGAGGATGCGGTTCACTTGAGCACGTCGGCGTCGGCCTTGATGGTCATGCGCGCCGCCCCGGCCCAGTACACGTCGGCGGCGCGTTCGATCAGCGACCGTTGCATGCCGGCCATGTCCGACCAGTTCATGGTCACCGGATCCCTACCGGTGAGCAGGACGTCGTAGGCCAGCTTGCAGACGCGCTCGATGGACGCCGCGCGGTAGACGGCTTCAGGCAGGTTGCGGCCGGTCGCGATGACGCCGTGGTTGGCCAAGATGGTCAGGTTTGCGCCGCCTATCCGGGCGGCGAGTTCCGCGGCGCGTGCGGGGCTGTCGATCTCGCCGTCGTACGTGTCCACCAGGCGCAGGTCGTCGAGGAAGAGCGAACCGGTCTGGTGCACCAGCTCGGGCAGTCGGCCCAGCGCGGCCAGGACGCAGACGTAGTACGGGTGGTTGTGGATCACCACGCGGGCGTCGTCGCGTACCCGGTGCAGTTCGGTGTGGATGTGGATGGCCGGGGTGACGTCCCAGCGCCCGCTGACCACGCGCGCGCCACCGTCTACCACACAGATATCGGAGGCGGTGATCTCCTGCCACCACAGGCCCCAGGGGTTGACGAACATGTTCGTCTGGCCGTCGGGCTGCCAGGTGATGTGTCCGGCCATGTTCTCGGCGAAACCGATGCCGGCCAGGTGACGAAAGGCGATGGCCAGTGACTGCTCGCTGGACAGGTCTGCGCCGATGGGAGGAACCACCGACGGCGCCCAGACTTCCAACCCGCCGCGACGTGCATTAGGAGCGTTCATGACCAGCCTCCGTTCTGGCTCCAATATCCTCGCGCAGCCGGCCTTTGGCTACCTTCCCACCGGATGACCGGGGCAGCTCGTCGAGAACGATGAGCCGCTCGGGCAGCAGTTCCTTGGAAACCCCCAGCGCCAGCAGGTGTTCGACGAGCCCGGGCAGGTCGAGGGTGGCAGAGTCGGCGAGTTCGGCGTAGAGGCAGACCTTTTCGCCGAACACCGGGTCGGGCATGGCGACCGCCGCCGCTATCGCGATGTCCGGGTGCGTCATGACAGCGTCTTCGACCTGGCTCGCGCTGATGTTCTTGCCACCGCGCACGATGAAATCGGACGTGCGCCCGGTGACACGCAGATAGCCGTCGTCGTCGATTTCACAGATGTCGCCCATGCGCATCCATCCATCGCGGGTGAACAGCTTGTCGTGGTCGGTGCCGCCGAGGTAACCGAGGCTGGTCGCCGGACCCCGGCACGCGGGCTGGCCGCGTCCTGTCGCGGTCACGTCGCGGTCGCCGTCGAACAGCCGGACGTTCATTTCGGGGACGAGACGTCCGCCGGTGCGCAGCCGCCGCTCGCGCGAGTCTTCGACGGTGGTCGCGCTGAGCAACCCGGTCTCGTTGGAGCCATAGAACTGCAGGATTTTCGCGCCGGTGAGTTCTTCGAACTCGGCCGCGGGTCGATACGGCAAGGCCTCCCCGCCCGTGTAGACGACGCGCAGCGAACTGAGGTCGTAGCCGCGACTGGCCGGATCCGCCATCAGCATGATCAATTGTGTGCTGACGCAACACAATACGGTGACCTTGTGTCGGGCTATCGCGTCGAAGGTGGCTTCGGTGGTGAACCGGTCCAGAATCACCGCGGTGGCGCCGAGGTAGATCGGGGTGGTGTGGCTGGTCCACAGCCCGAACCCGAACGGGGTGGGGATGACCGGCAGGAATACCTCGTCGCTGGTCAGCTGCCCGTTGACGACGGCCTTCTGGTGGAAGTAGTGCCAACGGTTCTGGGTGTGCACGACGCACTTGGGCAGCCCCGTGGTGCCGGACGTCGAATTGATCAGGAACACGTCGTCCGGGCCGAGTTCGCGGCCGGCCGCCAACGGCTTGGGCTCGGCGTCGACATCGAGGCGGATCGTCTCGCCGTCGTGGCTCAACACGATCCCCGGCACCCGCAGTTCGTCGGTAACCTCCGTGGCGGCCCCGCAGCGGGCCGGATCGCTGATCAGGATTTTCGGTTGAGCGTCGCGCAGGATTGCGGACGCCTCGCGGGTGCCGGCGCGTGCGCCGATGCCGACAACCACCGCCCCGCATCGTTCGATCGCCACGAACAGCACGTGAATGGCGGCGGAGTCGCCGTGCCATACCGCCACCCGATCACCCCGGGCGACGCCAACCCCGGCCAATTCTTCGGCTAATCGCGTTGCCGCACGGTCAAATTCACGCCAGGTGAACGCCGGTCTGCCGTAATCCAGATAGGCGATGCGATCCGGTGTCCGTTGAGCGTTGCGACGCACCGCATCCGAGAGCGTCGAGTCGTGCCACCAGCCCGCCGCGCGAAACCGGGCCGAGTCCTCGTCGGTGAATGCCGGCGAGCCCACGGTTTCCAGGCCACCGGCGCTCATCGCTAAATGATAGGAAAGTCGCCTGCCGGTCGGGGCTGGGGACTCGGCGGGGCGGGCACGGCGTGCGGATTATCGACGCTCGGGCGGCGCGGGCGCGCCTTATGGCAATTACGAGTGCATCCGCAATTGAGGCCGATGATGCAGCCTCCTCCTCCTCCCCCGACCGGTTGCACGGACACGGCACCACCCGCAGCCGGTGGCGCGACCGACGAATTGGCGATGGCTGCCGGCGCGGCGGGCGCGAGACCGGCCGCCAAGACAAACGCGGCCACGCAGCCGCACAGCGCGGCACGGGCCGCGACCTTCGGGGTCCCCATAAGGCACAACGGTACTTGCCCGGCCGTGGACGCGCCGGTCATGCGGCGAGCTACGAGCAAACTCTAAGCATATTCGAAAGATCAGCGAGGCCACCTCGCCCGGAATTTGGGATCGGTAGCGACGCAAGAGCTTTGCGGTTGCCTCTTCATCCCCGGCCTGAAGACAGGTGCGGCCGCGCCCGTCGGATTGTTAGCCTCAGCGCATAGATTCCGGCGCTGACCGCGAACATCGCGGCCGTCAACAGCAGCCACCGGCCGAGAAACGGGTCCTGGGTCTGGCCGGTTGCGGCCCGGTAGGTGGTTGCGCCCTGTTTGACGATGCCGGGCAGGAAGACCAGCAGCGTCAGCCCCGCTCCCAGCGCGGGCACCCGGAGGTAGTTGAGCACCGGTGCTTCGGCGCGCGCCGGAGACGGCCGGCTGCGGCCGCGCGACAGCAGCCGGTCGACGCAGGCGTAGACGGGGAACAAGACCAGGTCGTGGGCGACGATGGCCGCGGCGAACCACACGACGATCGACTGCCACCAGACGTGCGGATTCCACAGCGTGACCGGTTTGAACACGGTGAGGACGTAACCCAGCAGTGCGAATCCGGCGATCATCGTCAGCAGGTGCAGGGGGTGGGACCCGTAGAGCCGCGCGAAGCCGCTATGCATTGGCGGCCGCCCGAAACGCAATCGAGGCAACCCATTTGGTGTTGTGCACGCCGGGTAGCGCCGGCACGATGATCCGCGCGGGGAAGCCGTGGTCCGGGGACAGATCGTTGCCGTTCACGCGCAGCGCCAGCAGTGCGTCCGGGTGCAGCACCTGGTTGCGTTGCAGCGTCGCGCCGGCGAAGGCGCCGGAGCGTTCCAGCGACGACACCCGCGCGGATGCCGGTAGCGGCACACCGGCCAGCCGGGCGAGGTCGGCCAGTCGCACGCCAGTCCACGTTTGGGTGGTAGACCAGCCTTCGACGCAGGCGATCGGCAGGACGGCCGTGTGCTGCGGCATCGCCAGCAGGGCCGCGCGGTCCAGCGTCACCGGGTGGGGGCCGCCGTTCAGGGTGAGCCGCCAGCGGTCCAGAGTGTCCCGCGCGGCAATACCGGCGGCAACCGCGGTCCGGTTGACCTGGAAGTCCTCGGGTCCGCCGCCGGGTTGGCGCCCGCGCGGCAGCAGCAGGGCGGCGGGTCGCGCGTACCCGCCCAGTGTCTGACCTGCGGTGAGGATCGCCAGGAAAAAGGCGCCGCCGCCCACCAGCGCCAAGGCGCCGCGGCGGCTCATCGTGGCCGGACCGGGTTCGGCGGCCACAAGACCGTCACGCCGCCACGGCTCGGCTTCGGTATCGGCGCGCCCCGTGCGCAGCACGTCCCGCAAAGACAGCGAGCGCAGGCCGCTCCACATGCGCCTGCTCTTGATCGCGACGTGCATGACGAAGCCGGTGATGAACACCCACGCGCCGAAGTAGTGCGCGGTGTAGAAGCTGAACCCGAAGATGTAGTCGTACTGGATGTTGAGCACGCCTGTCACGATCTCGAATAAAATCCCGCCGACCAGCATCAGCAGCGAAACCCGTTCCAGCAGTTGGGCAATCGAGCGTACGGGCGGGAACACGAAGAGCCGGGGGATCACCGACCACAGCTTGGCCAACACCACCGGGATGACGACGAGTCCAAGCCCGACATGAAGCCCCTGGGTCAGCCGGTACAGCCACGACGGAGTGGTGGGCCATTCGAAGGCCGGCAGTTTGAGCCAGCCGACATCGGCGGGGATGGCCTGGCCCAACCGCGGCCCGTAGGCGACGTAGGACAGCAGGCCGGTGAGGATGACGATCGGCAGCGTCACCAACAGCACCGAGCCGAATACCGACGTCAGCCATGGTCCCCGCAGCGGGCTTCGCCACAACCGGGCGGGAAACCCGTGACCGTCGGAATCACTCGCCGGCTCGGTGTCTTCAACTTCGGATCTGCGGACACGGTGCACCATCGCTGATCTTCCACGACGGCGCGCCGAAAAGAGTTCAGATTCGATAATCTGCGCCGAGCGTCAGTCCTTGCCCCGCGGCGGCGGCTCCACTTCGACGCCGGTGGAGTCGTGTTCGGGACCCGCGGACGGATGTTCGGCCGGGACGCGGTCGCGGGAACGGGTGCCCTCGCTGGGCCGGTCGGGATCGGGCCGATGGACGTTGCCCTGGTAGGGGCCGGGCTTCGGCCGGGGCTTTCCGCCCGGGAAGGCCAGGCGGAAGATGCTGCGGTGCACCGTCCCCCACTGCTTCGAAAAACGGCCGGAGTTGTACGGCAGCTCGTAGCGCTCGCAGATGTCCTTGACTTGCGGAGCGATCTCCGAGTATCTACTGCTCGGCATGTCCGGGTAGAGGTGATGCTCGACCTGGTAACCGAGATTGCCACTGATGAGGTGGAACAGCGGGCCGCCGTCGATGTTCGCGGCGCCGAGCAATTGGCGTACATACCAACCGCCGCGCGTCTCGTTCTCGGTTTCTTCCTGCGTGAACGTGTAGGTCTGGTCGGGAAAGTGGCCGCAGAAGATGATCGCGTGTGCCCATATGTTGCGGATGATATTGGCCAGGGCGTCAGCGGCCAGGGTGCGCAGGTAGGTACTTTCGACGCCGGGCGCGACTTTGTCGAGGAAGTTGGCCGCGGCACCGACGCGACCGCCCTTGGACACCCTGCGCAGCCTCCTGGCGACGCGCGACTCCGCCGGCTGTTCGAGCCGGCCGCGCGACGCCAGCTGGACAAGCGCGAACGCGCCGGCGCTGATCAGGGGCCAGCCGAGGTAGTCCTTGACAACCTGCGCGCGAGCCTTCACCCCGATGCCCTTCAGGTCCTTGCGCACTTCCGACCAGGGCTTCTCCCGCTTACGGATGGCGTCGATGTCCATGTCGTGCACGGCCACGCCCCATTCGAACAGCAGGGTGAGCAGCAGGTTGTAGATCGGCTGGAACAGGAAGCGCGGGGCCCATTTCTGGTTGGGATCGATCCGCATGATCTCGTAGCCGAGATCCTTGTCCTTGCCGAGGATGTTTGTGAAGGTGTGATGGATGTAGTTGTGGGAGTGCTTCCACGATTCGGCGGTCGACGCGGTGTCCCAGTCCCAGACCGAGGAGTGGATGTCGGGGTCGTTCATCCAATCCCATTGACCGTGCATCACATTGTGGCCGATCTCCATGTTCTCCAAGATCTTGGCCATGGAGAGACAGGCGGTGCCCAGCAGCCATGCGGTCTTCGAGCGCGACGCCAGCAACAGCACCCGGCCTGCCACGACTATCTGGCGCTGCGCCGAGATGACGTTCTTGATGTAGCGGCGGTCGCGGTCGCCGAGGTCGGCGAACACGTCGTCGTGGATCGCGTCGAATTCCTTCGCGAGTTTTTCGAGTTCCTGTTCCCCAAGTCGGGACAGCGGGCTCTCCCCGGCCCTCTTCACGGCAGTTGTCACGAGCCGCTCCTTTCGATCAAAGTTCGAGTTCGACGTCGCCCTCGGCGGTGTTGATGCAGATCCGCACGTCCTGACCCGTGGGTTCGATCACGTCACCTGAGCGCAGGTCGCGCATCTTGCCCGACTTCAGCGTCCCCACACAGGTATGGCAAATTCCAATGCGACAGCCGAAGGCAAGGTTGAGGCCGGCCTTTTCGCCCGCCTCGAGAATCGATGTGCCGCCGTCGCATTCGACTTCTTTATCGCTGTCGAGGAAACAGACGGTGCCGCCCTCGCCGGCGTTGGCGTCGCCGCCGATCTTGGGCTGGAACCGCTCGAAGTGCAGGCGTTCGCAATCCCCGTTCGCTTCCCAGTGCTCGATCAGAGCGTCGAGCATCTCCCCGGGGCCCGAGCAGAACGCCTCTCGCTCACGCCAGTCCGGGCACACGTCATCGAGGTCGTCGGGTGTCAGTCGTCCCTGCTCGGAGGTGAGGCGCAGATCCAGCCTCATTCCCTCGTGGCGTTCCTCGAGCTCTTCCAAGGCGGGCAGGAACATGGCCTGCTCGCGGGTCCTCGCGGAATGAATGACCAGCGCGTCCCGCAATTCGTCGCGATGGTCGAGGTCGCGCAGCATGCTGATGATCGGCGTGATGCCGCTTCCGGCGCTGATGAACAGCATCTTGGCCGGCACTGGGTCAGGCAGCGTGAAAACGCCTTCGATCTCGCCCAGCCGCACCAGATCGCCCGGCTGAATCTTGTGTACGAGATACGGCGATACGACACCGCCGTCGACCCGCTTTGGTGTGACGCTGATCAGGCCGTCTTCGGGCCTGGGGTCCGAGGTAAGCGAGTACGCGCGCCAGTGGTACACACCGTCGATCACCACGCCGAGGCGTACGTACTGACCAGGCTTGTGGCCGGGCCACTCGTATCCCGGGCGAATCAGAACGCTGGCCGCTTCCGAGCCCTGCGCCTCGATGCCTTCGACCTTCCCGCGCAATTCTTTCGTGGTCCACAGCGGGTTGATCATCTCGAGGTAGTCGTCCGGCTGCAGCGGGCTGAACAGACGCCGGATCGCTCGCAGGAACAACCGGCGTCCCCTGGGGACGCGGGGTTCGGCGCCACGTTCAGCCATACCGCCAGAGTACACAGTTGTACACCGACTCTAAACATTATTTCGAAAGTTGTTGTCGCACATGATTAGACATATGCGTAACGTGCAGACAGCACGTATCAGCCGTTCACTGGCTGTCGCGCGCTCGATTTTGGCTGTGACGATGGGTACCCCTGAGGTGCCCAGGACAGGGCTCACCCAAACGTTTGTTCACGTGTTTCGGTGTCGTGCGTTGCAGCGCCCGGCCGACGCCACGCCTAATGTCGGTGAATATGCTGATCGGCTTCCTCCTCGCGCTGGGCTGCTCGCTTTGTTACGGGACGGCGACCGTGCTGCAAGCCGCGGGCACGCGATCCGTGGAGGCGGGCAGCGGCTCGGGCGTCGACGCCGTGTTGCTGCTGCGGGCCGTCCGGCAGTGGCGCTACCTGGTCGGGGTCGGGCTCGATGTCGTCGGGTTTGCGCTGCAGGTCGCCGCGCTGCGCCTGGTCCCAATCTATGTGGTCGCGGCGGCGCTGGCCGCCTCGATCGCCGTCACCGGCGTCGTCGCCGCATGGGTGTTGTCGGCGCGCTTGTCGTCGGCTGAATGGACGGCCGTCGGCGTCGTCTGCGTCAGCCTGGTCGTCCTCGCCCTCGCCGCCGGGCCAGGCCACTTTCGGCACGCCCCGGCCGGACTCGGCTGGGCACTGCTGGGCGTGGTGGCCGCGATGTTCATCGCCGGCGCGGCCGCGGGTCGTCTGCCCGACCGCGCACGTGCGCTCGCACTGGGGTTGGGCGCCGGAACCGGATTCGGGGTGGTCGAGGTGGCCGTGCGCCTGATCGAGGCGATCGATCCCACCAAACGCGCCTTCTACACCAATCCCGCCCTGTACGCGGCCGCCGCAGGGGGCGCCGCGGGGTTCCTCTTGCTCACCTCCGCGTTGCATCGCGGATCGGTGACCACGGCCGTCGCCGGAATGGTGGTGGGTGAAACGCTGGCACCCGCGTTCGTCGGGGTGGTATGGCTGGGCGACACCGCGCGCGAGGGGCTCGGCTGGCTGGTGATCGCGGGGTTCGCCGTCGCGGTGTGCGGGACTCTGGTACTGGCGCGCTTCGGCGAAGCGCCCCAGCCGGAACCCGCCGAGGAAACGGGCTGAGGCCGCCGCCATCCGGCCGGCTCATGATCCCAGGGCGGATGCCGCATGGCCGTCGGCGGTTTCGCCCACCGGCGCATAGCCGGTGCCGCGCCCGGGCCGCGTCCACAACTGGCCGTCCTGTGCGGTGACACCCGCGGCGATCAGAGCACGCTTGAGGACCTTGTTGGTCGCGGTCGCGGGCAGCTGGTCGTTGATGCGCACGTAGCGCGGCCAGGCCTTCGGGGACAGGTCGCGCTGGGCGGCGAGGAACTTTTCGAAATCAGCCGGGCTCAGGCATGCTCCAGGCCGCAGCACCAAGGCGGCCATCACCTGGTCGCCCACCCGGTCGTCGGGGACCGCGTAGACGGCGACCTGGCTGATTTCGGGCAGCCGCGCCAGAATCCGCTCGATCGGGCCGGCCGCCAAATTCTCCCCGTCCACCCGCATCCAGTCGGCGGTCCGCCCGGCGAGATAGATCCAGCCGTCCGCGTCGCGGTAGGCCAGGTCACCCGACCAGTACATCCCGTGCCGCATCCGCTCGGCGGTGGCGCCCGGGTCGTTGTAGTAGCCGGCGAAAGGCCCCGCACCCTGGGTGTTCACCAGCTCGCCGACGGCCTCGTCGAAGTTGGTCAACGCCCCGTGCGCGTCGAACCGCGCGGCCTGGCACTCCCGCAGCGTGGCCGAGTTGTAGATGCTCACCCCCGGATACGGCTTGCCGATGGAGCCGGCCGGGGTGCCGTCCTCGCGCACCACGATGACGGCGAATTCACTAGAGCCGAAGCTATCGATGACCCGGCACCCGAAACGCCTTGCGAACTCCGCGATGTCGCGATCGGTGGCCTCGTTGCCGAACGCAACCCGCAGGGTGTTCTCGGCGTCGTCGGGACGTTCGGGGGTGGACAGGATCAAAGCCAGCGGCTTGCCGACGTAGTTCAGGTATGTCACCCCGTAGCGGCGGACGTCGTCGAGAAAACGGGACGGCGAAAACCGCGCCGGCACCATGGTGGCCCCGCAGCCGACGGCCACCGCCCATCCCGCGGCGACACCGTTGGAATGGAAGAGCGGCATCGACAGGTAGCAGACGTCGGCGGCGGTGACATCGTATTGATAAATCAGGCTGGCACCGCACATGATCGCCATGCCATGGGCGAACCGGACGACCTTCGGGTCGCCGCTGGTGCCCGAGGTGAAGATCATCATCAGGGTGTCGGCGGATGCCACCTCGCGGACCGGGACCAGTGGTGGCGCGGCACCGGTGGCTTCGGCGTAGCGACCGCCGGTCACATCGAGTACCTGAATACCGTTGAGGTCCAACCCTTCCAGCAGCTCGAGATGCTCGGGGTCGACCAGCAGCATCTGGCAGTCGGATCGCCGGATGTCGTTCAGCAATCCGGCGCCGCGCCGCGTGGTGTTGATCCCGCACAACACGTAGCCACCGAGCGCGGCCGCCGCCATGGCCCGCAACATCGCCGGCGAGTTACCCAAGAGCGCGCCGACATGCAGTGGTCGTGCCGTGTCGGCGAGCGTGATGAGCGCCGCGGCCTCCGTCTCGGCCTCGGCGAGGTGCTCGCGCCAGCTCCAGGTCCGCTCGCCGTAGGCGAGCGCCGGGGTGTCGTCGTGGCGACGTTGCCGCAGCAGCTGTTGGACCGTCTCGATCATCTTGTCGTGAACACCAGCCCCGCGTAGTTCTTGCGGGCCACCTCGTCGCAATGGCGCCGGTAGGTGCCGAAGCCGCCGATGTAGGGCATGAAGACCCGCTTCTTGCCTTCGATGTTGGCGCCCAGGTACCAGGAGGATGCGGCCTTCGGGAACAGCGTGCGCTCGGCCGCCTGGGCTACGTGCTGGGTCCAGGCGAGCGCCGCATCGCGGCGTGGCTCGACCTCGCTCACCCCTTGCCGTCGCGCGGTCCGCACCAGTTCGGTGACCCAGTCGACCTGAACCTCGGCGTGCAGCACCATGTTCGCCAGCACCGACGGGCTGCCCGGTCCGCTGATGGTGAACAGGTTCGGCAGCCCCGGCACCATGAGGCCGAGGAACGTTACCGGGCCGTCCGCCCAGATGTCGCATAGTCGTTGTCCCCCCGGGCCTTTGGGATCGATTCGGGTCAACGCGCCGGTCATGGCGTCGAACCCGGTCGCGAAGACCAGCACGTCGCAGGGATATGTAGCCGAGCCGGTTCGCACTCCGTCGGCGGTGATGGCTTCGATGGGCTCGCGGCGCAGGTTGACCAGCCGGACATTGTCGCGGTTGAACGTGGCGTAGTAGCCGTCGTCGGTGCAGATCCGTTTGGTCCCGATCGGGTGATCGACCGGGATGAGATCCGTTGCGACGACGGGATCGGCGACGATCTCCCGGATCCGCTCCTCGGCGAACGTCCTGGCGACGTCGTTGGCGGCCAGGTCGCTGGTCTGGTCGGGGAACGTCTTGGCGAACAGGACGCCGCCTTCGCGCCAGCGCTTCCACAGCGCCTCGCACCGCTCGTGGGCGTCGGTGTCGACGGCGTTCTTGTGGTAGGTGCCGTGCGGGGTGCCGGCCGGCGCGTAGGCGGAAAGCCGGCGGCGCTCGGGGTACCGCTCCTGGATTTCTCGCTGCTCCTGTGCCGACCACGGCCGGTTGGGCATCGGGATGGTGTAGTTCGCGGACCGCTGGAATACCACCAGGCGATCGGCGTTCGCGGCGATGATCGGCGCCACCTGGATGCCGGAAGATCCGGTGCCGATCAGGCCCACCCGCTTGCCGCGCAGCTCGGGATCTTCGCGGGGCCAGGCGGCCGTGAAATACACCTCGCCCGAGAAGTCCTGGGCGCCCGGGATATTCGGCCGGTTCACCGCCGACAGGCAGCCGGTTGCGCACAACAGGAATTGCGCGGCGAACGCGTCGCCCGACGCGGTGTCGACATGCCAGCGACCCCGCTCGAACGTCGCGCCGACGGCGTCGACGCCGAACCGATAGTGGCGCCGCAGATCGAAGCGGTCGGCGACGTGTCGCAGGTAGGCCAGGATCTCCGGCTGGGCGGCGAAGCGTTCGGTCCACTGCCAGCTCTGTTGCAGTCCTTCGTCGAAAGAATAGGAATAGTCCAAGCTTTCGACGTCGCAGCGCGCCCCGGGGTAGCGGTTCCAGTACCATGTGCCGCCAACGTCGGGGGCGGCCTCGATCGCGGTCACCGAGAGGCCCGACGAGGCGGCCCGGTGCACGGCGTAAAGGCCGGCGAAACCGGCACCGATGACGACGACATCGCTGACTTCGGTCACGACACCGCGCTTCGGTCCGCCGGATGCAGCAGCTCGAGCAGGTCGGCGCAGACCAGATGTTGTGCCGATGCCGCCGGCGGAAACCCCTGGATCGTCATGAAGCCGTGGAACAGCCCGGGAAAGTCGCGGTGCACCACGGGCACTCCCGCGTGGCGCAACCGGCGCGCGTAGTCGCAGCCCTCGCTGTGCAGGGGATCTAGCCCGGCCGTCACGATCACCGCCGGCGGCAGACCCGCATGGCTGGGCGCGCGGGCCGGGGCCACCAGATAGGGGGGGTCGAAAACCGTTTGTGCGCCCAGGTATTGGCTCCAGTACCACTGCATCGCGGCGCGGGTGTTGAAGTACCCTGTGGCGTAGCGCTGATAACTCTCGGTGTCGAACGTCGGGTCGATAGCCGGGTAGATCAGCAGCTGCGCGGCGGGTGGTGTGACGCCGCGGTCGCGGCATCCGATGGCGGTGACCGCTGCCAGGTTGCCGCCGGCACTATCACCGGCAACCATGGTGCGCGCCGGGTCGATGCCAAGGTCGGGGGCGTGGTCGACCGCCCAGCGGAACACCGCGAACGCGTCGAGTGCCGCCGCCGGGGCGGGATGCTCCGGGGCAAGGCGGTAGTCCACGGAGACCACCACGGCTTGGGCGCCCCGCGCCAGGGCCCGGCAGAATCCATCGTGAGAATCGATGTCGCAGAAGACAAATCCGCCGCCGTGGTAGAACACGATCGCGGCACGGCCCCCCGACGGTCCACCGTGTGGCTCGTAGATGCGTACCGGCACCGCTCCGCCGGGGCCTGGAACCTTGCGGTCGCTGGCGCTGCGGACGTCGTCGAAGTTGTTCACCGGCATACGGCGCTCGGCCACCGCGGCGCGCGCCTGCGGGCCGGTCATGTTCTCGACGCGCGGAAATCCGGCGTTCAACTGGTCGAGCAGCGTCTGCACCACGCCGTCGAACGAGTCGTCCATGTGCACCTCCGACCTCGTCGCCAAGGTCATGCGGGCCGATATTTCAGGAGGGTGATGCCCTCTTCAGGCAGATCGTAGAACACCGGCTCCACCCGCATCCCGATCCGGATGTCGCGCGGGTCGACGTCCACCAACTCGGTGCTGAATTTCGGCCCGGCATCGACCTGCACCACCGCGAGCAGCTGCGGCAGCACGTCCTGCCACGGCGGGCCGGTGGGCCGGTGGGCGATTGTGAAGGTGTACAGCGTTCCGGCACCGTCGATTTCGCGCCATTCCAGGTCGTCGGCTAGTGTGCCCGGAGCCAGCAAGCGCGGATAGAACACGTAGCGCTGTGATGACGGCGAGTACTGCACCAGGATCCGATGCTGCGCCAGGCCGTCCCAGAACGGCTGCGAAACGGGCGTGGGCTCGGGGACGGGATAACTCATGCCTAGTCACCCCGCATGAGCAGTGCGACCTGTTCGCTCATGATGCCGCCGTTGCCGGTCACGAACGCCGTGTGGCAGTCGGGCACCTGTGCGTCGCCCGCCCGACCCATGATCTGGCGTGCGCCGTCGACCACGTGGTGCATGCCGCCGGCCATGCCGGCCTGGCCGAAGGACAGCTGGCCCCCGGCGGTGTTGAGCGGGAAGTCGCCGCGGTAGGTCAGGTCGTGCTCGCTGACCCACGACATACCTTCGCCTTTCACGCAGAATCCTGCGTCCTCAAGGCTCATCAGCACCGTGATGGTGTAACAGTCGTAGATCGACGCGACGTCGACATCGGAACGCTCCAGCCCGGCCATCGCGAACGCCCGGTCGGCGGCGCGCGCGATCGGGGTGGACAGCAGATCCTCCGCATAGGTCGGGGTCTTGAATGCGATGTGTTCGCCGAAGCCCTTGATCCACACCGGGCGGTTGCGGGCGCGGCGGGCGATGTCGGCGTTGGCGATCAGCACGCCCACTCCCCCGTGGACGCGCATCACCGTTTCCAGCATGTGGATCGGGTCGGCGATCATCGGGCTGTTTAGCACGTCGGTCACCGTGATGGGGGTGCCGTGAAACACGGCGCCGGGATGCGCACACGCGTTCGTCCGTTGGTCCACGGCGATCTTGGCGACCGCGGCGGGGTCGTAACCGAATTCCGACGCGTAGCGCTGGGCGATCTGTGCGTAGGGCGCGTTCTGGCCCACGTTGCCGTAGGGGATCTCGAATTCGGCTTGCGGCGAGCCATAGTTGTTCGAAGACGCCCCATACCAGTTCGGCCCGGGTACGGGTCGCCGCTCAGACTGGGGCACCGACGCCGATCCGGGTACGACGGCGAGCGCGGCGTCGCAGATGCCGAGTTCCACGGCCGCCGCCGCACGCCAGATCATTCCGGCGGCGGTGGCTCCGCCGAGATCGACTCGCTCACCGAAATCCAATGCCAGACCGAGGTATTCGCACAGGGTAGCCGGTGCGAACATGGCCGACTCGGCGACGCCGTGAGTGAGCAGGCCGTTGATGCAGCGAGGATCGACTCCGGCGTCTTCGATCACCATCTTCGCCAGCACCGCGTACTGGTCGAGGGTGAACAGCGGCGCGCGGGTGGGACGGCGTTCCGCGGGCAACTCCGCGATGCCGACGATGGCGGCCTCGCCGCGCAGTCCCGTCACGGCCGGGGTCCCCGCATCGGCAGCTCGACGGTCGCGGTCCCCGGCATCAGGATCGTGTCCTCGCGGCGGCCGGCGATCACGAGGTCGACCAGGCCGGTTCCGTTGTCGCTCACTCGCTTACCGGTGAGGTCACCGGTAAAGCAGAGCGACTCGCCGGGATACGCGACCGCCCGGTTCTGCACCGAGAACGACACCAGCCGCCCGCGCCCGCCGATCCAGTCGCCGAGGGCACGGGCCAGCAGCGCCGCCTGCAGGGGACCGTGAACCAGGACGTTGTCGTAGCCTTCGGTGTCGCGCGCCCACTCTTTGTCGTAGTGAATCCGGTGGCCGTTATAGGTGGCGGCGCTGAAAAAGAACATCTGGGTTTCGTCGACGGTGACGGTCAGCGTGGGAAGGTGCTCGCCGACGGCGATGTCTTCGAAGAAAGGCTGGTGAAACACCCGTGGGTCGGTCATAGCGCACAGGGCCTTTCTAGGGGCGGGCGATCATCGATGTCGACGCCTCGGCCAGCAGGTCGCGACGCTGGTTGCGGTACACCGTGTGCCAGGTGACGAGAACGAATGCGCCTGAGCGGCCCTGCTTTTCGACGATCGAGGAGATGGTTCGGACCATTTCGATCTCGTCGCGGTGATAGGCGGGCAGGTGAAACGTGAAGCTCTCCCCGCCGGCCATCCGCTTGGGGGCTCGGGGAAACGCCAAACTGCCGGAGACCGCGCCGGACGACCCGTCGGGACGCAGCGATCCGAGCGGCGATACGCCGAGGATCGCGTACTGCAGGAACAGTGGCGGGCAGATGATGTCGCGATATCCGTTGGCCCTGGCGTAATCCGATTCGAAATACAGCGGGTTGTGGTCCCCGACCGCCGCCGCCCATCGCTGCCAATCGCGCCGGTTCACCTCGCCGGTCGCCGACGCGGCGACGGTGCCGACGCGCGACGCCGCTTCGGCGTCGATCAAACTGTCCTCGCTCAACGGCGCTCCCCTTCGTCTGTCTCGTCGTGCAGGCTCTGTTCAAGCCAGCCGGCGGCGACGTCGGCTCCGCCGCCGAAAGTCGAACCGAGCCGTGCCCGCTCGCTCCACAGGTGCAGGTCGGTCTCGGTGACATATCCCATGCCGCCGTGCAGTTGGTGGGCGTCCAGCGTGATCAGCCGTGCCGCGGTGGCCGCGTGCATGCGTGCGATGGCCGTCTCCCTGGTCGCGACGCGGCCGCTAGCCAGCCAGAACACCGCCGCGTGCCCGGCCAGTCGCGCGGCCGAGACGGCGATGTGCATGTTGGCGATCAGATGCTGGGCGGCCTGGAACGACGCGATGGGCCGGCCGAATTGATGGCGCATCTTGGTGTAGTCGACGGTGCGGTCCAGCACCGCCTGGCCGATGCCGACCAGGTCGAGTGATCCCAGCGCCACGGCTGTGTTCGCCAGGCGGCGCAGCGCCGCTGCGGTGACCCCGTCGAGCGCCGCGTCGGCGGTGACGTCGTCGAAGCGCAGCGTGAATGCTCGGAGGCCGCCGGCCATGTCGAGCGGTTCCACGCCGACACCGCGGATGTCGACGACGAAGACCAGGGTGCGCTCGTCCGCCGCGGCCGCCACCACGACGAGGTCCGCGACGTCGGCGTCGAGGACGTAGTCCGCGGTTCCGTTGAGCCGCCATTGTTGTGCGGCGCGGTCGGCGCGCAACGCGGGGGCGACGAGCGCCGCATCGCGCGCGTTCCAGAGCGCGGTGGTGGCCCGCGCCCTTCCGGACGCGAGCGACGGCAACCAGCGGGCCTTGTCGTCCTGGGAGCCGAAGTGGTCGATGGCCAGCGCGGCCTGAACGCTGCTGTGCACCGTCGTCGGGCACAGCGCGCGGCCGGCCTCGGTGTAGAAGACGGCGAGGTCGTCGAGGGAGCCGCCGGCCCCGCCATACTCCTCGATGATCGCCAGGCCGAAGACGCCCGCATCGGCGAGGGCCTTCCACAATGCCGGCGTGCGGCGGTCCGCCCCGGGTTCGTCGAGGGCGCGCACCAGTCCGATCGGGTTCTCGGCGGCCAGCAGTGCGCGCAGGGCCGCAGCGAACTCGCGCTGTTCGGCGGTGGGCATCGTCTTCATCTGCGGAATGCGGGCTGTTCAGTCAGCGTCCATAGGAGGGCATTCCGTGCCCGCGCTGGGCGATGATGTCGCGCAGCACCTCGTTGGTACCGCCGCCGAACCGCATCAGCGGGGCGGCCCGGTAGAGGCGCTCGAATTTGCCTGCCAGCGGGGCCCGTTCGCTGCGATGGGCCAGCAGGCCGTCGGGGCCGAGGAGGTCGAGCGCCAGGTCGGCGATGCGCTGGCGCAACTCGCTGGTGAACACCTTTTCGACACTGACCTCGGCGGTGGGTATCACGCCCGAATCCAGGATCGACGCCGCCTCGTAGCCCATCAGCACCGCCACCGCGACGTCGGCCTCCGCCTGCGCCAGCCGCCGGCGAAGCGACGGATCGTCCGCGGGCACGGTCCCGTCGCGCCGCGGGCAACGCGCCAGCTCGTGCAATTCCTCGACGGCGCGCCGGAGGTCTCCGGCGTTGGTCAGCGCCCCGCGTTCGAGATCCAGCGCGCCAGTGATGTACGTCCAGCCGCGGTTGACCTCGCCGACCAGGTTGGTGGCCGGCACCCGCACGCCACGGAATCCCACCTCGTTGGTGCGATAACCCGACCACGCGTACAGCGGACGGATTTCGACGCCCGGGCTGTCGATCGGCACGATGATGACCGAGATGCCGCGATGCCGGGCGGCACTCGGATCGGTACGGACGCAGAGCCATTCGTGCGTGGCGCGCTGGGCGCCACTATTCCAGGTCTTGGTGCCGTTGATCACCCATTCTTCGCCGTCCCGGGTGGCGCTGGTCCGTAGGCTGGCCAGGTCGGTTCCCGCATCGGGCTCGGAATAGCCGACCGCGCAGATCATTTCGCCCCTGGCGATCAGGGGCAGCCAATCGGTTTTATTGCGCTCGGTGCCGTGCCGCATGATCATCGGCGCGACCGATGTCACCGTCAGGTCGGGACCGGGCACGCCCCAATATTCGAATTCGCTCATCAGCAGATGCAGGTGGATGGCGCCCAGGCCCAGTCCGCCGTACTCGCGCGGCCAGTTCAGCCCGAACCAGCCCTTGGCCCCGAGCTTGCGGCGAAACCGGGCCACTTCACCGTCGGGAAATTCCAAGTCGTGTACGGCGAGTTCGGCGCGCAATTCCGGGGTGACGTTATCGCGCAGAAATTCCCGAACCTCGGTGAGCCAGGCGCGCTGCCCAGCGTCGAGTTCGAAATCCATTCCGGCGCCTGTGCCTTTCCGCATGCCTTTCACCGAGCCACATGCCTTGATGCGAGCCGCATGCTTTTCACCGAGCGACGTCAGCGTAACGCCACGGCCAGATGGCGCTGACGATTTCCGGGCTGCGTCATGCTCGAGCGCCGTTCGGACTGTAAACACGCTGTCAAACTCCCGTTAAAACGCATCGACCCTCTCGCGGTCATGCGGACCGGCTGCGAAGATTTACAGATCGGCCGGTCGACGGGGACCAGGCATCCTGCCGAACCCCAGGGAGAGTCATGCCCACTGTTGAGATGCGCCTCCGCGAAGATCTGCGCAACTACGCCGTCGAATTGCGGCAGCTGGCGTACACGCTGCCGCTGGGGGTGGGCGAACACGACCTGCTGCAACTGTCCGACCGTATGCGTGCCGCGGCCGAGCAGCTGGTCCGCAAGGGCGCCTGACGGCGTCAGCCGCCCCGCAGGCGGATCTTCCAGCGCACGAAGCCCAGGTAGACGGCGCTGATGACGAAAAGCATGCCGACGTCGAACCACCACGTCGCCGCGGTGTGCTTCCAGTGCGAGTCCTTCGGCGTCAGCGGACCGGGCACCAGCTTGGTCAGATCGGCAGTCGAGGCCGACGCCGCGAATCCCCACCTCGCCGGCGTAGCCCACGACATCTGATCGAGGCCGATGCGCGCGGTCACCGGAATCATCCCGCCGGAGAACACCAGCTGCGACATGACCGCGACCACCAGCAACGGCATGATCTGCTCGTTGGACTTGGCGACGGCCGACAGGGCCAGCCCGAGCATGGCTGACGCCACACACGTCAGCGCGACGTCGGCGAACAGCTCGAGACCCGGCTTGCCCAGCGCCACGGCACCCTGGGTCGGGGCGCCCTTGCCGAGCACCGCGATGACACTGACGATCGCCGACTGGACGATCGCGAAGACCGTGTACACGCAGACCTTGGCCAACAAGTAGGCCGACGTGGACAATCCGACCGCCTGCTCCCGCAGGAAGATCGCGCGCTCACCGATGAGATCGCGGATGGTCAGCGCGGTGCCCATGAACACCGCACCGACGTTGAGCAGCACCAGGATCTGCCCGGGCTCGTTGGGCGCGGCGCCCATCGGGTTCGGTATCCCGAAGCCGATATCGCCGGGCACCGACATGGACAACGACCCCATGATGAACGGCAGCAGCGCGAGGAAGACGAAGTAGCCGCGGTCCGAGACGATGAGCCGCATCTGGCGTCTGGCGATCGTGGAGAACTGCCGGACCAGGCTGGTGTGGGCGGGATCGCCCAGCTCGGCCGGTTTCTCGGCGGGCGGCGGAGCGGGCGGCGGTCCCGTTCGGGCCAGGTAGCGCGCACGGGACCCGTCGGGATCGCTGGCGACGGTGCTGAAGATGTCGGCCCAGTTGGTGGTGCCCATGGCGGGGCCGATCTGGCCGGGCGGCCCGCAGAACGCCGTCTTGCCGCCGGGGGCCAGCAGTAAAACCTGGTCGCAGACGTCCAGGTAGGTCAGCGAGTGGGTGACCACCAGCACCACACGGCCGGCGTCGGCCAGCTGCCGCAGCATGGTCATCACCTGTCGGTCCAGCGCCGGGTCCAGGCCCGAGGTCGGCTCGTCGAGGATCAGCAGCGACGGCCCGGTGAGCAGCTCGAGCGCCACCGACGCGCGTTTGCGCTGACCGCCGGACAGCTTGTCCACCCGCGTGTGCAGATGCTGCGTCATTTCGAGTTCTTCGAGCACCCGGGCCACCACCTGCACGCGGTCGTCCTTGGTGGTGTCCGGCGGCAACCGCAGCTCAGCGGCGTACATCAACGCCTGCTGCACGGTCAGCTGCCCGTGCACCACGTCGTCCTGCGGCACCATCCCGATCCTGCTGCGCAACGAGGCGTACTCGGAATGGATGTTGTGGCCCTCGAACGACACGGTCCCCGTCGTCGGGTGTGTATACCCGGCGACCAACCGAGCGAAGGTCGACTTCCCGGCGCCGGATGGCCCGATGATGGCGGTCAGCGTGCCCGGCAGGGCGGTCAGCGAGATGTTGTCCAGCAGCGTTTTGTTGTTCTCGATCGTCCAGGTCAGCCCGCGCACATCGAGGCCTCCGCTGCGCGTCGCGGTCGAGGTCTGGTCGCGGCGGGCCAGGTTGCCGCCGTGGAAAACCAGGTCGATGTTGCCGATGGTGACCACGTCGCCGTCGTGCAGCACCGCCGAATCGACCCGGACGCCGTTGACGAAAGTGCCGTTGATGCTGCGGTTGTCGTGGATCTCGGTGCCGGTGGGCGTCGGAACCAGGGTGGCGTGGTGGCGCGACGCCAACACCTCGGGGATGACGATGTCGTTGTCGTTGGCGCGCCCGATCTTGATCGCGCCCGGCACGTCCGGCCCGGCCTTGCCCGGCCGCAAAATCTTCATCATCGATGTCGCGATGACCGAGGAGTCGCCGCCGACGCGTCCCGTCTGGGCCGCGGGCTCCGCGCTGGTCGGCGGCGCCGCGTGCAGCGACGGCGATCGGTAAATCTGGGGTGCGGGCTGGGATCCGCTCGGCGGCGGGCTCGGCAAACCGCTGGTCGGGTATCGGGGCTGCGGATCGGACGGATGACTCGGCGAGGCCCCCGTGGGCTGGGTCGGCTGCGCGGTGGTGGGCGGATGGACGGAGGGCCGGAACGAGGTGGACGCCGGCTGCTGAGGCTGGTGTATGCCAAACGGCGGGCTCTGGGGCCCCTGTGCCGGCGGTGTGTTGCCGACAATCGGCATCGACGTCGTCAGTGGGGGCCGCCCGGCCGAACCTTGGTGCCGACCGACCTCGAAGGTGAGCGCCGGGCCGTCCGGATTGCCGACGTTGACCCGCAGCCCATCCTGGATGTCGACGACCGGGACCCGGCGGCTGTGGACATAAAGGCCGTTGAGGCTGCCATTGTCGACGGCGACCCATCGGCCCTGGTCATACCGCAGGATCAGGTGGGTGCGGGAGATCAGGGGGTGGGCGACTCGCAGATCGGCGCGGAGATCACGCCCGATCACCACATCGTTGCCCGGCGCGAACGTGCGTTCGGATCCCTCGTACCGCACGGTCAGCGCAGGCGGGGCTGGTGAAGTCATCAGGACCAACTGTAACGGCAGCGCCGCGGCGTATGCGCGGCGTCGTTGCCGGTCTCTGCTTCGCACGACCGCCGACGGGGGGCCGGCCGCGGCGAGGATGCGGCCTGGTGATGAAAGCACGGAGACGACGACTTAGCCTGCGGCGTAATACCTTTCGGCTTCAACCCGCGACTGCGGCGTTGCGCAGACTCCGAACGCTCGGGATCTTGCTGCGGGCGGCGGTGACGTCCTTGACGAAATCCCCGACGTACTTGAGGGCCCGCCTGCCCTCGGGCAAGATGTCGGCCGCTATCGGGAAGTCGTGAATTTGTCCGTCCCACAGGTGCAGATCGCAGTGGACCCCGTTGGCTTCCAGGCGTTTCGCCATCAATTCGGCGTCGGCGACCAACAACTCGTCCGAGCTTGCGTGAATCATGACCGGCGGCATCGAGGACAGGTCCGCGTCGACCGGCGACGCGACGGTGGAATCACCTCGGCCTTCCAAAACCTGTGCTTTGCTGAGATATTGCGCGAACATCGAGAATGCGCGACGGGTGAACATGGAGCATTTACGTGCGTTGCGGTGCTTGAGCTTTCGGACCGGGTCGGCGTCGGTGAACGGCGAGATAGTCGCCACGCCCGCAGGTTCCATAATGCCGTCATTGATCGCCAGAAGGGTGGTCATGAAAGCCAGGTAACCACCGGCCGAGTCGCCGGCCACGACAACCTGGTCGCCGTCGAAGCCGCGATCCTGCAACCATCGCAGACCACTGATGCCGTCGTCGATGGCATCAGTGATCTGGTGTTTGGGTAACTTCCGGTACGCGACGGTCAGGATGGGAGCATCGGCCGCCTTGGACAAGCGAGCAACCATCGAGCGGTGGGTGTTGAGGCCGCAGGTGAGGAAGGCTCCACCATGCATGTACAAAATCGCCCGCTCCCCCGATACGCCGGGAGCCCGAACCCATTCGGCGGTGCAATGGTCCAGCCGCACCCGTTGGATTCGCGCCTCGGATCCGATTTGGGGTACCAACCCTGCGACGCCATCGACGAACTCGAACGGCCAGTGCAGGTTCGGCGTCATCGCCCACGCGCGGACGGTGTTCTTCACGATGAGCCGACTGGCGAGCCCCACGGCAACCGACTGCGGACTATGGCGATGATGGACGCGCCGCGTCGTCGCCACACTCGGCAAGATATGCGTCGGTTCGGCCCTGCTCAGCATGGATTCAACCTCCTAAGTGCAGGGCGGATACCCGCCCCAGCTGGGGGTTAATTGCAAATTAACGCCTGAGAAATGTTGCGTACATCACTGTTTGCTCGATCCAGGAGATGGGTATCACCCGCCTATCTCTCTCGAGGCTGCCGCGCGGGCGTGAACAGAGTGATCGGCTGTTGCCGAGGTCCCGGTATGGCCTATATATGAGCGATGGCACCCGCTAATCCTCCCGATCGGCTGCTGTCCGACCGCGTGGCGGTCGTCACGGGCGGCGCGGGAGGTATCGGTGCTGCGACTGCCCGGCTGTTCGCCGAACACGGTGCCGACGTGGTCATCGCCGATATCGACGCCGACCTCGCCGGCGCGACGGCAGCCTCGATCATCGAATCGGGTGGGTCGGCTTCAGCCGTCGCGACCGACGTCCGAGAACCGGATCAGGTCGCCCGCTTGCCCGAACCGTGCTCGACCGATCCGGCCGGGTCGACGTGTTGGTCAACAACGTGGGTCATTGGTTACGCCACCCCGGAAATTTTGCCGACACCGACCCACAGCTGTGGGACGAGCTGTATCGGATCAACCTGCACCACGTCTTCCTGATGACCCATGCGTTCCTGCCGTCCATGGTCGAGCGGCACACGGGTGCGATCGTGAACGTCTCTTCGGTCGAGGGGCTGCGGGGCTATCCGGAGGACCCGGTGTATGCCGCCTTCAAATCCGCCGTCAACGCGTTCACTCGCAGCCTCGCGGTCCAAGTGGGCAACGACGGGGTGCGGGTCAACGCCATCGCGCCCGACGTCACCGAATCCCTGCAAGTGCCCTATTCGCAATGGCTTTCGGCCGAGGAACAGACACAGTGGCCGCAATGGGTTCCGGTGGGGCGGATGGGCCTGCCCGAGGATCAGGCCAGGGTCATCCTGTTCTTGGCCTCCGATCTATCGGGGTTCGTCACCGGTCATGTCATCCCCACCGACGGCGGTACCGGGGCTGCCGGCGGATGGTTCCGGTCCACGCGCCGGCCAGACCGCCAGTGGACAAATCGGCCCGTCGCCCCCTGATCGGGTGATGCAACCCCTGATCGGGTAATGCAAGCGCGTTCTCCCCGCGCGGATGCCGACGGTGAAAGGCACTGGGGGGCTGGGTGAACCGATTTCAGGGCGTCGACGCCGGCCGGAATCGGGCTCGATCGTCGATGATCGTGACCGGGATGCCGTTGAGCACCCCGTTGCCGGAGGGCTCGTCGACAAACGTTGGCGGCGACAGCACATTGGTGTTTGCGCCGGGTGAGTTGTTGGCGACCGACATGCGGGTGCCCGGCTTGCCGTGCCCCCACCCGTGGGGCATCGACACCACACCCGGCTTGATGGACTCGGTGACCTCCACGGGCACTTGAATCTCGCCCGCCTCCGATTTCACCGTGACGATGTCGTCGTCGGTGATGTCATAACGGGCTGCGTCGTCGGGATGGATCAGCAACGTGCACCGGTCCTTTCCCTTCATCAGGGCGGGCACGTTGTGCAGCCAGGTGTTGTTGGATCGCAGGTGCCTCCGGCTCACGAGGACGAGCGGCTCGGCGGGCCGCTCTATGCGCGCGGCCAGCCGCGGCAGGTCGTCGAGCAGGTATTGCGGTGCGAGCCGGATCTTCTTGTCGGGCGTTCCGAGGATGTCGGGTAGCTGTGGCACCATGGGCCCGAAGTCGATGCCGTTCGGATTGGCCTTGAGCATGTCCAGGGTAAGCCCGCCCGGGGTCTTGCCGTACTGGTCGCCGAAGGGCCCGGTGCGCAGTGTGAGGTCGAGCATTCGCTCCGGTCCGCCGTGCTCGTAGAGCTTGCGGATCTGCCCACCGTCGAGCCCGCGGGTGAAGGCCAGGTAATCGAAGAAGCCGTCGTCAATGGCCGCAACGTCCACGTCCTCGGCGGGTGTTCCGGTGCACAGGCCGGTCAATCGGATCAGGATCTCCCATTCGTGCGGTCGGTCGCCCGGATCGAACACCGGCGCAGAATAATTCGCGATGCTGCGGATGGCGAAGAGCAGGATGAGATCGTCGTGGTGCGGCTGCTCGAGCGGGGACAGGCCGGGCAGAATCACATCGGCGTGCCGCGTCGTCTCGTTGAGCCAAAGGTCAACGGAGATCATCGCTTCCAGCATCGGCAGCACTGCGTCGAGCTTGTCACCGGCGGGGGTGGACAGCACCGGGTTGCCTGCGACCGTGATGAGCG
>NZ_LZMB01000102.1 GCF_001673555.1 Mycobacterium sp. 1165178.9 | reverse complement strand
GACCCCACGCTGAACTGGAGCACGCCCGACGAGGTGATCGTCGGGTTCGAACGCGGCGTGCCCGTGACGATCGACGGCAAGCGCGTCTCGGTGCTGCGGGCCATCGAGGAACTCAACACCCGTGCGGGCGCCCAGGGCGTCGGCCGCCTCGACGTCGTCGAGGACCGGCTGGTGGGAATCAAGAGCCGTGAGATCTACGAGGCGCCCGGCGCCATGGTGCTCATCACCGCACACACCGAGCTCGAACACGTCACACTGGAGCGGGAACTGGGCCGGTTCAAGCGGCACACCGATCAGCGTTGGGCCGAGCTGGTTTACGACGGGCTCTGGTACTCACCGCTCAAGGAGGCCCTGGAGAGTTTCGTCGCCAAGACCCAGGAGCACGTGACCGGTGAGGTGCGAATGGTGTTGCACGGCGGCCACGTCGCGGTCAACGGCCGGCGCAGCGCGGAATCCCTGTACGACTTCAATCTGGCCACCTACGACGAGGGCGACAGCTTCGACCAGTCGGCCGCCAAGGGTTTCGTCTACGTGCACGGGCTGTCCTCGAAGATCGCGTCCCGCCGGGACCAGACCGCAAAGGGCCCGGCCGAAGCGTGAGCACTCGCGAGGGGTCACTGTGGGGCGGGCGGTTCGCCGATGGCCCGTCGGATGCGCTGGCCGCGCTGAGCAAGTCCACCCACTTCGACTGGGTCCTGGCCCCGTACGACATCATCGCCTCGCGGGCCCACACCGTGATCCTGTTCCGGGCCGGGCTGCTCAACGAAGAGCAGCGCGACGGGCTGCTGGCCGGCTTGGACCAGCTCGCCGAGGACGTCGCAGACGGCAGCTTCGCGCCCCTGGTCACCGATGAGGACGTGCACGGGGCGCTGGAACGCGGGTTGATCGACCGGGTCGGAGCAGACCTGGGCGGCCGGCTGCGCGCGGGCCGGTCACGCAACGACCAGGTGGCCACCCTGTTCCGGATGTGGCTGCGCGACGCGGTGCGCCGGGTCGCCGCGGCGGCGCTGGACGTCGTCGGCGCGCTGGCCGCGCAGGCCGCCGCCCACCCCCGCGCCATCATGCCGGGCAAGACTCATATGCAGTCCGCGCAGCCGGTGCTGTTGGCCCACCACCTGCTGGCGCACGCCCACCCGCTGCTGCGCGACGTCGACCGGATCGTCGACTTCGACAGGCGCGCCGGGGTGTCCCCGTACGGCTCGGGCGCCCTGGCCGGCTCGTCGCTCGGGCTGGACCCCGACGCGATCGCCGCGGAGCTCGGTTTCACCACCGCGGCCGACAACTCCATCGACGCGACGGCCTCCCGGGATTTCGCCGCCGAGGCCGCCTTCGTGTTCGCCATGATCGGTGTCGACATGTCCCGCCTGGCCGAGGACATCATCCTGTGGAGCTCGACGGAATTCGGCTACGTCACCCTGCACGATTCGTGGTCGACCGGCAGCTCGATCATGCCGCAGAAGAAGAACCCCGACATCGCCGAGCTGGCGCGGGGCAAGTCCGGTCGGCTGATCGGGAACCTGACCGGCCTGCTGGCCACGCTGAAGGCCCAGCCGCTCGCCTACAACCGTGACTTGCAGGAAGACAAGGAACCGGTGTTCGATTCGGTCGCCCAGCTGGAGCTGGTGCTGCCGGCAATGGCCGGGCTCGTGGGCAGCCTGACCTTCGATGTCGAGCGGATGGCGGCCCTGGCCCCGGCCGGCTACACGTTGGCCACCGATATCGCCGAATGGCTGGTGCGCCAGGGGGTGCCGTTCCGGTCCGCGCACGAGGCCGCCGGGGCCGCGGTGCGCGCCGCCGAGCAGCGGGCCGTCGGGCTCGACGAGCTGACCGACGACGAATTGGCCGCCATCAGCACCGATCTCACGCCACAGGTCCGTGAGGTGTTGACGATCGAGGGCTCGGTGTCCTCGCGCGATGCGCGAGGCGGCACCGCGCCCGTTCGGGTCGCCGAGCAGATAGAAACCGTCCTGGCCAGCGCGGATAGGCTCAAACGCCAGCTGCACGACGACGATGATGAGGTTGGTTTCCCTGACCTGCCGTGACAATGCAGACTAGACTTCGGGCTCAAAGCGATCGGGTTGAACACTTAGGGCCGAGTCCTCGTTATCAAGGGGTGGAAGAACAATGAGCGTCGTCGCCGGCGTCTTCGGTGCGTTGCCACCGCACCGATACTCCCAGCGTGAGCTCACCGACTTCTTCGTGAGCATCCCGGAGTTCGAGGGCTACGAGGACATCGTCCGGCAGCTGCATGCCAGCGCCAAGGTCGGCAGCCGCCACCTCGTGCTGCCGCTGGAGCAGTACCCGGCGCTGACCGACTTCGGCATGGCCAACCGGATCTTCACCGAGCACGCGGTCACGCTGGGCTGCGAAGCCCTGTCCGGCGCCCTCGACGAGGCGGGACTGCGGCCCCGGGACGTCGACGTGCTCATCACCACCACGGTCACCGGCCTCAGCGTGCCCTCCGTGGACGCCCGGATCGCCGCGCAACTCGGCCTGCGCGACGACGTGCGGCGGGTGCCGCTGTTCGGCCTCGGCTGCGTCGCGGGCGCCGCGGGTGTGGCGCGCGTTAACGACTACCTGCGCGGGGCGCCGGACGCGGTGGCCGCGCTGATCTCCGTCGAGCTTTGCTCGCTGACCTATCCCGGATACTCGCCGTCGCTGGCCGGCCTGGTCGGCAGCGCCCTGTTCGCCGACGGGGCAGCGGCGGTGGTGGCGGTCGGCGAGCGCCGCGCCGAACGACTGGTGCCCAGCGGACCCACCATCCTCGACTCTCGCAGCCACCTGTATCCCGATTCGCTGCGCACCATGGGTTTCGACGTGGGCGCCACCGGCTTCGAGCTGGTGCTGTCCAAGGACGTCGCGGCCGTCGTCGAGCAGTACATCGAAGCCGATGTCACCCAGTTCCTCGCGGCACACGGCTTGACCACGGCCGACATCGGCGCCTTCGTGAGCCACCCCGGCGGCCCCAAGGTGATCGAGGCCATCAACGCCGCGCTCAGCCTGCCGCCCGAGGCACTAGAACTCACCTGGCGTTCGCTCGGCGAGATCGGCAACCTCTCGTCGGCGTCGGTGTTGCATGTGCTGCGCGACACGATGGCCAAGCCGCCGCCGAGTGAAAGCCCTGGCTTGATGCTGGCGATGGGTCCAGGATTCTGTTCGGAATTGGTGTTGTTGCGGTGGCACTGATTTTCGCCCGTGCACTTCTACCGTAAGGCGTCGCTTTTTGGGCTTGAGAGTTTGTGGCGACGGGACCCGGCCGGCGTGGGACCCATCGCGGGAGTATCGCTGTGAGTGACACGAGAGGCCGCCTTCGATGAACGGCAACACCGAAGAGCTGATCAAGGCTCTTCGCCAATCGCTGAAAGAAACCGAGCGGCTCAAGCGCGAGAACCGCCAGTACCTGGCCTTGTTAGCCGAAAATGCGACCGAACCGGTGGCGGTGGTCGGCATGGGTTGCCGGTACCCGGGCGGCGTGGATTCACCAGAGGCGTTGTGGCAGATGGTGGTTGACGGCCGCGATGTGGTCTCGGAGTTTCCCTCGGACCGCGGGTGGAACTTGAGCGGTTTGTTCGATGCGGATCCCGACGCCGTGGGCAAATCCTATGCGCGGTGCGGCGGGTTCCTCTCGGATGTCGCCGATTTCGATGCCGCGTTCTTCGGGATAGCCCCCAGCGAGGCGCTGGCCATGGACCCGCAACAGCGCCTGCTGCTCGAGGTGTCCTGGGAGGCGTTGGAGCGAGCCGGGATTGACCCCGCGACCCTGCGTGGCTCGGCGACCGGGGTGTTCGCCGGGATATTCCACGGCTCCTACGGAGGTCAGGGACGGGTCCCGGGACACCTGGAGCGATACGGCCTGCGCGGCTCGACGCTCAGCGTGGCCTCCGGTCGGGTGGCCTATTCGCTGGGGTTCGAAGGCCCGGCGGTCTCGGTGGACACAGCGTGTTCGTCGTCGCTGGTGGCGCTGCACTTGGCGGCGCAGTCGTTGCGGTCCGGCGAGTGCGATCTGGCGCTGGCCGGCGGGGTGACGGTGATGGCCACACCGGCGATGTTCATCGAGTTCAGCCGGCAGCGCGCGCTGGCCGCCGACGGTCGGTGCAAGGCGTACGCGGGGGCGGCCGACGGAACCGGATTTTCCGAAGGCGTCGGCGTGCTGGTGCTGGAGCGGCTGGCCGATGCCCGGCGACACGGGCATCCGGTGCTCGCCGTGATACGCGGGTCGGCGGTGAATCAGGACGGCGCGTCCAATGGCCTGGCGACGCCCAACGGGCCGTCGCAGCAACGGGTGATCCGGGCGGCGCTGGCCAATGCGCGACTCGGGGTGGCCGATGTCGATCTGGTCGAGGGCCACGGCACCGGCACCACGCTCGGGGATCCCATTGAGGCTCAAGCCGTTCTGGCGACCTACGGGCAGGACCGTCCCGCGGAACAGCCGCTGTGGCTGGGTTCGATCAAATCGAACATGGGCCATACCTCGGCGGCCGCGGGTGCCGGTGGGGTGATCAAGATGGTGCAGGCGATCCGCCACGGGGTGATGCCCAAGACGTTGCACGTGAATGAGCCGACGCCGCACGTGGATTGGACGGCCGGGGCGGTGTCGCTGCTGACGGAGCACCGGCCCTGGCCGGCGGTGGACCGCCCGCGCCGCGCGGGAGTCTCCTCCTTCGGCATCAGCGGCACCAACGCGCACGTCATCGTGGAGCAGTACGTCCCGGAGCAGGAAAACGTCACGCGCCCAGGTGATGACGTGGTGGTGCCGTGGGTGCTCTCGGCCCGCTCGGGTGAGGCGCTGGCCAACCAGGCCGCGCGGCTGCTGGCGCGCGTGAAGGCCGATCCCGGGGTGCGGGTGTTGGACGTGGGCTGGTCGCTGATCGCGACGCGGTCGAGCTTCGAGCACCGGGCGGTCGTCGTCGGCGCCGACGGCGCGCAGTTGTTGCGTGGGTTGACGGCATTGGCGGCCGGTGAGCAGGGCGCCGGCCTGGTGACGGGCCGCGCGCAGCCGATGGGCAAGACGGTGTTCGTGTTCCCAGGCCAGGGCTCGCAATGGGCGGGCATGGGCGCCCAATTGCTGGACAGTCCCCCGCAAGCGGGAGGTGTCCCCACAACGGTGTTCGCCGAGCACCTGCAGCACTGCGACAAGGCGCTCGCCGAATACGTCGACTGGTCGCTGATCGACGTCATCCGCGGCGCCCCGGGCGCACCGGGATTGGACCGGGTGGACGTGGTGCAGCCGGCGCTGTGGGCGGTGATGGTGTCGCTGGCCGAACTGTGGCGGTCGGTGGGGGTGGTCCCCGATGCGGTGATCGGCCATTCGCAGGGCGAGATCGCGGCGGCCTACGTGGCGGGGGCGCTGTCGCTGGAAGACGCCGCCCGGGTGGTCACGCTACGCAGCCGGCTGCTGGTGCAGTTGTCGGGCGGGGGCGGCATGGTCTCGTTGGCGTGCAGTCTGACGCGCGCCGAGCAGCTGATCGCCGGGTGGGGCGAGCGACTGAACATCGCGACCGTCAACGGTGTTGCGGCGGTCGTGGTGTCCGGCGAGGTGGCCGCACTGGCCGAACTGATGCAACGGTGCGAAGCCGAGAATATTCGTGCCCGCCGGATCGACGTCGACTACGCATCGCATTCCGCACAGGTGGACGCGATCCGCGAGCCCCTCGCCGAAGCGCTGCACGGCCTCGAGCCGCGGTCCTCCGCGGTCGCCTTCTTCTCCACCGTCACCGGTGAGCCGATGGACACCGCGGGCCTGGACGCCGACTACTGGTTCCGAAGCATCCGGCACACCGTGCAATTCGAGCGGGCCGTACGCAGCGTGTGCGACGCGGGCTATCGAGCGTTCATCGAATCCAGCCCGCATCCCGTGCTGATGGCCGCCATCGAAGAAACCGTGCCCGACAGCGAGCGGGCGTGCGTCATCCCGTCGCTCGGCCGCGATGACGGTGGTCCGGACCGCTTCTGGCTCTCGGTCGCCCAAGCGCACGTCGCGGGCGTGGCCGTGGACTGGCGCGCCGCGATGGCCGGCCTGGGTGGCCGGGCTGTCGACCTGCCGACGTACGGGTTTGTCCGGCAACACTTTTGGCTTCCGGGCGGTGCGACGGGGTCGCAAGACGTCGCCACCCTGGGCCTGGCAGGCGCCGAGCACGGTTTGCTCGGTGCCGTGGTACCACGGCCCGATTCCGGCGGTGTGGTGCTGACGGGCCGGTTGTCGACGGCCGACCACCCGTGGCTGGCCGATCATGCGGTGGGCGAGACCGTGTTGTTCCCGGGGGCCGGGTTCGTCGAGCTGGCCATCCGCGCGGGCGACGAGGTCGGTTGTGGGGTGCTCGACGAGCTGACGTTGTCGGCCCCGTTGCTGTTGCCCCCCGCCGAGGGTGTACAGGTGCAGCTGGTGGTCGGCGCAGCCGACGAGTCCGGTATGCGGCGGTTATCGGTGTATTCGGCCGGCCCGCAACCGGATTCGGACTGGGTGTTGCATGCCGAGGGCGTGCTGCGGTCCGGCGCGGTGACACCGGTCGCGGACCTTTCGGTCTGGCCCCCCGCGGGCGCGGCCGCGGTGGACGTCACCGGCGCCTATGCGGGGCTGGCGCAGCGCGGCTACGAATACGGCGGAGCCTTCCAGGGGCTGCGCGCCATGTGGCAGCGCGGGGACGAGATCTTCGCCGAGGTCGCCGTGCCCGAGGCCGGCGCCCCGGACGGGGGCTTCGGAGTGCACCCCGTGCTTCTGGATGCCGCCCTGCATGCGATCGGGGTCGCCGCCGAGCAGGACCAGACCGTGTTGCCGTTCTCGTGGCAGGATGTGTCGTTGCACGCATCGGGTGCGACTCGGGCACGTGTCCGGATCGCGCCGGCCGGTGCCGGCTCCGTCTCGGTGGAATTGGGCGACGCGGCGGGGCTTCCGGTGCTCACGGTGCGATCGCTGGCCATGCGCCCGGTCTCGGCCGGGCAGTTGACGGCGGCTCCCGCCCAGCGCTTCGGCGGATTGCTCGACGTGACATGGTCGCCGATCGCCCTGGGCGGCGAGGACCACGCCGAGGCCACGGTGTGGGAGCTCGGCGATCATGGCGACGACGTGGTCTACGCGGTGCACGCCGCGACCACCGAGATATTGGCGAAGCTGCAATCGGAGTTGGGCGACGAAAGCGGCGCGACGCTGGCCGTGCAGACTCGCGGGGCGGTCGCCCTCACCGGGGAAGACGTTTCGGACCTGGCCGGCGCCGCGGTGTGGGGCCTGGTGCGATCGGCGCAAGCCGAGCACCCGGGCCGGGTGGTGCTGATCGACACCGACGGCTCAGTGGACGCCGGCGCGGTGATCGATTGTGGCGAGCCGCAAGTCGTGATCCGTGAGGGTGTGGCGTATGCGGCGCGGTTACGGCCGGTGCGCGGTGCGATCGGGTTACCTTCTTCGGGCTGGCGGCTGGATGCCGGCGGGAAGGGAACGCTGGAGGACCTGGTCGTGACCCCTTGCCCGCGAACGAAATTGACCGACGGGCAAGTGCGGGTGGCCGTGGCCGGGGTCGGGGTGAACTTCCGTGATGTCTTGGTGGCTCTGGGGATGTACCCGGGCGGTGGCCAGCTGGGAGCCGAGGGCTCCGGCGTGGTCGTCGAGGTGGGGCCCGACGTGACCGGCCTCGCGGTCGGCGACGCGGTGATGGGCTTGCTGGGGGTCGTCGGTTCCGAGGCGGTGGTCGATCAACGCGTGCTGACACCGGTGCCGCCGGGACTGTCGCTGGTCGCGGCCGCGGGGGTGCCGGTGGTCTTCCTGACGGCGCTGTACGGGCTGTCGGTCCTGGGCGGGCTGCGCGCCGGCGAACGGGTCTTGGTGCACACCGCCACCGGCGGGGTGGGCATGGCCGCGGTACAGCTCGCAAGGCACTGGGGCGCCGAGGTGTTCGTCACCGCCAGCCGCGGCAAGTGGGACACTTTGCGCGCGATGGGTTTCGACGACGACCACATCGGCGATTCGCGCACGACGGAGTTCGAGGCGAAATTCGCGACGCTGATTGCGGCCGCCGGCGGGGCCGGGCTC
>NZ_LZMB01000101.1 GCF_001673555.1 Mycobacterium sp. 1165178.9 | reverse complement strand
GACTTGTTCGGGAAGTAGTTGTAGAGGCTTGCACTGGTCACATTCGCGGTGCGGGCGATCTCACGAATCGTTGCCCGCGCGTACCCCGCCGCGGCCACGCACCGCATGGTGGCGACGATGATCCGCTGGCGAGTCTTTTCGCCACTGGCACCGACCGGCCGCCCGCGCTGCGTCCGAATCACGGTGCTGCCTCCACTGATCGCATCCCGTCCGCCGACCGATGGCGCCGACGAATTGAATATAATCGGACGATCGATTTGTTGTTGGCGCGGAGGTGCCCGGTGCGTGACCGACAAACCCCCGAGGCACCATGACTGTCACTCCGCCGCAACTGGGCCGCCCGGTGGGCGCCGACGGCGAGCAGACCCGGGCGCGAATCATCGCCGCGGCGATGCGCTGTGTCGGTGAGGCGGGCTATACCCGCGCGACGATTCGGGAGATCGCCCGAACCGCGGAGATGACCAGCGGCAGCCTGTATCACTACTTTGCGAACAAGTCCGAGTTGTTAGACGCCACCGTCAGCGAGATGGACCAGATCGCGCTTCCCAGGCTGCGGGCGGCCGCCGCGCAGTCCGACCACATCGTCGATCGCCTCGTTGCGGTGTTCGACGAATCGGGCCGGCTGATGCGCGAGTACCCCGACCTGGCGGCGTTCGAGTGGGTGCTCCGGGCGGAGAACGCG
>NZ_LZMB01000100.1 GCF_001673555.1 Mycobacterium sp. 1165178.9 | reverse complement strand
AGGTGCACGGCGGTATCGGCAACACCTGGGAATGCGTGGCGCATGTCTACCTGCGCCGGGCCCTCACATCGACCGAGCTGTGGCCGGTCGCGTTGAAGGAGATCGATCTTGGACTTTCGTGACTCACCCGATGAAGCGGCCTTCCGGGAGCGGTTACGCACGTGGCTTGCCGCACACGCCAAGGAGTTTTCGGGCTCGGGCGATGAATATTGGGTGCGCATGGCCGACTGGCACCGCGCCCTTTATGACAACGGCTTCTTCGGCCTGTCCTGGCCACGCGATTGGGGCGGCCAGGACCTGGCGCCGGTCTACGACGTCATCGTCGACGAGGAGCTGGTGCGTGCCGGTGCGCCACCGCGCCCCAGCGTCGGGTATCTGGTGTACGGCATCGGAGCGCACGCCAGCGACGAGCTCCGGAAGCGCTTTTTGCCCGGCATCATCAACGGCACCGAGCGCTGGTGCCAGGGTTTCAGCGAACCGGGCGCCGGCTCGGATCTTGCGTCGTTGACCACCACCGCTCGCCTGGAAGGCGACAACTATGTGGTGAACGGGCACAAGATCTGGACCAGTTACTCCGACGTGGCGGACCGATGTTTGTTGCTGGCGCGCACCGACCCCCAGGCGAAGCGCCACCGCGGCCTGTCTGCATTCGTCCTGGACATGAAACAGCCTGGCGTGCAACAGCGCCCGCTACAGATGATCAATGGGGTCACCAACGAATTCGGTCAGGTGTTCTTCGATGATGCGACGGTGCCGGCGGACCGGATGGTCGGCGCTCCTGGCGACGGCTGGGCCGTGGCCATGACCGTCGTCGGGCACGAACGCGAGCCGTCCACGCTCGGCTACGCGGCCCGCTACGGCAAGCTGGTCCGAGAGCTGTTGTCGCGCAACGACGGAGAAGTGCCCGAAGAGCTGGCGTGGGCTGCGGTTCAGTCGGATATGCTGACCCATCACGTGCGGCGGCGGCTGTCCGAGCAGCTCGACGGGGTATCGCACGGCTCGGAAGGTTCGCTGGACAAGCTGCTGATGACGTGGGTCGAACAATCCGTCGGGCATGCCGCCCTTGCCGTCACGGGAACGCGCGATCCCGATCTGCTGAGCGCCTACCTCTACAGCCGGGCGCAGAGTGTCATGGGCGGAACATCACAAATACAAAAGAACATCATCGCTTCACGGATCTTGGGATTGTAGGAGTGATCGCGAACGCGGGCGAAGCCCGCGTGAAGCGGGTCACGACCATTGTAGGAGTGATCGCGAACGCGGGCGGAGCCCGCGTGAAGCGGGTCACGACCATAGAAGGAGTCTGACGTGTACGACATGCCTACCGAGATCGACGTTCAGGCCGACGGCGCCCTGCGCATCATCACGCTCAATCGGCCGGACTCGCTCAACTCCGTCAACGACAATCTGCACGTCGGGCTGGCGCGTTTGTGGCAGCGACTGACGGATGACCCCACGGCCCGTGCGGCGGTGATCACCGGTGCCGGCAGGGCCTTCTCGGCGGGTGGCGATTTCACGTATTTGGAAGAGCTGGCGAACGATGCTGAGCTGCGCGCCAAGACCATCCGGGACGGGCGCGAGATCGTATTGGGCATGGCCCGCTGCCGAATCCCCGTGGTGGCGGCCGTCAACGGCCCCGCCGTCGGCCTGGGCTGCAGTCTGGTGGCACTCAGCGACATCGTCTACATCGCCGAGGATGCTTATCTTGCCGACCCGCATGTGCAAGTCGGGCTGGTGGCCGCCGACGGTGGACCGTTGACCTGGCCACTGCACATCAGCCTGCTGCTGGCCAAGGAATTCGCGCTCACCGGCACCCGCATCAAGGCGCAGCGCGCCGTCGAGCTCGGCCTGGCCAACCATGTGGTCGACGATCCGGTCGCCGACGCGATCGCCGCCGCGAAAAAGATTTTGGAACTCCCGCAGCAGGCGGTGGAGAGCACCAAGCGGGTGCTCAACATCCATCTGGAACGGGCGGTGCTCGCCAGCCTGGACTACGCACTGTCGGCCGAAAGTCAGTCGTTCGTCACCGAGGACTTCCGGGCCAACGTCGCGAAATTCAATGCGGCCAAGAAGAACTGAGGTCGTTGCGGTTACAGGTCCTCAGCCGTCGTGCCGGCGTAGGAAATCACGCATCACGGAGTCGAACTTGTCCGGCTCCTCGATGAAGGGCATGTGGGCGCTGGCTTCGAACAGCTCGAATTGTGAACCAGGTATGCGTTGGTGCATTTCCCACATGTGCTCCGGCACGCATTCGTCGTACCTGCCCGCGAGCACCAGTGTCGGCACAGCGATTTCATGGAGCCTTTCGAACACATCCCAGTTGCGAATCGTCCCCACGATGTGAAAGTCGCTGGGGCCGAACATGGTCTCGAAGATTTCGGCGCCCATGTTCCGGAAGGCATCCTCGAGCTCTCGCGGCCACGGGCGTACCCGGCAAAGGTAGGTTTCGTTCCAGGTGCGGATGGCGGCCTGATACTCGGGCGCGTGCGTGCTGCCGGCGGTCTCATGCCGGTCGATGGCGGCCTGGGTGGCCGGATCCAGCTCGGACTTCAAGCGTGCCACCATCTTCGCGAACGCCGGGATGGAGGCGATGCTGTTGGAAATCGTGAGGCTCGCGGCGCCGACGGGTGCCGCGTCCAGCATGTACTGCTGGGCCAGCATCCCGCCCCAGGAGTTGCCGAAGAGGTGGAAGCGGCCCAGGTCCAGGGCTCGTATAACGGCGTCCACCTCGGCCACCGAGCGATCCATCGTCCAAAGCTCGCGGCTTGGTGGGCATTTGGAGTTCCCGCAACCGAGCTGATCCCAGAAGACGACCTCGCGCTCCGTGGCCAACCGCGCCAGTGACCGCAAATAGTCGTGCGGCAAGCCCGGCCCGCCGTGAATGACGAGCAGGGGAAGACCCGCGCCGCCGCCGATCCGCTTGAACCACACGTCGCCGCCCGGGACTGTGACCATCCCCTGCATCATTCACCCACCATTGGTGAAGAAGATTCCTTTGACCTCACGCAGAGCGTAGAACACGAGCACGTAACCGGCGAGGGGGTCCGCCCACCACCAGCCGGCGATGCTGTTCAGTAACAGGCCGAGTAGGACGGCGACGGCCAGCAGGCCGTCGATAAGGGTGACGCGGCCTTCACTGGTGAGCACGGGGTTGCGAAGGGCGGCACCGGTTCGGGCCTTGCCGGCCGCAAGAGCGAACATCGTCGCCGCGGTGACCGTCGTCCAAGCGATGCCAAGGGGCGACGGCTCGGGGTGAAAGCCGGCAACCAGGACCATCGTTGATTGCACCAACAGGTACACGCCAAGCGCTCCGAAGGCGGCACCGATGATCCGCAACGCTTTTCGTCGACGGGCTGCTCCGGTTCCGGAGAGCTCCCAGATCACCACCAGTGAGGCGCCGATCTCGATTAGCGAGTCCAAACCAAACCCGGCCAGCGCCACCGATTTAGCCTCGATGGCGGCCGACGCGAGGATAATGATGCCGACGACGTTCCACACCAGGGTGGCGTATTCCAGCGCAAATCCGCGCCGCAGCAGGGAGCGGCGTGCGGCCTCGTCCAGGTGGCTCATCGCAGTCAGTCTCACATATCCGAGTACCGGCCTACGGTCATGGCCGATATCGTCCATTGGACTGTCCAGGAAAGGTCGACGTTGCCGTTCGCGGCTGCGCAGCAGCCCCGCGTTCGTGGCAGGCTTTCTTTGTGCAGAAGCAGCGGCCCAAATGGGAGGAATGGCAATGACGAGTGTCACGAATCCGATCCCACCACAAGATCTTTCGGGAATTGTCGGATATCGCTTCGTTTATACCTACGCCAACGGCTGGCAGTACGAAATGTACGTCAAGAATTCCACCACCATCGACTACCGCATCCACTCCGGACATGTTGGAGGGCGCTGGGTAAAAGACCAGCAGGTCAACCTCGTCCAACTTGACGACGACAGCTTCAAAATTTCCTGGACCGAACCGACCGGGACCTGCGTGGCCGTCAACGTCCTGCCCGAAAAACGCCGCATCCACGGCGTCATCTTCTTCCCGCAGTGGATCCGCGCGCACGGTGAGCACACGGTCTGCTTCCAGAACGACCATCTGGATGAGATGCGGGCCTACCGCGACGAAGGCCCGACCTATCCCATCTACGAAGTCCCGGAATTCGCCTACATCACCCTGTTCGAATACGTCGGAACCGACGACGAGACCGTCATCGACACCGGTCCCGAACACCTGCCGCCGGAATGGTCGAACCGCACCAACTAGCCGCTTGTTGCGACTCGTACTCTCGCAATGAGAGAATATGATTCTCGTGAATGTGCGGATGCCTCTCGGCGTCCCGCACCTGCTGGTTGAACTGGAGAAGACCCGTGCCCGAAGCCGTCATCGTGAACGCCCTCCGCACCCCCATCGGCACAGCCCGCAAGGGCACACTGCGCGATACCAGCGCGTTCGATCTGGCGCACCATGTGGTGACCGAAGCGGCAAGGGATCTAGACCCGGCGCAGATCGACGACGTGATCCTGGGCGAAGGTCTCTACGGTGGCGGCGTGATCGCGCGCCACGCGGCCATCACGGCCGGGCTGCCCCACGTACCCGGTCTGGCCAACAACCGGCACTGCGCGGCCGGGCAGGCGGCGGTGCAGAGTGCCGCCGCGAGCGTGCGCGCCGGGATGGACGAGCTGATCATCGCGGGCGGTGTGAATGCGGCATCGACGTCGCCACGCTCGCGCCTGCAGGTGGACGGTGAGTGGGTCGACTGGTTCCCGCCGACCCATCCGAACAAGCCCGACGCGCCGAACATGGACATGTCGATCACCGTTGGCTGGAACGCCGCGGTCAAGGCCGGCGTGAGTCGTGAGGAGATGGACGCCTGGGCGCTGCGATCGCACCGCAATGCCGTCGCCGCCATCGACGAAGGCCGCTTCAAAGAGGAGATCGTCCCGGTCGAGACGCCGCATGGCTTGTTCTCGGTCGATGAGCACCCGCGTCGCGACACCACCATGGAGAAGCTGGCCGCGCTCAAGCCGCTGCACCCCGAGATCGAGGGCTTCTCGATCACCGCCGGCAACGCGTGCGGCGCCAACGACGGCGCGGCGGCGCTGGTCATCGCCAGCGACCGCCTGGGGCTGCCCGCGCTGGCCACGATCCGGTCCTGGGCATCCGTCGGCGTCGACCCGGCGATCACCGGCCTGGCGCCGGTGGAGGCGATACCGAAAGTCCTAAAACGAGCCGGGCTTTCGACCTCCGACGTAGATCTCTTCGAGATCAACGAAGCCTTCGCCGCGATGTGCGTGGCCACCATCAAACTGCTCGAGCTTGATCCCGACAAGGTCAACGTCAGCGGCAGTGGCTGCTCGCTAGGGCACCCCGTTGCGGCCACCGGAGCCCGGATGCTGGTCACCCTGGTGCACGAATTGCGCCGCCGCGGCGGTGGCATCGGAGTCGCGGCTATGTGCGCGGGCGGTGGAATGGGCTCGGCGACGGTGGTCGAGGTCGCGGCTCCATAATGCGTACATGATCATCGCTGATCTGATTGCCCGCGCGCGCAATGGATCTCCCCGCGCGGCCGGTCGCCTTCTCAGCCTGGTCGAGGGCGAGCAGCGCGACGAGGTCCTGGCGACCATCGGACCCGCACCGGACGGCATGGGGCCGGTTGTCGGCATCACGGGGCCGCCGGGTGCGGGAAAGTCGACGACGGTCGGCGCGCTGGTCAGCGCCTACCGCGAACGCGGCCTTCGGGTGGCGGTGTTGGCGGTAGACCCGTCGTCCCCGTTCAGTGGGGGAGCGCTGTTGGGCGATCGAATTCGAATGGCCGCGCATATCAACGACTCCGACGTACTCATCCGATCGGTGGCCACCCGTGGGCATCTGGGCGGTCTTGCGGCCGCGGTTCCGGCGGCCATCCGGCTGCTGGGCGCGATCGGTTACGACGTGGTCCTGCTGGAGACGGTGGGGGTGGGACAGTCCGAGATCGAGATCGCCGCCGTCGCCGACCCGACCGTAGTCATTCTCAATCCCGGTGCGGGCGACGCGGTTCAGGCGGCCAAAGCGGGCGTGCTGGAAGTCGCCGACATCGTGGCGGTCAACAAGGCGGACCGGGACGGTGCCGAACAAACGGTTCGCGACCTCCGGGCCGAAACCAGCGCCCCCATCATTTCGCTGATCGCCGCCCGGGGTGAAGGCATCGAAGACCTGATGGCCGCCATCGAGGACCACCGCCGAACCGACAGCCGCGCCCGCCGGCTTGCCCGCGCCCGAGCTCAGATTTTGTCGCTGGCGCAAACCCGGCTGCGCGCCAAGCCCGATCTCGACCGGCTCGCCCAGTCGGTCGTCGACGGCGATCAGGACCCCTACACGGCCGCCGATCAGCTGATCTCACCTCCCGCGCCTCAAACGGACTGACGGTCCGCTGTCTTCCGGTCGTCGGCGCAGGCAGATCACTTGAGACGCAATCTGGTTCAGGTTGGCCACGTCGGCGTTGCTATGCGTACTATCAACGAATCATTCTATGCCTCAACATATTTGGTGTCTTTGATCCGCTGCTGCTGATCATTACCGGCGACGGCGCTAGTTGGTGGTGGGTGGTGGTTGGGGTTGGAAGGGTTGATACCACCACCAGTCGGCGCGTTCGCCGGTCGGTCCCGGGCAGGGCGCCACTGCGGGCGGGGGCGAAGTGGGTGGGCGCGCCAGTGAGCCCGGGCTCAGTGATCGGCCCGCGTCGTCGGTGACCACGAGTGCGTTTGCGGGTCCGGTGATGGTGATGACGCCGCGATGGTGTGACCGGTGATGGTAAGGACACAGCAGCACCAGGTTGGCCAACTCGGTGGCCCCGCCGTCTTCCCAGTGCCGCAGGTGATGGGCGTGCAGGCCACGGGTGGCGCCACAGCCGGGCACCACGCAGGTGCGGTCGCGGTACTCCAGCGCGCGGCGCAGCCGCCGATTGATCAGCCGCGTGGCCCGCCCGGCACCGATGACCTCGCCGTGGCGTTCGAACCACACCTCGCAGGTGGCATCACAGGTCAGGTAGCGGCGTTCAGCGTCGGGCAGCAGCGGACCCAGATGCAGTGCGGCGGCGCGCTGCTCGACATCGAGGTGCACCACCACGGTGGTGTGCTGTCCGTGCGGGCGGCGGGTGGCCTCGGCGTCCCAGCCGGCCTCGACCAGACGCAGGAACGCTTCGGCGGTGCTGGGCAGCGGGGGCCGCTGATCTGAAGCGTCACCGCTGTGGTCGTGTTTCCACTGCGCGATCAGCGCATCACGATGAGACGCCAACGCCGCCTCGAACTTCGCCGCATCGGGGTGGGCAAGCGTGATTCGGTAGCAGCTGCCCTGCTCGGTGGTGGTCGTGGTGAACGTGCGCTCGGGCTCGGGCCGGGGCTCGGGCTCGGGTCGCGGCTCCAGCCTGACCGCGGTACGCAACTGGTTGACCGTCGCGACCGCGGCGAGCTGGGCGTAATGCTCATCAGACCCTTTACCGCCCCGGGCCGCGATCACCCCGACCTGATCGGCCGACAGCCGACCTTCCCGCATGCCCTGAACGCAGCGCGGAAACTCCTCGAGCCGGCTCGCGATGGTGGCGATCGTGTGCGCGTTCGTTGGCGAGCAGCCCGTCTTCCAGGCCACCAACGCCGGTACCGACCGCGCCCCGGTGACCCCGCACAGCTCGTCGCGCTCGATCTCGGCCACGATCTCCACGATGCGCCCATCAATCGCATTGCGCTGACCGGTCAACTCCGCTAGCTCCTCGAACAACACCTCAAGACGGTCACTCACAGTCACCACCACGGCGTCAGCAGATGCGGTCAAAGGCATAACGCCATCATCGCAGCCACCACCGACAAATTCCGGCCGCGCAGCCGCGCGAGGTCCCGCCACGGCCTAGTCGAAAGCTGGTGGGATTTACCAGGATCGGTCGGTATCAAGCGCAATCGCTGACCAGTAGGCGATAGCCGGCGTCCAGCTGTTGTTGTTCAATCAGGCCCGCGTGCCGTTGATGCCACCGTCCGGTCCGCAGGTCGGCCGCGAGCCGGGCCAGACCGTCAGCCAGGGAGCTCTCATCTGCGTACGCCAACATGGAAATACCCGCGCGCACGGTGGCGTCAAGATACGCCTCGGGGCGGCGCCAAAATGCAGCGCCGAATCCGTCGGTGCAATCATGCGGTACGGGCACCGTGTACACGTGCGCCCCTCCCAGCAACTCAACGAGTCGCGCGATCGGAACATGAAGCTCTTCGTTGATCCGAGCGGCGGCGGGCAGGTATTCACGAAGCAACCAGAACTTCTGGATCACCGATTGATCCCACGTCAATACGACTATCCGGTGGCGCACGACGCGGCGTAATTCGTCGATTCCGGCCGCGAGGTCGTGCCAGTGGTGCACTGTCAGCATCGCCATCGCGGCGTCAACACACTTGTCGCGCAGTGGCAAGGCCTCCGCCATGGCCTGGACACTCGGCGCAGCTCCCGCGGGACGCTGCGCGATCATCACCATGCTGGGCTCGACCGCGGCGACGGTCTGGGCTGGTTCATAGGAGCCGGTACCCGCCCCGACGTTGACGACGGTGCCCATCGTGGCGAGGGCGGCATGCACCTGCGAGGCGATCCGCGGATCCGCTCGACGAGTGCTCCGATAGGTGGCACCGATCCAGTCGTAGGCGACCATCATCCCAGGATGACGCAGGCGGGCTCGATTACGCCAGCATCGGCGCCGGTCCGCACTTACTACTGCAGGTCGACCGACTTCCCGGTGGCGGCCGCGTGACCCGCTCGATAACCGAAAACCATTGCCGGGCCCAGGGTTCCGCCGGCGCCGCCGTAAGCGCGTCCGGTCACACCACCCATCGCATTGCCCGCCGCGAATAGGCCAGGTATCGGCTCGCCGCCGACATGCAGAACGCGGGCGTCGTGATCGGTGCGCGGTCCACCCTTGGTGCCCATCGCACCGATGCTCACCGGCACCGCGTAGAACGGGGTGGTGTCGATCGGGCCCAGCGTCTTACCGGCCTGTGTGGTCGCGCTGTCATCACCCCAGTAGCCGTCGTAGGCACTAGAGCCGCGGCCGAAGTCGGGGTCCGCGCCGGCGGCCACATGACGGTTCCAGCTCTCGACCGTGCGGGTCAGACCGTCGGCGTCGATCCCGGTCTTGGCGGCCAACTCGACCAGGTCTGCCGACTCACAGAACCAGTCCGGAACGGGTTGGCCCGGCTCGATACCAAGAAATCCGTAGCGCTGCAGGTGAATCGAATCGAACACCATCCACCCGCGGTCGTTGACGTAGCCGCCGCGAGGATCCAGGTAATGGAACGCGCCGGCCATCGAGTTGTAATCGCAGGCCTCGTTGACGAAGCGCCGGCCGGCGGAGTTGACGATGATGCTTCGGGGCCGCGTTCGTTCCAGCCGCACGCTGCGGCTGCGCGGCTTGCCTTCGATGGTGTCCCCCGGGATCTGGACGATCGGCACCCACCACGCTTCGCCCATGTTGGCCAGGTCGGCCCCGTGCTCCATCGCCATGCGCAAACCGTCGCCGGTGTTGTTGGGCGGCGAGACGGCGCCGTGCATGGGGCCGCGCAGAAAAGCTTGTGTCAGTGCGGGATCCCACTCGAAGCCGCCGGTGCCCAAGATGACGCCGTGCCGGGCGCGAACACTGATCGTCCGATCCCGCAGGGCCACACGCACCCCGGTGATTTCTCCGTTTTCGGCGATGAGTCCTTCGGCCCGTGCATTGGTGTGTGGGGTCACCCCGGCATCCAGCAAGCCCTTGAGGAGCCCAGCGATCAACGCGGTGCCGGCGACGCACAGATGGCTGGTTCGTTCGTCGATCGCCGCGTGCAGTCGCGCCCTGGTCTCGGCATCGAAACCAACGTTTGACCAGTCGGCCGGGAAAGACGTGATCTGCGTTGCCCATTCGCCGAGCTGGGCCAGATCGAAGGGGGCCGCGCTCAGCGACCTGCCTCCCGTCGGCTGCCCGCCCGGTAATTCGGGGCGGTAGTCGGGGAAGCCGGTCGCAATCTCGAACTGAAGACCGCTGTGTGCCTCGATGAAATCGAGCATCGCCGGCCCGGTGCGCACGAACGTTTCGACCAGCTCGTCGTCCATCGACCCGAGCGACTGTGCCCGCAGGTAGCGCAACGCATCGGCGGGCGTCAATTCACCGTCGGCAGAACGGTTATGGGCAGGGATCCACACGATGCCGCCAGAGACGGCGGTGGTCCCGCCGACGGTCGGAGCCTTTTCGAAGACCGCCACCGAGGCGCCCGCGACGGCCGCGGTCAGCGCGGCGGTGAGGCCGGCGGCCCCACTGCCCAGCACGGCAACGTCGACTTCGTGGTCCCATGACATGGACTGCTATCCCTTCAGCTCAATAGCTCCGACAACTGTTTGGCGGCCTTGACGACCGCGTCTTTCCCGCGCATCACCACGTCTTCTCGGTGTGAGATGAGGTTGATGCATGTTGGCGGTGACGGCACCGGGCGGCGCACCCCGACGGCCAGGCCGTAGGTATTCGGTTCGATCTCGCCGTAGGTCGTCACCCAACCGCGTTCGCGCGCCCGGGAAACCAACTCGCGTTCGCCCGGGCGCGGAGGCATGCACGCGAGCAAGGCGATGCCGGCGGCACCGCGGTCGAGCGGGTATCGGCTGCCTTCGTGAAACGAAAGTTGGTAGGCGACATGGCTGGGCACGATCACCGCGATCGCGACCTGCTGATCGCCTTCGGCGATGAGCAAGGACACGGTCGTGCCGAGCTCATCGGCCAGGGCGCGCAGCGTCGGCAGGCTGACTTGGCGCACATTGCGATCGAAGGAAGCGCCGAGCACGGCCAGGCCCGCTGCCGGCCGGTAACGGCCGTCCTCCCCCTTGGCCACCAGACGGAACTCGGCCAACGTCGTCAGCAATCGATAGGCGATGGTGCGATGCACGCCCACCTGATCGGCGAGTTGTTGCACTGTCAGCCCGGAAGGGGAATCCGCCACCATCTGCAGCGCGGTCAAACCCCTGGCCAGGGTCTGCGAACCGGTTCCAGACCCCGTCACAGCCTTGACAGACCTTCCCACGAGAGCGAAGCTCTATATATAACGCACATTAGTGTGCGATATTAGCACACCAAGTAAGCCGAAAACGAGAACGAGATTTCCCCCGATCTGGAGGCCGGACAGCACCGTGGCGGAGTTCGAGAGCATCTGGAGCGATCTTCAGGGCGTCGCGTTTGAGCAGGGCTACCTGGACGCCGGAGGAATCCGCACCCGCTACCTGCGCGCCGGCGATCCCGGCAAGCCGGTGCTGATGCTGCTGCACGGCTCCGGCGGCCACGCCGAGGCCTACGTGCGCAACCTCGCCGCGCACGCGGAGCATTTCTGGACCTGGTCGATCGACATGCTTGGCCACGGATACAGCGACAAGCCAGGGCATCGGCTGGAAGTCGTCCACTACGTGGAGCATCTGATGGCGGTGCTGCGCACCATCGGTGTCAATCGCGCCTACCTCAGCGGCGAATCGCTCGGGGGCTGGGTGGCCGCACGCACCGCGGTCGACCATCCGGATGTCGTCGAGCGATTGGTCCTCAACACCGCCGGCGGATCTCAGGCCGATCCCCTGGTGATGCAGCGGATCATCACGCTGTCCATGGCCGCCGCCGAGGACCCGACCTGGGAAACGGTGCAAGCGCGCATCAAATGGCTGATGGCCGACAAGTCCAAGTCTTACGACGACCTGGTTGCCAGTCGCCAACGGGTATATCGGCAAGCGGGATTCGTCTCCGCGATGAGCGACATCATGGCGCTGCAAGATCCGGAGATTCGCGCACGCAACATCCTGGGCCCCGACGAATACGGGTCGATCGTCGCCCCGACGCTCGTGCTGTGGACCAGTGACGACCCCACCGCGGATGTGACGGAGGGACGCCGGATGGCCTCAATGATTCCCGGCGCGCGCTTCGAGGTGATGCCCGGTTGCGGCCATTGGCCGCAGTACGAGGACGCCAAAACGTTCAACCAGTTGCACCTCGACTTTCTGCTGGGCCGGTGATGGTCGCAGCTGGGCAGGAGGTTCCCGACATCGATACCGACGTCCTCGTTGTGGGCGCCGGCCCGGTCGGTTTGACCCTCGCCAACATCCTTGGCCTGCAAGGCATCCGCACGGTGGTGGTCGACGAGCGAGACACCCTCATCGACTACCCCCGCGGGGTGGGCCTTGATGACGAGGCGCTGCGGACCTTCCAGTCGATCGGGCTCGCCGACCGGGTGCTGCCGCACACCGTGCCCAATCAGATTCTGCGGTTCGTCGACGCCAAGCACCGAGTGCTCGCCGAAATGGCGCCGCCGGACGCATGTTTCGGCTGGCCCAAACGAAATGGCTTTGTGCAACCGCTCGTCGACGCCGAATTGCTCGCCGGCCTGGACCGATTCAAACACGTCCAGGTGTGGTGGGGGCATCCGATGACGGCATGCCGGGAAAGCGCCGACGGGGTGACTGTCGAGCTCGGCGGCGCCGACAACGACGGTGACGCCTCGCGCGTGCGGGCGCGCTATGTGGTCGGGTGCGACGGCGGCCGCAGCATGACACGCCGGACGATGGGCGTGTCGTTCGATGGAACGACATCGTCCACCCGGTGGCTGGTGGTCGACATCGCCAACGACCCGCTCGGGCACCCGAACAGCGAGGTCGGCGCCGATCCCGAACGCCCGTACGCCTCGATCTCGATCGCCCACGGAATTCGCCGCTTCGAGTTCATGATTCACGCCGACGAGACCGATGAGCAGGCCGAAGACCCCGCGTTCCTGACGCAGATGCTGGCCAGGATGGTGCCCCACCCCGACCGGGTCGACGTGATCCGGCGCCGGGTGTACACCCACCACTCGCGGATCGCCGGTGCGTTCCGCCAGGGCCGGCTGCTGCTCGCCGGGGACGCCGCCCACCTGATGCCGGTGTGGCAGGGCCAGGGGTACAACAGCGGGATCCGCGACGCGGCGAACCTCGGCTGGAAGCTCGCCGCGGTGGTGAGCGGCCGCGCCGACGACAAGCTGCTGGACACCTATGACGTGGAACGCCGCAAGCACGCCCGCGCGATGATCGACCTGTCTACCATGGTGGGCCGGGTAATCTCACCGACCAACCGCCGCGTGGCGACCGCGCGGGATCTCCTGGTGCGGTCGGCGTCAATCGTCCCGTCGCTCAAGCGTTATGTGCTGGAAATGCGGTTCAAGCCGATGCCCCGCTACGAGCACGGGGCCGTCGTGCACGCCGCCCCCGGGCGTGCCGATTCGCCGGTGGGGACGCTATTCGTCCAGCCGCGCGTCGACACCCGCGACCAGCAGGACGTGTTGCTCGATGACGTGCTCGGGTCGTGGTTCGCCGTGCTGTGCTGGAACAACAACCCGCGCAAGATCCTCGGCGATGTGGCCTTCGCGAACTGGAAAGCTTTGGGTGCCCGATTCTTTGCGCTGCGTCCTGCGACCCAGCTGCACTGGACCGGACACGACGACCCCGACGTGGTGGTGGTGGGCGACCGGCACGGTGGCCTCAAGGCCTGGTTCGACACCCACTCGGACTCGGTGCTGTTTTTGCGCCCCGACCGATGCATCGCGGGTGCCTGCATCGCTCAGCGCGCGCCGGACCTGAGTGCCGCGCTCTTCGACGCACTCACACTCACGCCGCGAGGGGGTGATTTGCAAAGTGGCACTGGCTCTGTGCTGTATGTCGCACAGCCCTCTCCTGAATCTTCCGGGGCCGTCGCGGGACCTGCTTGACGACATCGAGGGCGCAATCGCCGAAGCGCGAAGCTTCGTCGAGGAGTATGACCCCGAACTACTGGTCAGTTTCTCCCCGGATCACTACAACGGCTTCTTCTATAAGGTGATGCCGCCCTTCTGCATTGGCACCAGCGCCCGCGGAGTGGGCGACTACGGCACCCACGCCGGCCCGCTGAACGTACCCGAGACGCTTGCGACCGAGTGCGCGAAGGCGGTTCTCGATGCGGGCGTCGACGTCGCGGTGTCGGCCAGCATGGATGTCGACCACGGCACGGTCCAACCGCTCGAGAAGCTCTTCGGCGACGCCACCGCGCGTCCCGTGATACCGATCTTCGTCAACGCCATCGGCGTGCCGCTTGGCCCGATGCATCGCTGCCGTGCGCTCGGCGCCGCTGTCGGCAATTACCTTGCCAGCCTGGACAAGCGGGTACTGATCCTGGGATCCGGCGGGCTCTCGCACAGCCCGCCGGTACCGAGCCTGGCGACGGCGCCCGCGCCGGTGCTGGAGCGGATCGTGCACGGCCGGCCGATGACACCCGAACAACGGCAGGCCCGGCAAGTCGCGGTCATCGACGCGGCCAGAAACTTCGCCGCCGGCGAGAGCGACCTGCAGGCACTCAACCCGGACTGGGACCACCGATTCCTGGAAATCATCGACGGAGGACGGCTGGGCGAACTGGACGGGTGGTCGAATGCGTTCGTCGCCCATGAGGGCGGCAGCTCCGCGCAGGAGATCCGCACGTGGGTGGCGGCATTCGGGGCGCTCGAATCAGCGGGACCCTACGAAATCACCGGGCGTTTCTACAAACCCGCACCCGAATTGATCGCCGGTTTCGCCATCAGAACGGCACTTCCGAAATGACGGCCGCACTGGACGGCTTCGACCACGTTGTCGACGTGCTCATCGTGGGGTCCGGCGGTGGCGGCATGACAGCAGCGCTGACGGCGCAGGCCGCCGGGCTTGACGCATTGGTGGTCGAAAAGTCGTCCCACTTTGGGGGTTCCACCGCTTTGTCCGGTGGCGGCATCTGGGTGCCCGGGGCCCCCGCCCAGCGGCGGGAGGGCTATGTGCCCTCGCCCGAAGCCGTCGTGGGCTACCTGAAACAGATCACCGACGGATTGGTCAGCGAGGCACGGCTGCGGCAGTACGTCGAGACCGCGCCGCAGATGCTCCAGTTCTTGGAGCAGCTGTCCGGATGGTTCGAATTCGTCTGGAAGCCAGGCTATGCCGACTACTACCCGGAGTTGCCCGGCGGCTCAGCGCTCGGCAGCACGATCAACGTGCCCGCCATCGACCTGCGGAAGCTAGGCCCCGACGAACAGAAACTGTTGCAGCCACTGGCCTTGGCCCCGAAGGGAATCTGGTTGGGGCCCAAGGACCTGCGCACGTTCTATCGGATCAGGCAGTCGTGGGCGGGCAAAGGCGTCCTGCTGAGGTTGATTGCGCGAATGGTGCGGGCGAGGGTGCTCGGTGAGCGGATGGCCGCCATCGGACAGTCGCTGGCAGCCCGGCTCCGGCTGGCGCTGAGAGAACGGGGCATCCCGCTCTGGTTGGACTCGCCGATGGTGCAGCTGCTCACCGACTCCGACGGAGCGGTCACCGGCGCGGTGGTGGAACGCGAGGGCGAGTCGCAGCGGATCGGGGCGCGCCTGGGCGTCATCCTGGCCTCGGGAGGTTTCGACCACGACCTCGCCTGGCGCAAGGAGCTTCTGCCCGAGGTGGATCAGGACTGGAGCTTCGGCAATCCCACGGCCATGGGCGACGGCATCCGCGCCGGCCAGAAGGTCGGCGCCGCAACGGACCTGCTCGATGAAGCCTGGTGGTTCCCGGCGATTCAGTGGCCGGACGGCCGCATGCAGTTCATGCTCAACGAGCGGATGATGCCGGCGCAGTTCATCGTCAACGGTGCGGGCAAGCGCTTCATCAACGAGGCGGCCCCCTATATGGACTTTGGTCACGCCATGATCGAGGGCCAGAGGTCCGGCGTGACCCACATCCCGTGCTGGCTGATCACCGACCACAGATCGTTCAACCGCTATGTGGTTGCAGGACACCTGCCGATACCCAAGATCCCGGGCGCGCCGGTTCCCACCGGCCACAAGGTCCCGGCCGCCTGGCTGGAATCGGGCGTGGTCAAAGCGGCCACAACATGGGAGGAAATGGCGGCAAAGATCGGCGTGCCAGCGCAACAGCTTGCCGAAACCGCCAGCCGCTTCAACGAACTCGCCCGCAAGGGCCACGATGACGATTTCAACCGCGGGGACAGCGTGTACGACAACTACTACGGCGACCACACCTTGCCCAACCCGAACCTGTACCCACTTGGTAATCCGCCGTACTACGCCTTCCGGATCGTGCTCGGCGACCTCGGGACCTCGGGCGGCCTGCTGACCGACGAACACGCCCGCGTGCTGCGAACCGATGGCACCGTGCTGGCCGGGCTCTACGCGGTGGGCAACACCTCCGCGCCGGTGATGGGCCGCAGCTACGCCGGTGCCGGGGCGACGATCGGCCCCGCCATGACTTTCGGCTATGTCGCGGCGAAACACGTTGCGGCCCAAGCGGCCAACCGAGCCATTAATACTCATAGGAGGTAACGATGAAAATCTCACTGTTCTACGAATTCGCCCTGCCGCGGCCTTGGGCGCCCGATGACGAGCACGTCTTGCTGCAGGACTGTCTCAACGAGGTCGAGGCCGCGGACAAAGCGGGTTTCTCCACCGTGTGGCTGACCGAGCACCACTTCCTCGAGGAGTACTGCCACTCGACGGCACCGGAGATCTTCTTGGCGGCGGCCAGCCAGCGGACCAAGAACATTCGGCTGGGATTCGGCATCATGCACCTGCCGCCTGTGGTCAACCACCCGGCCCGGGTGGCCGAGCGCATCGCCACCCTCGACCTCCTCTCCAACGGCCGCGTCGAATTCGGCACCGGGGAATCGTCGTCGGTCGGCGAACTCGGCGGATTCAATATCGATCCCGCCGACAAGCGGGCACAGTGGGAAGAGGCCCTCGAGGTGTCGATCCGCTGCATGATCGAGGAACCGTTCACCGGCTTCAGCGGCGAACACGTCCAGATGCCGGCGCGCAACGTCGTTCCCAAGCCGCTGCAAAAGCCGCACCCGCCGGTCTGGGTTGCCTGCACGCGGCCGGCCAGCGTGCAGATGGCGGCCCAAAAGGCGATCGGCGCCTTGAGTTTCGCCTACACCGGTCCCGGACCGCTCACCGAGCGCGTCAACGGCTACTACAAAGAGTTCGAGGAGAACGGCGTCCCCGTCACTCCCCGGATCAACCCCAACATCCTCGCCATCGGCGGTGACCTGTCCATGATGGTGGCCAAGACCGATGACGAGGCCCTGGAGCGGCTCGGACAGGGCGGCGGATTCTTCTCGTTCGGAATCATGCACTACTACATGACGGGGGTGCACACGCCGGGGCGGACCGGCGTGTGGCAGCGGTATCTCGAAGAGGTGGAAAAGGATCCGACGCTGGCGTATGGGCCGGGTCGCGGCGCGATCGGCTCTCCGGCCACAGTGCGCGAGTTCCTGCGCGGCTATGAGGAGAGCGGCGTCGACGAGATCATCTTGCTGCTCAACCCGCGCAGCCACGAGGGCACCATGGAATCCATCGAGTTGATGGGCAAAGAGGTGCTGCCCGAATTCATCGAGCGGGACGCAAAGGCCGTGGCGGAAAAGGCGAAGCGGCTGGAGCCCGTCATCGAAAAGGTGGAGGCACGCCGTCCGAAATCGACCGCACCGCAATTCGACGAGGATTACTCGTTCGGTGGACTCCCGACCGGTCGCGGCGGTAAGTTCACCGCCAGCGAGATCCCCGAGGCCATGGCGGAGATCAACGAAGGTCGCGTTCAGGCGGCGCAGCGCGCCAAGGAGCAGCAGAAGTAGTGGCGGACGGAGAGTCGGGAGAATTTCGAGGCGAGCCTTGGGACAGATCGACGAGCTGTGGCGCTACGACGGCCGCCGTGCGGTGGTCACCGGATGCGCTTCGGGCATCGGCGAACACGTGGTACGGCAGCTCACAGAGCTTGGGGCCGAAGTCATCGGGCTGGACAAACGGCGACCCGACTTCGCGATCGACGAGTTCCATGAAGTCGACCTGTCCGATCAGGCGGCGATCGAATCGGCGACAGCCGAGGTAACGGGTCACGTCGATGCGCTGTTCAATGTTGCGGGCGTGTCGTCCGGAATCGGCGATCCGCCACTCGTCGTGACCATCAACTTCTTGGGGACGCGCCACCTCACCGAGGCGCTGACTCCGAAAATGGTCGCGGGATCGTCGATTGTCAGCGTGTCATCGCTCGCGGCGGCCGGCTATCGGGAGCATCTGCGGGAGGTGGTGCCACTCCTGCATACCGCGACGATGCGGGAGGGCATCGACTGGTGCGCTGGACATCCCGACGCGCTCGGCACCGGCTATCAATTGTCCAAGGAAGCGATCATCCTGTACACCATGCGCAGCGCCACGCCGCTGGGCTCGCGCGGTATCCGCATCAACTGCACCGGTCCCGGGGTCACCGAGACGCCGATCCTGGACCAGTTGCGCACGGCGTACGGACAGGGGTACCTCGACGACATTCCCAAGCCCCTGGGTCGCGTTTCCGGCCCGGCCGAACAGGCCGCCGTTCTACTCTTTTTGAATAGTCATGCGGCCAGCTACATTTCGGGCCAGGTGGTGTGGGTCGACGGTGGCAATGTGGGTGCGTCGATCGCGCGGGAACTCGAGGAAGGACACGCACCGTGGCCGGTATGACTGACTTTCGGCGGGTCGCTCGCGATGTCAGCAACTGGGGACGGTGGGGAGACGCCGACGAACTGGGCACACTGAACTTCATCACCGCGGAAAAGGTGGCCCAAGCGGCAAGCCTGGTCCGGCATGGAAAGGTGTTCCCGCTGGGGGTGGACTTCGGCGCGTCTGGTCCCCAGGGCGCCTTCGGGTTCCGGCACAACCCCGTTCACGTCATGACCGTGGACGGCGGCGATGTGAACACCCTTGCCAAGTATGGACCCGACTGGCCGAGTAACCCGGTGGCGCAGCAGCTGAGCGGCTACATGACCGCAGACAACCCGTTCCGCTTCAACGACGACATCATCATCATGCCGCTGCAGGCGGCCAGTCAGTGGGACGCGTTGTCCCACGTCTATTACGACGGCCACCTCTACAACGGCTTCCCGGCCGACTCGGTTACCAGCATGGGGGCCTACCGCTGCGGCATCGACAAGGTCGACGGTAAGGGCATCACGTCACGGGGCGTGCTACTTGACTTGGTTCGGCACCGGAAAGCGGACGTCTTCCTTGAGGCCGGAAACCCGATCTCGCCGGAAGAGCTGGATGGCGTGGTGCACGCGCAGGGGGTGACGATCGGCCGGGGCGACATCGTGCTGATCCGGACCGGCTGGTGGACAAGGTTTCTCATGACCGGCAACAAGACGGAAGGCTACTCCGGGTTGGACTGGCGATGCGCCCAGTGGCTGCACGACCACGAGATCGCCGCCGTCGCGGCGGACAACCTCCAAGTCGAAGACCTGGTTTCGGGCGTCGAGGGGCTTACCTTTCCGTTGCATCTGCTCTGCCTGCGCGACATGGGGCTGATGTTCGGTGAGTACTGGGATCTCACCGCGCTGGCCGAAGACTGCGCCGCAGACGGCGTCTACGAATTTCAGCTCGTCGCCCCGCCGCTGAGAGTCGTTGGGGCAGTGGGCTCACCGGTGAACCCGATCGCGATCAAATGATGCAGCGTAAAACCATCTCGGTTGACGGGCTGACCACCAGCTATCTCGAAGCTGGCGAAGGCGATCCGGTGGTGTTGCTGCACGGTGGTGAGTTCGGCGCTGGCGCCGAGCTCGGGTGGGAACGCAACATCGAAGCGCTTGCTGCACGGCACCGGGTCCTGGCGCCCGACCAGCTGGGGTTCGGGGAGTCCGCCAAGGTCATCGACTTCGTCGACGGCCGCGGCATGCGGATTCGGCATGTGGCGCGATTTTGCGCACTGCTCGGCGTCGGCTCGGCGCACTTCGTCGGCAATTCGATGGGAGCCATCAATCTGCTCACCGACGCCACGTCGGGCACTCCGTTACTACCAGCGCGCAGCTTGGTGATCATCTGCGGCGGCGGCGAGATACAGCAGAACGAGCATTTCGAGGCGCTGCAGAACTACGACGCGACGGTGCCGGCGATGCGCCGGATCGTCGAAGCGCTGTTCTTCGACTCCGGCTATCCCACCGACGACGACTACGTGCGCCGCCGTCACGAGTCGAGCACCGCGCCGGGGGCATGGGAGGCCATCGCCGCTGCCAGGTTTCGCCGCCCCGGCGCCACGCCGTCCGCAACCCCGTCGACCACGCGAGCCTACGAACGCATCGATGCGCCAACGCTTGTCGTCGAGGGGGGAGAGGACAAACTCCTTCCGGCCGGCTGGGCCGCCGAGATCGCCAAGCAGATCGACGGGGCCCGTTCGGTTGTGGTCGATAAGGCTGGACACTGCCCCCAGATTGAGCAGCCCTCGGTGGTCAACCAGCTGTTGATGGATTTCTTGAGTGCAGTCTGAACGTCACAAGACGTAGTCCAGGCAAGTCATCATTCCGGCTACCTGGTGCTAGCAACGAGCCGTGCTGGGTCGAAGTCCTTTTCCGAGAACCCTATTGGGCAGCGCTCGGTGACTGGGCCGAGATCCAGTCGCTGAAGGTGGTCGGGTAGATGACCACCTCTTCGCCGTCGGTGGGAACGATGCTGCGGTCATCGAGCACGGCACCGTAATAGCGGGCATCATCATCCGTCTCGACCGTGCGCGCATCGCCCGTTGCCGCTAACCGGGTTCGGATGAAGTTGTCCATGCCATCCTTCTCGGGACCGGCGATGTTGATCACTCCGTTGACCGGATCGCCCGTCGCCGCGCGGGTGACTGCAAGGGCCACATCCGCGGCAGCAATGGGCTGAAACGCCCCGTGCGGTGCGCGAACCGTATCGCCCTGGGTGAACGAATCAGCAATGCCATCAACGAATTCGAAGAACTGAGTCGCGCGTACGACCGTATACGGCGCTCCCGATTCCACGATCACTTTTTCCTGCGCCACCTTGGCTCGCATGTAGCCACTTTCGGACGCCCGGTCGGCGCCCACAATCGACAGGGCGACGTGATGCTGCACGCCCGCGGCTCGCTCCGCGTCGAGCAGGTTGCGGGTAGAGGTGGTGAAGAAGTTCAGGACGTCGTCGTCGGCCCAGGATGGCGAGTTGGGACACGTCCACGACCGTGTGGACTCCGGCGACCGCTTCGGCGACGCCTTCGCCGGTCACGGTATTGACGCCCGTCCTCGGTGAGGCCGGAACCGCCTCGTGTCCCAGCTCGGTAAGCCTGGCGACGACCTGCGACCCGATCAGCCCGCTGCCACCGATTACCAACACCTTCATGATCACGCCTTTCAGTTTCCCGACGAACTGGCCTACTCAGCATGGCCTAGACGTCGGCGGGCCGAAAGCCCTGTGAACGTGCCGATGCTAACCGCGAGCCACGTCGCCGATCTGGTGGCGAGGGATTCCAGCCGGGATTTAAATCAATTGCTTGACTTAATGCCGGGTTCGCCGATTAACTCGTCGTGTGGTTAACGAATTGGATGGCAAAGTCGCGGTCATCACCGGCGGGGCCTCGGGCATCGGCCGCGGACTCGTGGAGCGGTTTGTGGCCGAGGGTGCGCGCGTCGTCATCGCGGACGTCGAGACCGACCGCGGCGAGGCGCTGGCGTCGTCGCTCGGCTCCGCCGCCGTCTTCCGGCAGACGGATGTGTCCGACCCCGAACAGGTTGGAGCGCTTGTGTCCTATGCCGTCGAGAATCTCGGCGGCCTGCACGTCATGGTGAATAACGCCGGGATTTCCAGCCCACTGCGCAAATTGCTCGATGACGATCTCACCGATTTTCACCGCGTGATGGGCGTCAACGTGCTGGGTGTGATGGCGGGTACTCGAGATGCCGCGCGGCACATGGTCGGTCATGGCGGCGGATCGATCATCAACATCACCTCGATCGGCGGGATCCAGGCCGGCGGCGGTGTGATGATCTATCGCGCGTCCAAAGCGGCGGTCATTCAGTTCACCAAAGCCGCGGCAATCGAGTTGGCTAACCACGAGATTCGGGTCAACGCCATCGCGCCCGGAAACATACCGACGCCGATCCTGGGAAAGTCGGGGGCTGGTATGGACCCCGAGCAACTGAAACAGTTCGAGGCACGGATCCGCGAGACGATGCGGGAGGATCGGCCGCTGAAGCGTGAGGGCACGCCCGACGACGTCGCCGAGGCGGCGCTGTATTTCGCCACCGACCGCTCGCGTTATGTCACGGGTACCGTGCTGCCGGTCGACGGTGGGACGGTGGCGGGCAAGCCGATTCGATCCAAGAAGCGCGACGGATGATCGACGCGCTCGGACGTGACCACCGCGGTCACGTTCGAGCCGCCGTGCGGATCGGACGTCCGTCGGCGTCACGGCGGACGAGTCCGTCGGCCGCGAAAGCGGACAGCCAGCCATCCATCGGCCACCATCCCCAACGCCGATGGAAGATTGCGGCGTTGCGCAATATGTCGTCCAGGTGGTCTACGGGTGGATCGGTGACCGGGTGGTACTGGTGGAATGCGTGTGCCCCGCCAACCCAGCGCATCGGAACACGTTGCGCCGCCGCGCATTGCCCGAAGTCGGTGTCCTCCGCGCCGTAGCCGCGGTACAGCTCGCAGAACCCCCCGATCCGCTGCCAGGTGGCGGCCTTCACCGCGAAAGACAGCGACCAGAACAGTGCATAGTCGGTCGTGAAGACGATGGCGTCGTCCCGCGGCGCGGGCCGCGCGCGATGCGGTTGGGGTTTCGACCGTACCTCGGAGATCGCGTAGCCGCCCGGGCCGGGCGGCGGCAGATACGTGACGGGTCCGTTCAGGATCGCGCTCTCGTGTTCGGATTTGCCCGCGACGCTGTGGTAGCGGTTGAGTAATTCCGCACCGGGAATGCAGTCGACGTCGAGAAATACCAAGAGCTCGGCGGCATTACGCACCGCCGTCGCTGCGCCCACGTTGCGCCCCATCGCCAATGGCAACGGGTGCGAGGCCGGGCAATCAACCACGGTTGCCGGTGCCCCGAGCTCAGCGACGGTGGCAGCGACGGTGGAGTCACCGAGCGCGACCACGATGTGCATGTCCGGTCGCAGCGTGCCAGAGGCCAGGCCCTCAAGCTGCCGACGCAGGTGGGCGCCGCGGCCGTGAACAACGGTGATGACTGCGGTGCGCACTACGCACCGGGCCTACAGCGACGGGCCGTCGACTCGATCGCTTCGGCGGCACGGCCGGCGGCCCCATCCACTTCCCAGCGCCGCCACCGCTGGGGGTCGATTGCGGTCGCGGCAGTCAGCAGCGCTGGCCAAGCACGAGGATCGGGCACGCCTCGGGCGACCACCGCAAGCCGGTGGCGCTTGAGCACCCGGGCCGTGGCGCGCTGCTCATCGAAGGGGCGGCGTTGCGGAACGACTGTTGCGGGTCGTCTCGCTGCGGCGACATCGGCGATACAGCTCTGACCCGCGTGGGTGATCACTACATCCGCCTCGCGGATTTCGCGCCACGGATCAGGTTTCCATGGTCCGCCCTCGCCGCCGAGCGTCGTCCATGATTGGACCGATTGCGCTGCGGCGCAGTCCTGTAGCGATGCGCCGAACGCGTCGCCGGCTCCGCTCAAAACGAGTACCCGGGTTTCCGTCAACGGCTTGGTCGGTATCGATGACCCGGACTCGCCGTCGCAGCCACCGCGGCCCTCGAAACGGCTGATCCCACCGACGTAGCTCGTTTTCTCGTCCCACTGCCGCAACCATGCCGGCACACACAATGCCCGCGGCCAGGCCGCCACGATGTGATCGGCCAGGCGGTGGGCCAGCACGTGCGGTGCATCGACTCGGTTGCCGGGTAGCGCCATGACGATCACCGGTACGCCGAGCAGGCGGATGAACAACGCGACTTCCACGGAGACATCGACGACGACGGCTTCGGGCCGCGCATCGGATACCCACGTTGCGATCTCTTTCATTCGCGCGCTGAACCCGGCGTCGTGATGGGGTGCCCAATGCAGCGCGCCATGTGCGGTGGCCTCGCGCGGCTGCGGTCCCTCGTCATCACGTGGCAGCCTCATGACCATCGAAAACGGGTGTGGTTCGGGAACATCCAGTGACGTGAGGGCGGTCACCGGGCGGCGCATCCGCGCGCAGATGCTCATCGCTCTCGCCAGATGTCCGAAACCCTGGTGGTGAATGTAATAGCCGATCATCTTGCCTGCCCCCGAAGTCTTCCGTCATTTGTCGGTACAAGTCGGTATAGGAGGTCACCGTCGCGTCCGCCGAACAGTGCCGAATAGCGTGTGCGCGCACCTTTGTTCGCGGCAGGCTTATCGCGTCGGGAATCGCATCCGCCATCGCGGTTACGTCACCGGCAGCGACCAACCGTCCCGACGAGGTGCTGATGAGTTCGGGTATACCACCGAGGTCAAACGCCACAACGGGGGTGCCGCACGACATCGCTTCGGCGACGACGAGGCCGTACGGCTCGTCCCAGGACGGGGTGACGAGCGCCGCCGCGGCATGACCGACCAAGTAGGCCAGACGCTCATGGTCCAGATGGCCGGCATATCGAATATCGCCGTGCAAGTGAGGCTGAATATGGCTGAGGAAGTACTTCCGATCGACGACCGGACCGGCGAGTATCAAAGGCCTGCAAGCCTGTTGGGCCGCTGCGATTGCCAGATGGGGCGCCTTCTCCGGGGTGATCCGGCCGAACCACACCAGGGAAGGCCCGCCCGGGCCGAGGGGCCACTGGCCCGTGTGGATGCCGTTGGGAACCACCGTGATATCTCCGGTGAGGTTTTCCCACGCCGCCGCGGTGTGTTGGGAAACGGCTGCGAAGCGAGTGCCGTGCCCGGTGGACGCGCCGATCGCCGATTCGAGCCACGGAGTTGGCGGTGTGTGCACCGTGGTCAGCATCGGGGTGGACAAAGCCGGGGCCATCGCCACGGGTAGGTAATGGAGGCTGTGGTTGTGGATGACGTCGAACTCTCGACTGCCGGGGCCGGCGAGCCACAGCATCAATGACAGGTACGCGTGATGATCGGCCATGAAGGCGGCTGGGGGCATTGATACGTCGCGGCGCGCCGCCTCGGACAAATTCAGCGGACGCACGTCGAGTGTCCGGCATTTCAAGCCGGGATCCGAACCGGCTGCCGCGAACAGCGACACCCGATAACCGCGGGATGCCAGCGCGCGGGTCAGGTGGCAGACATGGGCTTCGAGCCCGCCGGCGAACGGCTGCCGAATCGGATAGCGCGTAGAGGCGATCAGCGCGACGCGCGGTCGTTCCGTCATCTCAGGACGTTCCAATAGATGGCGCGATGCGCGGACGCCAGCTCTCGTCTTTCGGCGAGCCGCGCTGGCCAGCCGGCCCTCGGCGCGGGGCGGCCGGCGGCCCAACGGGCGTATGCCTGGTGGATCGCACGGCACAGCGATTCTTCATCGAAGCCTTCGTCGCCGAAGCCGAACACACCACAGGGGCGTTGCTGGTGGTAGAAGCCGCAGCTGGGCGCGACCACGGCGGTTCCGAGATCGTAGCTGGCTTCCAGCCACCCCGAATGGGTGCCGAAACGGTAGGGCAGCACCGAGACCGTCAGCGACGCGAGGTATTCCCACAGTTCGGTGTCGGAGAAGTACGGGTGCACTCGGACGTGGACGTGCTCATGTGAGTCGTAGGCCAGCAGCGCCGCGCCGGCCTCCGGGGCGAACCAGTGATTGTCGGGATCGAAGATCTCGTCGTGGACGTCGACCTGCAGGATCGCGTCGGGCAACGGCGACAAGATTGCCGTCAGCGCGTGGACGATGGGCAACGGGTCCATGTTGGCGCGCAGGCTTTTGGCGTGCAGGCCGACGACGAATCGATCGTTGGGACTGCGGGGCTTCTCGATCCACTCCCGCTCAAGCACATGTGGATGCGGCAGGACCCGAGCTCGCCGTCTCCAATTCTCCCAAATCAGCTGTGCGGCACCCGGTGTCAGCGTTATGAGGTCGTCGGCTGCGGAAATCAGGACGTCCTGCTGCGCGGCATGGGCTTCGGGCTCCGGGTGGTGCGGATTGCGCAGGTCGTGCACGGTGTAGACAAGCGGTTTGTCATGCCTTTTGAGGTCTTCGACAACTCCGGCCAAGACCTCGGGACCCACGGCGTCGAATCCGAAGTGGATGTGGAACACGTCGAATTGTGAGTGATTGGCGCCGACCCAGCCCGGTTCCAGCATCAGGGGCGGCCACCAGCCTCCCGGCACGGTGCGACCGTCCGCGGGAACCGGATCATCAAGGCGTACAACGCAATCCATGTCCGAATCACTGAGATGACGAACATAGACGTGTGACGCCGGCACCGAAGCGACACGCAGCAACTCGGGCCCCTTCCTGAAGATCGTGGGGCGGCCGCGTGTCGTGGCGGCACTGTCCCGCCCACCGAGAAAGCAGAACCGTTCCTGCGTTCTGAAGAACAGTGCGGAACTGCAATACCCGCCACCGAAGGGACCAAACTGTGGGACCCGTAGCCATTCGTAGCGGCAGGCCGGACGCTTCGCGGCGCCCGGGAGGGACGCTGTTTCGTCGGCGACCCACCCGAGATCGTGCTTCGGATTAAATCAAGCGCTTGACTTAAACAGCCGCACGAGGTTGACTGATCCAATGACCACCACCGCCGGCCGGACCGTCCGCACCGATCGGGCCAGCTCCACCCAGGAGGCGATCCTGGTGGCGGCCGAGCGGCTCTACGCCGAGCACGGCATGTTCGCGGTGTCCAACCGGCAGGTCAGCGAGGCCGCCGGCCAGGGCAACAACGCCGCCGTCGGGTACCACTTCGGCACCAAAGCCGACCTGGTGCGGGCGATCGAGCAGAAACACCGCGGACCCGTTGAGGAGCTCCGCGAGCAGATGGTGTCCGACCTGCTGGCATCGGGCGGGTCCGGCGAATTGCGGTCCTGGGTGGCCTGTTTGGTGCGCCCCCTCACCGATCATCTGGAGCAGCTCGGAAACCCGACCTGGTACGCGCGCTTCGCTGCCCAGGCCATGACAGATCCTGCCTACTACAACATCGTGGTCAAGGGCGCGCTCAGTTCGCCGTCGCTGGTACAGGTCGTCGACGGCTTCAACCGCTGCCTGCCCAACCTGCCTGCCGATGTGCACTTCGAACGCAACATCATGGCCCGAAACCTGTTGATGCACACCTGCGCCGATCGGGAACGCGCTTTTGCCACAGGCGCATTGACGTCCCATCGTTCATGGCGGGCGGCGGCATCCGGGCTCATCGACGCGATCGTTGGCCTGTGGTTGGCGCCCGTGACGGCCTACGAGTGAAGGGCTCGCGGATGAAAGTGACTGTCGATCAAGATGTTTGCGCCTCTTCGGGGAACTGCGTGATGAATGCCCCCGACGTGTTCGATCAGCGCGATGACGACGGCGTCGTCGTCCTCCTCAATCCCAATCCAACGCCCGAGCAGGCCGAAGGCGCGCGGCGGGCCGCTGCGGCCTGTCCCGCGCTCGCCATCCACATCGAGGAATGACATGTCAGACACACTGACGAGCACTGCGACAGCGCAGACCTCCGATATCCCGGACTACCCGATGCCCAGGGAGCCGCGCTGCCCGTTCGCGCCTCCACCCGACGTCATGGCATTGGCGGAAGCCAGGCCGTTGTCCCGGGTGCGGATCTGGGATGGCAGCACACCGTGGCTGATCACCGGCTACGAGCAAGTGCGCGAGCTGTTTTCGGATTCCCGGGTCAGCGTCGACGACCGGCAGCCCGGATTCCCGCACTGGAATGAAGGCATGCTGTCCACGGTGCACAAGCGCCCGCGTTCGGTCTTCACCGCCGACGGTGAGGAGCACACCCGATTCCGGCGCATGCTGTCGAAGCCGTTCACATTCAAGCGTGTCGAGAACCTGCGCCCGACCATCCAGCGGATCACCGACGAACACATCGACGCGATACTTGCCGGGCCACAACCCGCCGACATCGTCACCGCATTGGCGCTGCCGGTGCCCTCGCTGGTGATCAGCCAGCTGCTGGGCGTTCCCTACGACGACGCCGACATGTTCCAGCACCACGCCAACGTCGGCCTCGCGCGTTACGCGACCGGTGCAGACACCGTCAAAGGCGCGATGAATCTGAACAAATACCTCGCCCAGCTAGTCGAGGCCAAGATGGAGAATCCGGCCGAGGACGCGGTGTCCGACCTCGCCGAGCGGGTCAAGGCCGGCGAACTCAGCGTGAAAGAAGCCGCCCAGCTGGGCACCGGCCTGCTGATCGCCGGGCATGAGACCACCTCCAACATGATCGGGCTCGGTGTGCTCGCCCTGTTGGAAAACCCCGACCAGCTCGCCGTAATCCGCGATGCCCAAGATCCGAAGGTCGTCGCGAGTGCGGTGGAAGAGCTGCTGCGTTATCTCAGCATCATTCAAAACGGCCAGCGTCGCGTCGCGCTGGACGACATCCACATCGCCGGCGAGACGATCCGTGCCGGAGAGGGCATCATCATCGATCTCGCCCCGGCCAACTGGGATCCGGACGCGTTCGCCGAACCGGACCGGCTCTACCTGCATCGCTCGGGCGCCGACCGCAACGTTGCGTTCGGCTACGGCCGGCATCAGTGCGTGGGACAGCAGCTGGCCCGCGCGGAACTGCAGATCGTGTTCCACACGTTGGCCCGGCGCATCCCCACGCTGCAACTTGCCATTCCGATCGAGGAAGTTCCGTTCAAAGACGACCGACTCGCCTACGGTGTCTACGAACTGCCGGTGACCTGGTAGCCCAGCTCGCTACTCATCAAAATTCGGATCCAAATGGAGGGTCAACGATGACGACTCAAACAAGTACGCTTTATCCGCCCGGAGGTTATGGCGCTCCAAAGGATCGGCGTGGCCATGCCGCGGGCAGCGATGTCGGCTTGCCGCAGGGGACCGTCGTGTTCTCGGCGGACAACCACATCTCGTTGGCGGATGACATCTTCTATCAACGCTTTCCAGACGACCTGAAGGACAAGGCGCCGCGGATCTGGTACGAGGACGGTGCCTACCAAGTCGGCCGCAAAGGACAGTCCTTCCTGCCGGGCGACTTCAGCGCCGTGCTGATGCAGTACGACGATCTGCCCGGTGCCGCGAGCACCAACATCGAAGCCCGGATCCAGGAGCTGCACGACGACGGCGTCGAGAAGGAATTGGCGTTCCCCAACGCGGTGCTGGCGCTGTTTCACTACCCGGACAAACAGCTTCGCGAGCTCGCCTTCCGCATCTACAACGAATACATCGCCGAGCTGCAGGAGCGTTCCAACGGCCACTTCTACGGTGCCGGCCTGATCAACTGGTGGGACCGGCAGGGCACCCGCAAGACTCTGGAAGAGCTGAAGGCGTTGGGGCTCAAGACCTTCTTGATGCCGCTGAATCCCGGGAAGGGCGACGACGGCAACCCGATCGACTACTCCAGCACGTCTATGCGGCCGGTGTGGGACGAGATCGAGGCCGCCGGTCTTCCCGTAACGCACCATATCGGGGAAACCCCGCCGAAAAGCCCAACCGAGTTCAACAGCGTCGTGGTGGGCATGATGATCAACATCGACGGATTCCGGGAGACGTTCTCCAAGTATATCTTTGGCGGCATCCTCGACGACCACCCCGGGTTGCGGATCGGCTGGTTCGAGGGCGGCATCTCCTGGGTGCCGTGGGCGTTGCAGGACGCCGAGCACCTGGTTGCCTCCTACCAGCACATGTTCAACCGGCCGCTGCAACACGACGTGCGCCACTACTGGGACACCCACATGAGCGCGTCGTTCATGGTCGACCCGCTGGGCCTGAAGCTGATCGACCAAATCGGGGTGGAAAAGGTGATGTGGTCCAGTGACTATCCGCACAACGAAAGCACTTACGGCTATTCCGAGAAATCGCTGAAATCCGTCGTCGACGCGGTGGGTCCCGAGGATGCGGTGAAGATCGTCAGCGGCAACATCACGAAGTTCCTGGGCCTGTAGTGACGACGTTCGCGCGATCGGACACCAACACCGGTGACGGATTGGTGATTCCCGAAACAGCCGACCTGGCTCGCCTGCGCCGCCAGACAGGGGCCCGGCTGCGTTCGGCGATGACCGAGCGGGGTGTCGACGCGATGATCCTGCTGGGCAACAACGCCGTGGTCTATGCCACCGGCGCCAGCTGGCCACTCGGCGACGCCGGATTGTCCTACGTCGAACGGCCGGTGGCCGTGGTGCTCGCCGGCGACGAATGGCCGCACCTGTTCCTGCCCTTTCGGGAGGGCGCCTCGCAGGAAGCGGACTTGCCCGCCGATCACCTGCACGGACCCGTCTACCTCGAATTCGATGAAGGCGTCGAGCATTTCGCGCGTCAGCTGGGCGATCTCATTCCGGCCCGAGCGGTCGTGGCGGTCGACGAGTTCACCGGCGCCATGTCGCGCGCCACCAAGCTCCTGTTCCCGGGAGGCGCACCCGTTGATGCCGCGGCCATCGTCAGCGCCGCCAAGTCGGTGAAAACGCCGGACGAATTGTCTTGCATGCGCACCGCAATCCGGATCACCGACGAGGCGATGGTCGAGGTGCAGAAACGCCTGGCACCCGGCATCCGCCAGATCGATTTGTCGGCAAGCTTTTTGCGCCGCGCCTTCGAACTGGGCGCTACGGCCAGCATGCTCGAGCCGATCTGGCAGGTGATGCCGCCGAGCAAGGCCGAGGGCGTGTGGACCACGCACGGCGATTTGGCGCTGCCGCTCCTGACCACCGAGCGCGAACTGGCCGAAGGCGATGTGCTGTGGACCGACGTCAGCATCACGTATCAGGGCTACTGCTCCGACTTCGGGCGCACCTGGATCGTCGGCCGGGATCCGTCCCCGCGCCAGCAGGCGCAATTCGACAAATGGTTCGAGATCATGAGCGCGGTTCTCGGCGTCGCCAAGGCGGGTGCCACCGCGGCGGATCTGGGCCGGGCCGCCATCAAGGCCAACGGCGGGACCAAGCCGTGGCTGCCGCACTTTTACCTCGGCCACGGGATCGGCGTCAACGCCGCCGAAATGCCGATGATCGGAACCGATCTCGGGCAGGAGTTCGACGAGAAGTTCGTCCTGCAATCCGGGATGGTGCTGGTTCTCGAGCCCGTCGTATGGGAGGACGGCACCGGAGGCTACCGCAGCGAAGAGGTCCTGGTGATCACCGAGGAAGGCTGGATCCGTTTGACCGACTACCCCTATGACCCTTATGGCAACTGAAGTGCTGCCCGACGAGCGCACGCTGCGCTCCGGGCGCCGCCAGCGGGCGCTGGCCCAGATGGCGGCACACGATCTCGACGTACTGGTCCTCGGTCGGCAAGCCAATGTCCGCTACGTCACCGGGGCTCCGCAACTGTGGGTGGCCGGCACCCGGCCGTTCGGCCCGACCTGCGTGCTGGTGCGCGAGACCGGCGCCGTGCACCTCCTCAGCACCTGGGACGAGGGCGTCCCCGAAGACATTCCCCACGAGAACCTCTACGGCATCTCCTGGAACCCGATGAACACAATGGCGGCCCTGCAGCGCATCGACGGCGCGGCGACCGCACGACGCGTCGGAACCGACGCGCTATCCCCAGTTTTCGCGCAACTCCTGCCGACCGCGTTCCCCAACGCGCAGCTGGTCGACGGCGAGCTGGCCATGCGGGCCGCGCGGCGCATCAAGACGGACGAAGAGGTCGCTGCGCTGCGGGACTCCGTCGCGGTAGCCGAGTCGGCGCTCGCGGCGGCGGTTTTTGAACTGCGGCCAGGGATTACCGAGCAGGCGCTGGCCGGTGTCCTGTTAGAGGCATCCGCGGCCGGCGGTGTCAGCACGCCGTCGAATCAAGATGTCGCATGGGTGACATCGCGCAAGCACCCATGGCAGCGCGCTCGCGGCGACGGTAGCATCCAGGACGGCGATCTGGTGGCGTTCTCCGCGGGGGTGCTTGCTGGAGGCTACGTCGGCGAAGTGGGCCGAACCTGGCCCGCCGACAACCGGCGTGCGCCCAGCGGTGCGGCAGCACTACACAAGCGTTGGGAACGCCTATGGGACAAGCTGATCGCCGCTTGTCGTCCCGGCACGGGTGCCGATGAACTGCTCGCCGCCTATCAGGCCGCGGGTGAGCCCGAACCACCGATGCCGGTGGCACGCGGCCTCGGCATGGGGTTCGACCCACCCGTCGTTTCCAGACACTTGCCTACCACCGCTGCCCGGGAATGCCTGGAGCCGGGAATGGTGCTGGCCGTGACGGGCTACGTGTGGGAAGACGAGGTCGGCGCGGTATTCGGGCGAGAAGCGGTCCTGATCACCGCGGACGGCGCCGAAGTGCTTACCGCGAGCCCGTTCTGGCAGCCCTAGCCATGCCCGAGCCCTCGGAGCCGGCGCGACACCGCGTCGGAGCGCCGCTGAGCGGCTACACCGTCGTCGACCTGTCCACCGGGATAGCCGGCGCCTACTGCACCAAGTTGCTCGCCGACGCGGGCGCCGACGTCGTGAAAGTCGAAGCGCCAGAGGGTGATCCGCTGCGCAGGTGGTCGGCCTCGGGCGCTGGGATCCCGGCCGGCGGTGATGGTGCCTTGTTCAGCTTCCTGGCCGGGGCAAAGCACAGCGTCGTGGCCGACCCTACCAGCGACGACGACACCGATCTGGTGAACCGGCTACTGGCGTCCGCCGACGCGGTGGTGTGGTCGGCCGGCTCGAAAGTGGCAGAGCAACCGGTCTTCACGCCGCACGCCATTCACGGCCGCCACCGACACCTCACCGTCACCTCGATCACCGCGTTCGGGCTGGAAGGCCCCTGGCGAGACCGCCCGGCGACCGAGTTCACCCTGCAGGCGTGGTCGGGAGGGATCGTCGGGCTCGGTCGCGGCGAGCAAGAGCGTGCGCCCGTCTTCGTCGGCGGTCAGGCCGGTGAGTACCTGGTCGGCGTCTACGCAAGCGCGGCCACGTTGGCGTCGCGCTGGCGCCGAATCGACGGTGGCGCAGGCGAGCTGCTGGACCTCTCGATGCTGGAGACCCAGATTCTGTGCCTCACCTATTACCCGGTCTCCTACTTCGAGCTGCTCGGCCGGCCGTGGCGAGACATGCGACGGCCGACGATTCCGGGAGTGGCTCGGGCCAAGGATGGCCTGGTGGATCTCGGCTGCGGGACCGCGCAGCAATGGTTCGACCTGTGCGCGATGGTGGGTCATCCAGAGTGGATCGACGAGGAGTCGCCCCTGTCGATCACCGAGCAGGCCAACATCCATGCCGACGAGATCTTTTCCTGGCTGGCCGGCACCCCGGTCGACGAAATTCGGGAACTGGCCTCGGCATTTCGTATTCCCAACGCGCCGGTCGCCAACGGCGCCAACGTCACGTCGCTCGATCACTTCGTGGAGCGCGACTCATTTGTGCGTAATCCGCGCGACGGATTCCAGCAGCCGAGTCACCCGTATCGGATGCGGCCCGCGCAGCTGCGCCCGCCGCAGCCCGCACCGCGACTGGGGGAGCACACCGGGTACTACCGCGCCGCGGCCCTTCCGGCGCGATCGGCGCCGACTGATGTGACGAAAGCGCTTCCCCTGAGCGGACTTCGGGTCTTGGACATGACCACCTTTTGGGCGGGACCCTGCTGTACCCATGCTTTGGCCTTACTCGGTGCCGAGGTCATCCACGTCGAATCCACCCGCCGCCCCGATGGCGCACGGATGATCGCCGGCATCCCCATCACCGAGGACCAGTGGTGGGAGAAGTCGCCGATCTTCGAGGCCCTCAACACGAACAAGAAGGGACTGACCCTCGACCTGCAGAGTCCGCGCGGTCGCGAATTGCTGCGTGAACTCATCGCGACGTGCGATGTGATCGTGGAGAATTTCACGCCGCGAGTGCTGGATCAGATCGGGTTGGATTTCGCCGCCGTTCAATCGATTCGGCCGGACACGGTGCTGGCGCGGATGCCAGGGTTCGGCCTCGAAGGCCCGTGGCGCGACAACCCGGCATTCGCCTACGTCATCGAAGCAGCGTCCGGCGTGAGTTGGCTCACCGGCTACCCGGATCGCACGCCGTATGACCCCTATTCGATCGGTGACGCATGCGCCGGTGTGCACGCGCTCAACGCGATACTGCTCGCGCTCGAGCACCGGCGCCGCACTGGCGAAGGCGTGTTCGTCGAAGCGGCGATGGTCGATGCCGCGCTGAGCATCTCTGCCGAGCAGGTCATCGAGTACTCGGCATACGGGGCACTGCTGCAGCGCGCCGGCAACAGGGGCCCGACCGCCGCGCCGCAGAACCTCTACCTCAGCGCCGACATCGACGAATTCGGCCGGCTCGATTGCTGGGTCGCCATCGCGGTGGCCACCGACGACCAGTGGGACAGTTTGTGCCTGGCCCTCGGATCACCGTCCTGGGCAACCGATCCCGGGCTTTCGACTGAAGCCGGCCGGCGCAAGCACCAAGATTCCATCGATGCGCAACTCGCCGCCTGGTGCGGGCACCGCAGCCGCGACGAGATCATCAAGACCCTGTGGGACGCCGGCGTTCCGGCGGCAAAAGTCATGCAACCACACCGTCAGACTGAGCTGGAACAGTTGGCGTTTCGGGATTTCTTCGAGGAGGTCGACCATCCGGTCAACGGTCCGGCCAGGCTCAGCACCATGCCGCTGAGGTTCTCAGCCGGGCCCCACAAGTTCCACACCGAGCATGCGCCGCTGCTTGGGCAGCACAACCACGAACTGCTGTCCGGGCTGGGCTTGTCCGACTCGGACATCGCCCGCCTGGAATCCGACGGCGTGATCGGCCGAGCACCGGCCATGCACGCGAGGAGCTGATCGACTGTGGCGATCGACCCGTCGAACATACTGCTCACCGACCGGGTCGCGGTGGTGACCGGCGGGGGAGCGGGCATCGGGCGCGGCATCGCCGCCGGGATGGCTGCCTTCGGCGCCAAAGTCGCCCTCTGGTAGCGCGACCCGCAGACCTGCTCGCGGGTTGCCGAATCCGTTGGCGCCCTGCGGATTGTCACCGATGTCCGGGACAGCGAGCAGATCGACGCCGCCGTGCAGCGGACCACCGCCAAGCTCGGCACGCCCACAATTCTGGTCAACAATGTGGGCGGTGTGTTCCCCGCGGCGCTGGAACTGGCATTTTATGGCATTCGGGTCAACGCGATAGCACCCGACATCACCCTCACCGAAGGCCTGGCCGCGTTCAACAGCGACGCCGCAACCAGCGACATGGGCAACATCGTCCCGCTCGGGCGTCCCGGCCGTGTCGACGAAATAGCCGGCACCGCAGTATTTCTGGCTTCCGACATGTCGGTCTATCTCACCGGGCAGACGTTACACGTCGACGCGGCACCCACGCCGCCAGCGGTTGGTACCACGACCCGCACCGGGGCCTACCGGCTGGGCCCGTCCGGTTAGTGTTTCCACCCCTCGGCGGCCTGGTCGTCGAAGGTGCGATCGATGCGCTCAAACCTGCGTCTGACCGACGCCCGGGCCGCCTCGTGCGGCAGGATGTACAGGCGGTTGGCCAGGATCGCGTCGGCGGTTAGCCGCGCGACGCCCTCGACCGACACCGTGTCATCCTGCGTCGGCGGGAGCTGTCCGAACCCACTCGTCAGGTCGGGCGCTGACGCCAGCCCGTCGTCCGCGCCGCGAATTCGTTCCGAGTTCGCGACCAGCCCGGTCTCGATGACCATCGGGCAGAGCACCGAGACGCCGATGCCGTTGTCCTTGACTTCCCGGGCCAGCGTTTCGGCCAGCCCGACGACCCCATACTTGGCAACGCCGTACGCCCCGAGACCGGCGTTGGGCACCAGTCCGGCGAACGAAGCGGTGAAGGCGACGTGGCCGCCCCGGCCCTGCTCGATCAACTTCGGCACGAACGCCTCGACCGCATGGATCGAACCCCACAGATCGATGTCGATCACCCAGCGCCAGTCCTCGTGGGTCATTGCCGCGAGCGGACCCGCCACAACGATCCCGGCATTACTGAACACGACATCGACCTGACCCAGCAGCCGAAAGGACTCTTCCGCCAGGTGAGCCATCTGATCGAGGTGCCGCACGTCGCACTTCACCCCGTGCGCGTCGAACCCCTCGCCTTTGAGGTGCACCACCGCCCGTTCCAACGCGGTCTCATCGACGTCGGCCAGCACCAGGCGGGCGCCGCGGCGGGCGAATTCGGTGGCGGTGGCCAAACCGATGCCGCTTGCACCGCCGGTGATGACTGCGCCGCGTCCCTGGAAATCGTCCATAGAATCGGAGCGTATTACTCGCGCCGGAAACGGTGTGACAGACATCATGTAGATAGCACCCTAACTATTAGGGCACCATACAAGTATGGCTGCTCCCGCTGCGCGCGACATCGATCCGCTAGCCCTCGACCACCAGGTGTGTTTTGCGCTGGCGACGACCAACCGGGCGGTCTTGGCGGTGTATCGGCCGCTCTTGGAGCCACTCGGCCTCACCCATCCGCAATATCTGGTGATGCTGGCACTGTGGGATCACCGAAAGACCCCCGACGCGGACCAGTTCCCGTTGTCGGTCAAGAAGATCGCCGCCGCGTTGCAGATGGATTCCGCCACGCTGTCGCCCATGCTCAAGCGCTTGGAAGGGCAAGGACTGATCACCCGCGCCAAGAACGCGGCCGACGAGCGCACCACCGACGTGATGCTCACGCAGCGCGGAATCGCCTTGCGGGAGCGAGCACTTGAGATTCCGCCCGCCGTCGTGGCATGCCTGGGGGTCGAGCTGTCCGAACTCGAGAACCTACGCCAGGTCCTCACCCGCATCAACGGAGCCGCCGTGGCGGCCGGCGCATTGCAACCCTGACATCACCCCGAGGAGCCACCATGACCGACGCGAAACCCAACCTATGGCAGCGGATCGGCTATTCCTATGGCCGGCGACTGCCCGACTCGATGCGCACCTGGGTGGCACAAGACCTGGCCGGCGAGGGAGCCATCCGCCGGCACATGATCAGGTGGGCCATCCCGCCCCTATTCGTCCTCGCTCCATTCTGGCTGCTGCCCGCCTCGCTCTACGTGCACACGGAGATGACCGCGCCGCTCTACATCTGGGCGCTCCTGATAACCCTTGCCCTGAACAAGGTCTGGCGCCGGCACCGGCTGGCCGTCCACGGTTTGGACCCGAATCTGGTCGATGTGGTCGCCCGCCGCAAGCAGGCACGGATGCACGAGGACTACATCGCTCGCTACGGGCCGCGACCCGAATCGGCCGATTGGCAGTCGAACAGCAGCCCGTTCTAGCGGCTACTTCAGGCAGCTGCCCGCGTCGATGGGCAGGGTCACGCCGGTGACGTAGCGAGACTCGTCGGAGGCGAAGAACAGCACCGCGTTGCTGATGTCGATCGGGTCGACCCAAGGAATCGGCAGCGTGTGGAACATCTGGCAGATCGGCGCCATGTCGTCGGGGCCGGGGCTCTCCAGGTCGGGGCGGAACATCTTCCAGGTGCCCTCGTTCATGATCATCGGGGTGCTCACGTGCGTGGGATGCACGGAGTTGACGCGAATCATGTGCTGCCCCAACTCGACTCCGAAGGCACGCATCAGACCGACCACGCCGTGCTTGGCCGCTACATAGTGACCGGTGTGCGGATAGGCCTTGAGCCCGCCGACCGAGCTGGTCAGGATGATGGAACCACCTCGACCGCCGGACAGGATGTGCGGCACACCGGCTTTCACGCTCTTCCACACCCCGGACAGGTTGACGTCAATCATTTCTGTCCAGTCTTCTTCGCTAGTCTTGTCCAAAGTCTCGCCGCCGTTACCGATTCCGGCGTTGGCCACTATGATGTCGAGCCGGCCGAGCTGCTCGACACCGTTGTCCACCGCCGCCTTGAGCGCGTCGAAGTCACGCACATCGACTTCGGCTGTGAAGATCCTGCGGTTGTGCCCCTTGACCAGATCGGCGGTTTCGGCGAGGTCTTCGGGTGTCGATGCCGGGATCGCGGTGTCCACCACGCCCTCGCGGATCGGCTTGCAGATGTCGACGGCGATGATGTCGGCGCCCTCCTCGGCCAACCGCACCGCATGGCTGCGGCCCTGACCGCGTGCCGCTCCGGTGACGAAAGCGACTTTGCCCTCAACACGTCCGGTCATGGCTACCTCAACTCCTGACTTTCGATCGGCACGCCTCGGCGGGCAACGAACACGTTCTGCAGGACCGCGGGTCTTGCCGCCTTGAACTCTGTCATTGAGCCGTCACGGGTGTCAACGACGAATCCGTTTCGGCTATTTATGGTTCTAGATATTAGAGAATCTCATTCTCACCGGCAAATGGGGTGCGCTATTTGCTCCATCTCGCGCGAGGGAGGGGCTCGCCGTGCTCGGGTGTGCTACGCGACGAATCCGCGTGAGCAGAAGTCCCAGACCTCATCTGCCGTGATGGGGTGCATCGTCGCGTCATCGGGGCCGCCACTTGATTGAGCGATGAACATGACGGTTTGCATGGTCATGGCGGCCACCCGCTTGGGATTGATGGTGTTGCGCAACTTTCCAGCGTCGTGCGCCGCGTCCATCAGCTCCGTCAGCAACGCGAGCAGCGGTGCATGGGCGACCTTGACCTCGGCCGGATGCGTGACCAGCAACCTGGGGGCAAAGTCGGTGAACAGCGGACGCTTGGCCGTTGGATCAGGGCGCGATGCCTCGTACAGCAACTGAATGGCGACTTGCAGCCGTTCCAACGGATCGGATTGACTCTCGGTGGCCGCGCGGATCTGGTCGGCCGATCGGCTGAGGGCATCCTCGAAGAGCGCCAGTAGCAGCTCGTGTTTGCCGTCAAACTGCAGGTAGAAGCTGCGCAACGACTGACGGGAGCGGTCCACGACCTCCTGCACGGTAAAGTCCGTGCTGCCCTTTTCGATGATGATGGCCTGGGCCGCGTCGAGGAAGCGCTGAACACGCTGTGCGGCGCGCAGTTTCGCCGTCTTGATGGACCGCTCGACGGCACGCTGCTTCCAGGCCGGCTCTTCGCTTGGATTGGTCACGGCTGGCTCAGGTGATTGCCGCGAGGGGAGAACATGGTTGGACTCTACCGGAGAACGCCGTGACATCGCTGCGCTCGACCCCCTCACGGATCACGTGTCGGAGATTGTAACTTTCTTACGACGAGAATACTATTCTCTTAGACGTGTGTATGGAAGCTTAATCGCAAGAGCGAACCGCGTCGTCGGCGGAAACCTGGATCTACCGACGTTGCTGCGTGCTCATGACCATCCCGGGAAGTGTTGTGCAGCTGACCTTTGACGCCGAGGTGGAGGCGTTCCGAGCCGAATTCGTGGCTTTCCTCGACGCACATCTGCCTTCCGAGACCGAGGCGTTCGTGCGGCCCAAATCGAGTTCGGACATCCCGGAGTGGGCGCGCCGGTGGCAGCGCTTGTTGTTCGACAGCGGGTGGCTACAGCCCGGCAATCCCCCGGAGTTCGGCGGACGCAACGCCACCCTGTTGCAGCAATACGTGTACCACGAAGAATTATCCCGGCGGCGGATCTATCAAAGCTTCAATCCGCAGGGTGTGGGCATCATCGCGGCGTCACTGCTGTCATTCGGCACGCCCGAACAAAAGCAGCGCTGGGCGGTGCCGATCCTGCGGGCGGAGATCACCGCGTCACTGGGGATGAGCGAACCCGGCGCGGGCTCGGATCTCGCCTCGCTGAAGACGCGCGCGATGCGCTCGTCCGATTCAGAGGGCGACCATTTCGTCGTCAACGGGCAGAAGGTGTGGACATCTGGCGCGCATCACGCCGATGTGTTGCTGACATTCGTGCGCACCGATCCGGATGCGCCAAAACACAGAGGCATCAGCGCTTTACTGATTCCGACCGATACCCCCGGTGTTGTTTGCCGCCCATTCGCCTCGGTGGGCGACATCGACGACGTCGACTTCAACGAGGTCTTCTTCACCGACGCACGGGTGCCGGCCGAGAACTTGGTGGGCGAACTCAACACGGGCTGGCGCGTCGCGACCGGTTCGCTGGGCCACGAGCGCGCGATGCTATGGCTCGATTACGCGGACATGCTGCACGCGTTGACGGTCGAGTCCAGGCCCTCGGGCCCGGTGCAGCGGGATCATTACGCGACGCTGGTGATGGACTTCTATGCGATGCGGCTGCTGGGGTCGGCGACGCTGGCCAAAGCCGCTCGCGGCGAAGAGGACGTCCCCGGCCAGTCGGTGCTCAAGCTGCTCGGCTCGGAGGCAATGCAACGCGCCAGCGAGGACGCGCTGACCGCCAGGGACGGCGACGGCCTGGCGTTGCGTGCGGTCACGGCCCCATTCGCACCGCTCAACCTGGATAGCCACTACGGCAGCTGGTTCGACCGGTACACCCGCACCTTCGCCGCGACCATCGCTGGCGGTACATCGGAAATCCAGCGCAACATCATCGCGGAACGCGTACTGGGGTTGCCGCGCAATTGATCGGCGCCTCAACGGTTTCGGGAGTCCAGCTGGGCGTAGTAGCCGATGGCGACGAGACCAGCCACTATCGCGATCGTCCCCAAAACCATGCCGGCCATGGCGGTTCGGGGATTGTTCGCCTCGCCGCGGGCAACCCTTCGCCGGGCGATGTCGCCCGTCACCACCGCCGCGATGCCGAAGGGCACTCCGAGCAGCAACCAGCAGGTGACGAGGCCGACCAGGCCCAGCAGTACCGAGGCGACGCCGAACTGGTTCTGTGGTGCTTGCGCGTGACTCATGCGTCCCACCTCCCAGGGCTACGGCCGGGGCCGACGTCAGCGCTGACCGAACCACTAAGTGACTCCGGGAAACGCTAACGAACTATCGTCCCCGCGAAGCATCTCATGCTCGGCGCACTGTGCTTGGTTGCGGGGTCCTACCCGTTACAGCTGTGCCAGCCGCGGCGCAGAACCGGCCGCCACCAACGCTTTTCCGGCTGCGCGTGTCAGTTCCCGAGAGCTGCCCAGCAGTCCTTCGAGAATCAGCGACCGCTTGATGTGGTGGTGCAGAGGATGCTCGGCGGTAAAGCCGATCCCCCCGAGTACCTGCTGGCAGTGGCGTGCGGAGGTCAGCGCGGCCTGACCGGCCGCGGCCTTGGCCAGCAGGGAAGACAGTCCCTGCGGGTCATCGCATTCCGTCGCGGCCTGCAGTGTGGCCTCGGCGCCCTCGATCGCGACCAGCGTCTCGGCCAGCCGGTGCCGGATAGCCTGGAACGAGCTGATGTGGCGGCCGAATTGCACGCGGTCCACGGCGTGTTGACGAGCCAGTGACAGCATGGCGCGGCTGGTGCCGACCAGCCACCACCCCACGGCTCGCCAACCCGCATGCAACGCGGCCGACGGCAAGGGATCCTCTTGCGGCACAGGGTGTATCGGCAGCAACTCGTCGATCGCCGAGTCGGGGTGGTCGCGGCGTTCCCACAGCACCCAGGAGCCGCCGGCGAACGGCAGCGGCAGCGTGCCTCCGGGCGCGTCGCCGGCCGCGCACAGCACCACGTCGTTCAGCACGGGTGCGTGCGCGCCGGTCTCACCGAGCAGCTTGAACACCAGAGGGATTGCGGTATCGGGCATTTCGTGGAGCATGTCGCGCCAGCCCAGGTCGGCCAGCGCCACATCAAGCTTGGCTCCCGAGGCGGCGCTCATCGTCGTCCGCAGCGACTCTGCCAGCAGGCGCAGCGATTCCGGGTCTGACTCGGTATCCGCCGAAGGGGCCACGGTTCACTCCTTCCCGAGATCGAGCAGCCGGCGGGCGATGATATTGCGCTGGATCTCGGCGGTGCCGCCGTAGATCGTCGCCGCGCGCGAGTACAGGTACTCCGAACGCCACGGCGTGTCTTCGAGCTCGAGCGTGCCCGGCAACACATCGCGGACGGTGTCGTAGAGTCGCTGCTCCGCGGAGGCGAGCAGCACCTTGTCGATGGAGGTGTCGGGCCCCAGCCGGGCCCCGTCGCGCATCCGGTGCTGAGTCGCGCGCGACCGGCAGCGCAACGTGTGCAGCGCCAGATAAGCGCCGCCGAGCGCGGATTCGTCGGGCTCACCGGCTTCGGCTGCCGTGGTGATCAGGTCGTCGAAACGCGAATAGAGGTAGGCGATCCGCTGCCAGAAGCAGGCGGAACGCTCATAGGGCAGCAGGTCCATGGCCAGTCGCCAGCCGTCCCCGGGCTTGCCCAGCATCCGGCTTGCCGGAATCACCACGTCGTCGTAGTACACCTCGCAGAATTCGTCGACGCCGTGCATCGTCCGCAGCGGGCGAATGGTGATCCCGGGAGTGTCGAGATCGACGAAGAACGCGGTGATTCCGTCGTGCCCGGGCGCGGTGCGGGTAAGCAGGACGCACCGGGTGGAGAACTGCGCGAAGCTGGTCCATACCTTTTGGCCGTTGACGATCCAGTTGTCGCCGTCCTGGACCGCGCGTGTCGTCAGCGATGCCAGATCACTGCCCGACCCTGGCTCGGAAAAGCCTTGGCACCATTGCTCTTCGCCGCTCAGCAGGCGGGGAACCATCTCCTTGGCGAGCTCGGCCGGCGCGTAATCGATCATGGTGGGCGCGAGCACTTCGAGCATCGAATAGGGTCCGGGTTCGGCGAGGCGCCGGCCCACCACCTCTTCGCCGACGATCGCGCGCAGCACCGCGGGACCGCCCAATCCACCCACCTCGACCGGCCAGCCGAACCGCATCCAATCGGCGTCGTAGAGCGCACGGCTGACCCGGGCGAACTGCCGCATGTGCCCCTGCAGCGAGTGGTCGGGCCCGGGGGTCAGATCGTTGTCGTCGAGCCACGCGCGCAGGTCGGCCCTGAACTGCTCGACATTCACTTCGATTGCTCGGCTCCTTTACGTCGCTGCCTGCGCCGCAGAGTCACCGGCGGGACGCCCGATGGCGTGCGGGCGTCCGGAGTCGTGCACGCCGCTGCGGCGGATGAAGGTCATGGCGCGGGTCTTCAGTCGCCACCCGTCGGCGGTGCGCACATAGGTGTCACGGTAGTAGCCGATCCGCATGTCGTGGGTGGCGTGATCGATGAAGCACAGCGGCTGGGTGCCACTGGCCGCGTCCCCGTCGAGGTCGAGCACCGCGGTTCCGGTGAGGAACAAGCCCTTTGGGGCCGCGGCCACCAATTCCGGGAATCGGCTCAGGCTGTAGGTCTCACCGAAGGCGCTGTAAGTGCCGTCGGGGGTGAAGACGGCGACGAGGCCTTCGATGTCCTCCTGGGTGATGGTGACCGCGTAGCGCCCGAGCAGCTGCTGAATCTCGACGAGATCGTCAGTTCGGGTTGGGCCGCTCTTAGACTGA
>NZ_LZMB01000099.1 GCF_001673555.1 Mycobacterium sp. 1165178.9 | reverse complement strand
TAGACGCCGTCGTGCGGATCGCTGGGATTGGAGGGTTTGTTCTCGCCGCCGTCGGAGAGCAGGACGATCCGCGCCGGCGGTGGGGCATCGCCGCCGGCGACCGCGGTGGCGCCGATCGCCTGCAGCGCGGTGAAAAGGCCTTCTCCCGTCGCGGTTTTGGGCATCGGCTTGAGGCTGTCGATGCCCGCCTTCACCGCGCCGCGGTTTGTCGTCGGGGGCACCAGTAGCGTGGCGTTGGCCGCGAACTCCACCAGTCCCAGGTTGATCGCCGGGGTCAGCTGGTCGGCGAACTGCTTGCCGGCCTCCTTGGCCGCGTCGAGGCGGTTGGGCGGCACATCGGTGGAGGCCATCGACTCCGAGACGTCGATCACCAGCATGATGACCGCGCGATTGAGCGGGATCCGGACATCCGAGGTCGGCCCCGCCATCGCGGTGGTCAGCAACACCAGCGACACGGCGATCGGGAGGTGCCGCCACGGCGACTGCGCCACGGGGGTATCGGTGTAGCGGTGCAGCCGATGGC
>NZ_LZMB01000098.1 GCF_001673555.1 Mycobacterium sp. 1165178.9 | reverse complement strand
TGGCCCTCCACTGAGCGACGAGCCGGGGCTTGGCACTCTCACGCTTCCAGGCTTTCTGCGTGACGTGACATCAACCTACGGCGACCGAGAAGCACTCGTCTTCCGCACTGCCAAGGACGAAATGCGTTGGAGTTACTCCGAGCTGTGGGAGAGAGCGGTCGAAGTGGCATGCGCGTTGCGTGCCTGTGGCGTTGGCAAAGACACTCGGGTCGGGGTCTTGATGACCAACCGTCCCGAGTGGATCTCGGCTGTCTTCGGCGTCTCGCTCGCCGGTGGGGTGGCCGTGACACTTAGCACTTTCTCGACCGCTCTCTCCCACAGCTCGGAGTAACTCCAACGCATTTCGTCCTTGGCAGTGCGGAAGACGAGTGCTTCTCGGTCGCCGTAGGTTGATGTCACGTCACGCAGAAAGCCTGGAAGCGTGAGAGTGCCAAGCCCCGGCTCGTCGCTCAGTGGAGGGCCATATGCGATTGAAAGTGGTTCCGCAGCACCAGAATTCATTTATTCACTGGCCTCGCTACACCGGTAGCTCGATCTCGGCCGTGCAGGCGACGAGTTCCTCGTCATTCTGGTTGCTG
>NZ_LZMB01000097.1 GCF_001673555.1 Mycobacterium sp. 1165178.9 | reverse complement strand
CCGTGCTCTGGGGCGGCTACACCTGGGAGTACTGGCGGGCGACGCGTTCGGTCAAGCCGGACGAATATCAGTTCTACGGCGTGAACATGGGCAGCTCCGCGGCCGCGTCCTGACTGCGGTTGCCCGAATCATCGCCGGTCCGTGAGGAGTTCGGCGAAGGCTCGCGCGGCCGCGTCTACACCTGCGTCGTCATCGGTGGCCACCAGATCAAGCAGCAGTCCGCGTACAACGGCCAGCCCCAGGCGCGCCAGGGCGGCGTCGACCGGGGCCTCGACGGCGTTCTTCAGGGCCTCAACCGCCGTCAGCCAGCTGTGAACGGCTCCGGGAACCATTCGGGCGAAAGGCTTTTCGCCCTGCACTGCGCGGGCGTAGCACTCGAAGAAGAGGCGCTCGGATTCGCGCAGTTCGGGTCGGCGTAGGTCGGCCCACATCGCGGCAAAACCCTGGGCGGGGTCGGAGGGCAGTTCGGCCAGCAGCCCCATCTGGCGGCGCTCGACTTCTTCGACGATCGCCACGAGCAGATCCTCTCGAGAGCCGAAGTGGTGCAACAACATCCGGTGGCTGGTGCCGACAGCGGCGGCCACCTCGCGCAGCGATCGGTCGCCGATGCCGCCGGTGGCGAACTCGGCGACGAGTGACTCGAGGAGTTGCCGACGCCGTTCGGTGTCAGGAGTGCGCGCCATCGGCGCGGCTGAGCTGCTCGGAGCGGGCCTTGAGGCCCTGGGCTTCCAGGTCGAGGAAGCGTTTGGTCTTCTTGACCATCAGCCGCCCGACGAGGGCACCCAACAACCCGCCCTGGTCGAGTCGCTGGCGCACCAGCGTGCGGCCGCCGGGCTGCGCGATGACGTCATGACGAGCGGCGACCCGCACCGCGGGAGAGCTCTGCACCCAAGTCCACGACCTGCCCGGTTCGATCTCGGTGACCTTCCAGATCAGCTTTGACATCCCGGGTTGCTTGATCGCGAACCGTCTGCCGATGGCGAGGGTCGGGGCGTCCAGACCGACCAGCGAGGTCACCGACGCGGTCCAGTCGGGCCAGTGCTCGACGTCGGTGAAGACATCCCAGACGAGTTGCGGCGGTGCGTCGATGTCGACGCCGTCTTCGATAATCATGTACCATTTGGTACATGATTATCGCGCATACTGGAGGACGAAACTTAATTGGGGCGGCTTCAGACGCTCGCGACACGTAGACACAAGTTCTTGTGTTCCACTGCGTTGTCACACCCCAGGGGTAGTGTCGGGAGCTGAGATTCATCCGGCGCAACGGTGTGTGAAGTGGGGTTCTGGTGAGCGAAAACATGAAGCTGATCGACCGCGTTTCGGCGATCAACTGGAACCGGCTGCAAGACGAAAAGGACGCCGAAGTCTGGGACCGGCTCACCGGAAACTTCTGGTTGCCCGAGAAGGTGCCGGTGTCCAACGACCTGCCGTCGTGGGGCACGCTGACCGCCCACGAAAAGCAGATGACCATGCGGGTCTTCACGGGCCTGACCCTGCTGGACACGATCCAGGGCACCGTCGGGGCGGTCAGCCTGATTCCGGACGCGCTGACCCCGCACGAAGAAGCGGTCTACACGAACATCGCCTTCATGGAGTCCGTGCACGCGCGCAGTTACAGCAACATCTTCTCCACGCTCTGCTCGACGGCCGAGATCGACGACGCGTTCCGCTGGTCGGAGGAGAACCCCAACCTGCAGCGCAAGGCCGAGATCGTCATGCAGTACTACAAGGGAGACGAACCGCTCAAGCGCAAGGTCGCCTCGACCCTGCTGGAGAGCTTCCTGTTCTACTCCGGCTTCTACCTGCCGATGTACTGGTCGAGCCGCGCCAAGCTGACCAACACCGCCGACATGATCCGACTGATCATCCGCGACGAGGCCGTGC
>NZ_LZMB01000096.1 GCF_001673555.1 Mycobacterium sp. 1165178.9 | reverse complement strand
CCGGCGCCGGCCGCGCCCGGGGTTTCGAAGTAGCCCGGCGCAATTGCCAGCGGGCTGATTGCCCCGGTACCGGGATCCTGCGCGTAGGCCAGCGCCGCGGTCGATGACGAGAACAGCGGAGCATGCGCCGACGCCAGGGCCGCGCCGCGCGCCAGCGCGGTGTCCGGTTCCTCGGGCGCGGTCAACGGGAGGGTGGTCGCCGCCTCCAGCGCAGGCTTGATCATGGGGATGTCGATCCCGGAGCCGACGACGAACACCGCGTCCGGGCGGGTCTCCAAGTTTTCCGCGTTGGCCACCATCGCGGCCAGCTGGGCGACCGCGGCCTCGTCGTCCTCGGGCAGGGCCTGTCGCGAAACGTTGGCGATGGATCCGTCCGCGCTGTCGACCACCGCCAGCGTCGCGGTGTCGGGCTCGATGTAGAGCAGCGCCGTTTGCGCGTAGTTGGTCTGATGGCCCACCGCCTGGGCCAGCGCCGCCGCGGCCAGGAAGGCGGAGACGAGCATCACATTTTCGACCTTGTGGGCCGCGAGCTTGTCGCGCAGCGCGGCCGCCTCGAGAGGGTCGGTGAACGTGACCCCGGTCGACGCCAACTGGTATCCGCCTTCGGCTGCGCCCTCACGCGTCCCCAAGATGGCCGAGATTACCTGGTCCGAGGCGGCTACCGTAGCTGCATCATCAGCCGCGGCGACGTCGAAATTGTCTTCATCGACGGTCGCGCCGTCGCCGTTTTCCCCCTCGACCAGCACCATCCGGACTGCGGTCGGCGCCATCGAAACACCCAGTACGGTGTCCAAAGCTCCTCCAATAGTCGGTTGCTCGCCAGTCACGGTGGGGACGAGCTCGTCGCACGATGTTGTGGCGCGAGACCTCGCCGAGATCCCACCGGTATTCCCCTAAAGACTCAATTTTACGCGCGTTCGGCACTCGGGTGGTGGCCTGGGACCGGCTTCAGGCGGGGCTACGGGGACGGAAGTTGAGTGCCGAGGTGGCGGTGCAGCCAGTCCTCCCAGTGTTGATGGTCACCGGAATGCGGCGAGGGTTGCGGTGACGGCGGTGGCGCCTGGGGCGGTGCCGCTGGAGCGTCCGATGGCGGGGGCGGGCCCGGCGGGGCGGCGTTCGGGTTTTGCGGGGCGACGACGTTGGGACCGACGTCCGGTCGCTGGTCTGCGTGCGGCCGGATACCGACAGCGAGGACCAGCGCCAACGCCAGGATGCCGCCGATGAAGACCATCGTCACGGCGGCGATCGTGAATACCGACTTGTTGCTGCGCCGCCTGCGCGACGGAGCGTCGGTAAGCCGGTGGGCGTCGGAAGCCGGGTCGTTTTCGGCGCTGTAGGCGAGTTCGACCGCAGCCGCCGGCGAAGTCCGCGCGGCCGGCATCGAGACCGTTCGCGGCGCGCCCAGGTTCGCGTTCGCCGCGGCCAACGAGGCGCCCCGCGCCAGGGCCATCTCGGGTTCCTCGGGTGTGGTCACCGACAGTGCGGTCGCCGCCTCGAGCGTCGGCTTGATCGATGGGATGTCGACATCCGAGCCGACCAGGAACACCCCGTCGGGCCGCGCCCTCATCGACTCGGCGCTCGACACCATCGAGGTCAGTTTCGCCAGCGCGGCGTCGTCGCTGCCGGGCAGCGGATGCCGGTGCAAGTCGGTGACCGTTCCATCGGCGGAGTCGACGACCGCCAGGGTGGCACTGGCAGGTTCGACGAGCAGTAACGCGGTGCGAGCCCAGTTGGTTGCGCTGCCCATGGCCTGCGCCAGCGCCGCGGCGGCCATGACCGCCGAGACCAGCATCACGTTCTCAATCTTGCGTGCCGCCAACGCGTCTCGCAGCGCCGCGGCCTTGATGGGATCGGACCAGCTGACTCCGCTGGACTTGAGCCGATACCCGCCCTGAGCGGCGCTCTCCCGGGTGCCGAGAATGGCTGCGACGACGTGATTCGCTGTGGCTATGGGTGTTTCGTTGTCGGCGACCGTGAAACCGTCCTGATCGACAGTCACCCCGCCGGCAGCTTCACCTTCGATGAGCACCATGCGGACCGTCTCAGGTGCCATAGACACGCCAAGTACGACGTCCACTGCTCCTCCAAATCGTCCAAATTGGTTGCTGCGCCATGCCAGTACAGCTGCGTTGCCACCACCTTGGGGCCTCGCGATTCGCGAGTCAGCCGGACTTGCTGAAAGCTCCGGCCGCGGCCACACCCTAGTCCGCCACCCTAGCCCGACCGGTCAGACACGCGTGCGAACCGCGGACGCGCTATCGGTGACCGAAGCCATGACCCCCGCCGAAACCGTGGCCGCCGCCGAATCCATGGCCCGATAGGCACATCACTATTTATCGATCACCAGTCATTTCGTGCCGATAGCAGAGCGAGGGCTGCGCGCCCGCATATGTTGCTGGGCTGATGAAATTCTGGCGGGTGAGGCGGC
>NZ_LZMB01000095.1 GCF_001673555.1 Mycobacterium sp. 1165178.9 | reverse complement strand
GCGGCGCCTCCGATGTGCAGTTCTACGGACAGAGCGAGTCGCACATGCGCGCCGAGACTCTGCACAAGCTGGTGACCGGCCTGGGCTTCGAGCGCTGCATTCTGGCCGGAGGGTCCGGCGGGGCAAGGGATTCCATGCTGACCACGATGCTCTACCCCGAGATGGTCACCAAGCTCGTGGTGTGGAACATTGTCGGCGGCATTTACGGCACCTTCGTGCTCGGCTCCTTCTACATCATTCCCAGCATCCTCGCGGTGCGCGGCACCGGTATGGACGGCGTGGTGAAGGTGGCCGAATGGCGTGAGCGCATCGAGGAGAACCCGAACAACAAGCAGCGTTTCCTCGACTTCGACAAAGATGAGTTCCTCAAGTTGATGCTGCGCTGGCTCAATGCCTTCGTCTCCAAGCCGGGACAGACGATTCCGGGAGTCGAGGACGAGATGTTCGACCGGGTCAAGGTCCCCACATTGATCATTCGCGGGGGCGAGAACGACATGGATCACCCGAAGCGGACGTCGCTGGAAGTCAGCTGCCTGATCAAGGGATCGAAGCTCATCGATCCGCCCTGGCCCGAGGACGCCTGGGAGCGCGCCTCCGAAGACCGCGCGGCCGGCCGGGTGCAGCATTTCAACATGTTCGACACCTGGGTGCAGGCGGCACCCGCGATTCTCGAATTCCTGGGCTCGTAATGGCGCGAAACGGTGCATTACCGGGTGTAGATGTGGACCTCACAATTGAGCGACGCCTCCAGCGCCGTGTGCACACGGCTTTCCGGAATCCGTTCGAGGTCGGACTCTCGCAGCGTGACGTGCACGATGTCGAATCCGTCATCGCCGGGGGTGCGCTCGATGTCACCGGTCAGCCCGAAAGCGGAGAGCACCCCGTGCGCGTCGTCGTCAGTCCCCCGGCTCACAAAGGTGATCACACCCGGCACCGGCCCGGTGCCGAATACCTTGGTGCACAACTCGATCGCGATGCGTTTGGCCGTCTCGCCATCCTCGGCCGCAATGAGCAGCGCCACCTCGCGACGACTCGCCGGCAGGGATGCGAGGTCGTTTTCGACTACCCCGACGTCGGCCTCGGCCGCAACCTCGAGGAGAGCCGCCATGCCGTCACGTAGTTGCGCAGACGTGAGCACGCTGTCCGGGTCGACGTTGACACGCACCACCGCCGTTCGCATGTGCGCAAGCCTAACTAAGACGATGGCAGGCCAGCCGTGAGCACCACTGAATCCACCAAGGTCACCACCGCCAGCGCACCGGGGTGCTCACCGCGGCTGCTGAGCGAGCAGACCGGTCGGGAAGACTTGGCGTCCTATCGAAAGCTCGGCGGCTACCAGCCCCTCGCCGATGCCGATGAATTCCTGAGCGAGGTCGAATCCAGCGGTCTGGTCGGGCGTGGGGGTGCGGCGTTTCCGCTGGCGGTGAAGCTGCGGGCGGTGCGCGACAACGGATCCTTGGTGGGCGCCCCTGTCGTCGTCGCGAATGGCGAAGAGGGAGAACCGGCTTCGGTCAAGGACCGCTGGTTGCTACGCAACCGGCCTCACCTGGTCCTGGACGGACTGCGGCTCGCCGCGACGATCGTGGCCGCTGACCGCGCCTGCATCTACGTCTCCGACCAGGAATCGGCGCACAGCGTCGAAGCCGCGCTCGGCGAGCTGGATCCCGGCGCGCTCGGCGTCACTATCGACATGCTCACCGTGCAGCCGGGATACGTGGCCGGCGAAGAGACCGCGGCGGTTCGTGCCATCAACGGCGGCCCGGCCAAGCCGACAGACAAACCGCCGCGGCCCTTCGAGGCGGGAGTCGATGACCGGCCCACGTTGGTGAGCAATGTCGAGACTCTGGCGAACCTGCCCTACTTGCAAAGCCACGGCTCGGGTGACTATCGGTCTCAAGGCACGACACTGTCGCCGGGGACCTTCCTGGCCACCATTACCGGGGGCGGTAAGCCGCCGGTCCTCTACGAACTCCCCCACGGCCTGGCGTTCACTGAATTGCTTGCTTTGCATGGTGTTTCGTCCGACGCCGTACACGGGGCGTTGATGGGCGGCTACTTCGCCGGCCTGCTCAATCGCTCCGTGCTGGAGACGACGCTAGACCACGAGACGATGCGTCGTGTCGGCAGCGGTCTGGGCTGCGGCGCGATCTCGATCATCACCGACGACTGTCCCGTTGCGGTGGCGGCATCGGTGCTCGCGTACTTCGACCGCGAAAACGCCGGGCAGTGCGGATCGTGCTTCAACGGGACGGCGGCGATGGCCGCGGCCGCCGGGGCGCTGCGCGACGGCGCTGCGACGACAGAAGATGTCCAACGGTTGCGCCGTTGGTCGGTGCTGCTGCGTGGACGCGGCGCGTGTGCGACGCTGGATGCCGCTACCAACGTCGCCGCCAGCCTGCTCGATCAATTCCCGGACGAAGTCAGCATGCATCTCGACGGCAGGTGCCCGGACTGTGCACGCGACGCGTTCCGCGCGGACCGTCCCTACGAGGCGGAACCTGTGAGGCAAGCATGAAAATTCGCCTGGACCGCACCATTTGCGACGGCTTTGGCATCTGCGCCAGGCACGCGCCGGGATACTTCTCGCTAGACGACTGGGGATACGCATCCCTCATCGGGGACGGCACGGTGGCCGGGCCGGATCGCGACGCGGTCATGCGGGCGCTGCTCGACTGCCCCGTGCACGCCATCACCGAAATCGGTCAGCGCACCAACCGCGCTTCTCAGCCTCCGCTCGCCGACACCGAGGATCCGGCCGAACACCTCAAAACCGAAGAGAACGAGGCGGAGTGGGGATTCACGCGCTGAGGCGACCGGGAAAGTAGTTCCGTGCAACTCACCTTTGACGCCGACGTGGAAGCGTTTCGCGCGGAGTTCGTGAGCTTCCTGACCGACCATCTCCCGACCCAGGCCCAGGCCGCGGAGCGGCCCTCGTCGACCTCGCACGTGCCCGAATGGTCGCGCCGCTGGCAACGGCTCCAGTTCGACCATGGGTGGCTGTTGCCGGGCAACCCGCCGGAGTTCGGCGGCCGCAACGCAAACATACTGCAGCAGTTCGTACATCGCGAGGAGTTGTCGCGCCGCCGGATCTATCACTGCTTCAATCCGCAGGGGGTCGGCATCATTGCGGCGTCGCTGTTGTCCTTCGGCACCGAGGAGCAGAAGCAGCGATGGGCCGTCCCGATCCTGCGAGCCGAGAAGACCGCGTCGCTGGGAATGAGCGAACCCGCAGCCGGCTCCGACCTCGCTGGGTTGCGGACCAAGGCGGAGTTGATCGGCGATGAGTTCGTGGTCAACGGACAGAAGGTGTGGACGTCTGGCGCTCATGACGCCGACGTCATGCTGACCTTCGTTCGCACGGACCCAAAGGCCCCCAGGCACAAGGGAATCAGCGCGCTGCTCATCCCGACCGATAGCCCCGGGCTGGTGCGTCGCCCCTTCCCCTCGGTGTATGACCGTGACGAGTTGGACTTCAACGAGGTCTTCTTCAACGATGTCCGGGTCCCCACGGACAACCTGGTCGGCCCGCTCAACAGTGGGTGGCAGGTGGCTAACGGCTCCCTCGGCCACGAGCGCACCCTGATGTGGATGGCCTTCGCGAACCGGCTCGAGCAGCTGCTCGAGGACTACCGGCCGGCGGACGCGGTGAACGCGGACCACTACGCGACCATTGTGATGGACTATTACGCGCTGCGGCTGCTCGGTTCGGCCGCGCTGGGGCGAGCGGCCCGGGGCGAGGTAGACGTGGCCGCATTGTCCGTGTTGAAGGTCTTCGGTTCGGAGGCCGAGCAGAGCGCGCTGCGGCACGCACTGGACGCGACGGGGGGCGAGGGTTTACGCGACAAAGTGCTCACGGCCCCGTACAACCCTTACGCCCCCGATCTTTTCACCGCCAGCTGGTTTGCGCGCTATATCAGCAGCTACGCGGGCACGATCGCGGGCGGCACCTCGGAGATTCAGCGCAACATCATCGCCCAGCGCGTCCTCGGACTGCCGGCGCGCTGATCTTAAGCGGGCGCTCACACACTTGGACACAGGGACGACAGGAACTCCTGAGTGCGACGCCGCGATTTGGTCCGCTCGCCGATGTCCTTGCCCAGCGGCACGATTCGCACCGCGAGGTCGGTGACGCCCGCGTCGCGATACCGGTTCAGCCGATCGAGGACGGCCGCCTCGTCACCGGTCGCCATCGTGTCGCCGACGTCTTGGGCGTCACCGTGCTGTAGCAGCCGCACATAGTTCGGCGAGAAGTCGGCGTGCCCGAGCACCTCGCTGGCGTAGCCGCGAGCATCGTCGGTCTCGTTGTTCGAGCATAGAGCGACGGGAACCCCGGCGACGATCCGTGGCGAGGGCCGACCGGCCCGGTCAGCCGCCGCGGTAATACGCGGAACGACGTGGTCTGCGATTGCCCGCTCGTCCGCCATCCAGAGAATGGTCCCGCCGGACCGCTCCCCGGCGAGCTGCAGCATTGTCGGGCCGAGCGCCGACAATAAGACTGGCATTTCCAACCAGTCCGTGACATCGACCGGCGAATGGACGCAGTAGGTTTCGTTGTCGACGTCGACGCTCCCGGGTCCGGCGAAGGCAGCGCCGAGCACGTCGAGGTAGTTATCCATCAGGCGTGCCGGGCGATCGTAGGGCAATCCAAGTTGAGAGTTGACGATCCAATGGTGCGAGGGCCCAATGCCGAGTGTGAACCGCCCGCCGCATACGACCTGGGTGGTCAACGCTTGTTGCGCCAGGATCATCGGATGGCGAGTCTGAATCGGCACGACGGCCGTTCCGATCTCGATACGATCGGTGGCCTGTCCGATCAGGGCTACGGCGGTCATCGCGTCGAGGTAGCCGGGGACCTGGGGCATCCAAAACGCGGTGAAACCGTCGGTTTCGGCTACGACACCATCATCGACCAGCCCGGCTAGCCGATCGGCACGCGAACGCTCCTTGTCAGAACCGACCATCAAACCGATGCGCACGCGACCTCTTCCCTATGGCACATAGCGATCCCACTCGTACGGAACGATCGCGAAAAAGGGTGCGGCGAACAAAGGTTCAATGTCCGACTCGGCCCACCGGGCCTTGAGCGGCGGGCGCAGCCTTAGCGCGGTGGCGATCGGATCGTCATCGAGAAAGCAGTATGTGATCGTCTGATTCTCTCGCGCACTGGCCAAGCTGGCGTCGACCCGAAGCGATAGTGCGGACCAGACGCCAGCGACTCCGTCGACTTCGAGTAGTGGATTCGGCGATGCCGATCCTCGCTCGACCAACACGAGCACCCCCCGGACGGGCAGCCAGGGCAGGACGTCCGACCCGAGCTTGACGCGCGGCGCGGCCGCTTTGCGTTGCACCGCATACACGCCGCGCTCCACTGGTGGCAGCAGCGGGAGTTTACGGCCAGCGTTGCCCAATGCCGTTGACAGCTCGTTGAAATCCTGTAGCCCGGCCGTGCCGGTGAAGAAGTAGGTCATCACGTGGTCGACGGCGTCCAAGGGCCCGTCGCTGATCGCGCGGGCGGAACGACAGGCCGGCGTGGACACCAGGCGCAATGAGGCGCGCACCGCGGCCAACCGGTGCTGCTCGGGGCGGTGGTCCAGGGTGTGCCAGCGTAGGTACTCCGCGTCCTTGCCGTCGGGGTGCCGGGTCGCCATGGAGACGAACAGGGTGGTGATCTCGCCACTGCCGGTGGCAACAATCTCGGTGACCTCATCCGACGGCGCGCCGGGAAGATGCATAGCCTTGGTCCTCAAGCTCTCGTCGAATCGTGCTGGGGCAGTTGAATTTCGGGATGGCGAGCCGCGACCATGCGCCGGAACCCCTCTCGCCACGGCACCTTCGTGCGCCCGAGGACGTCGTGCATGTGGGTAACGTCGGGCCACAGCGGGGTATGCGCCTGGTCTGTGTACTCGAAGATCGGCTCGACACCGACCAACTCACCCATGAACGCGCAATACTCCTCGGCGCTGACCGTCTCGCTACCGGCCCAGTTCACCACGACGGGCGGCACCGCGGCGACCTCCATCGCACGGATGCCGAGTTCCACGTAGTCGTCTTCATAGATGGGGTTGTAGTTGTTCGGCTTGTCCGGATGCAGCCGAATGGGCTTGCCCGCCAAGATCGCATCGAGACGATCGGCGGGTGCACCGCCCTGGGGGCCATATGTCGAACAAATCCGGATGATCGTCAGCGGAACCTGGTGACGCTTGGCGATCCAGCTGCACACCGCCTCGGCCGCAACCTTGGAGAAGCTGTAGTTCGCCCGCAGGGGCGCCCCCGGCGGATCGGTCTCGGTCAGCGGTCGGTGGCCCTGGTAGGCGTAGATCGAGCCGGTAGAGCAGAAGACGAAACCCTGCGCGGCGCGGCAGTGGTACAGCAAGTCGCCCGATGCCTGTGCGTTTGTTTCCACGCACCGGTTCCAGTCGTCCGCACCGGGGTCCACGGCCGCGTGGAACACGTAGGTGAAATCGTCCGCTAAAGCGGAGAAGTCGCCGACCCCGACGTCCAGCGCCACGGGTTGGATCCCGGCGTCCACGAGTTTTTGCCGGGCCGCGGGATCCTCGAGGCGAGCGGCGCCCCATACCTCGTTTCCCGCCGCCGCCAGGGCACGCGCTATGGGGAACGCGATCTTGCCGGTCGCGCCGGTGATCAGAATCTTCTCTGCGTCGAGCAACCAGCCCTCCGAATGTTAAGTACTTGATATCGCGTTTGGAGCATAACCTCCGGCCGAACGTAAATGCCACGCCAGACCGGCTCGCTGCTGTTTCGCTGCGGAACCTGGCCGTGGCGGTATCGACGGAATAAGCTGTGACCAGCCAGCGTGGGGATGGCGCCAAGGGGAGGCCCACCATGAGGTGGTTTTTTGGTCGTCTGACAGCTGTCATTGCCGTTGCCTTCGTGCCGATGGCGGCCGCGGTCATCGCGACGCCGGCCATCAGCTCGGCGGATTGCGATCCCAACATGTCGTTCAACGTCGCGACGTGGGAATGCAAACCGATGGCGGGCCCGCCAGCGTGGTACGCAGCCCCACCTGCATATGCACCGCCGTTCGCCGCGCAGGACGTGCCGCCACCCCCTCCGCCACGGCCATGGTGGTCACCGAACGAACCCATGTGGAATGCCGGCTTTCACCAATGGGGTACCTATTTCACCGGCACCTGGGTGCCGTACTGAAAATTCGCGAGCCGCCTTTGCCCCAAGTTAGCTGGCTGACGGTGGGCGGCGCCTTTACTCGATCTTGACCAGGCATTGAATCGCACCACCGACGATTGCCAATGTGAGTACGCTTCCATGGGTGGAGCTGGGGGTTTTAGGACCTCTCCACGTCCGGCAAGGCGGGGCGCCCGTCAGCATCCCGGGCGCCAAGCCTCGCGCCATCCTCACGATGCTCGGGTTGCACGGCGGTTCGGTCGTGTCCGCGCACACCCTGGTGGAGTTGCTCTGGGGCGAGGATCCGCCACGCACCGCCGTCAAGGCCTTACAGACCCACATCTCCGCGCTTCGTCGCACCCTGGGCGACGGTTTTGTCTTGACCGAGGGAGCAGGCTGGACGCTCGCCGAGAGCGAGGTTGATGCCTCGCTCTACACATCGGCAGCCCGATCGGGGCGCGAGGCTGCCGCCGCCGGCGACAACAGCCAAGCGGTGACCCGTTTCGAGGAAGCTCTTGCCCTGTGGCGCGGAATCCCCGAACTACCCGATGGCAGGCGCGGAACGTCGGAAAAGACGCGGTGGATCGAGGGCCACGCCACGCTCATTGAGGACAGGGCAGAGGCCCTGCTGGCCACGGGTCGCGCCGCGGAAGTGATCGGCGATCTCGAAGCCGCGGTGGCTGACGCTCCTCTGCGGGAAAGGCGATGGGGCCAGCTGATGCTCGCCCTCTACCGCGCCGGACGACAAGGCGAAGCTCTGGCCGCTTTCCAACGGGCACGATCGCTGCTTGCCGCCGAGCTGGGCGTCGATCCCGGGCCAAACCTTCGCAAGCTCGAGGCTGCGATCGTCGCGCAGGACGCGTCGCTGGATATCGCTGTGGCACAACAGGCTCCGTCGGTGACCCGCGCCGTGACCTTTCTGCTCACCGACATCGAGGGGTCAACCGCCGCGTGGGAGGCAGACGCCGACGCCATGGCGGTGGCACTTGCACGCCACGACGAGCTCATCGAACAGGTCGTCACGTCTCAGGGGGGACGGCTGATCAAAACTCGTGGCGAAGGCGATGCCACGTTCTCGGTCTTCGAGCGGCCGTCGGCGGCGGCCGCCGCGGCGATCGAGCTGCAGGAAGCGATCGGCAGAGAGCCGTGGTCGCTGCGGGAGCCTCTGCGCATCCGCATGGCCTTGCACACCGGCGAGGTGGAGCTGCGCGATGGCGACTACTTCGGTAGGGCGGTCAACCGCGTCGCCCGGCTGCGGTCACTCGCCGTGGGCGGGCAAATCCTTTGCTCGGGCGCGACCGCCGAGCTCGTCATCGACTCGCTGCGCGATGACGTCGTGCTCACCGATCTCGGGATGCGCGAGCTCCGCAACCTGGCCCGCCCGGAACACGTTTTCGAGCTTCGGCTGCAGACCGCCGACGATCATCGTCAGGCAGTGCCACCCGATACGCCCCTCGAGCGCCCCAGCCTGCCCGCGGTGCTGGCCGGCCCGGGGCCATTCGTCGGCCGCGAGCACGAATTCGCACGCCTTTTTGCCGCGTGGCAGACATCGCTCGTCGGTGCCACGAACGCGGTGCTGATCGCCGGCGAACCAGGTGTCGGCAAGACGCGTCTGGCCGGGGAATGGTCGCGACAGGCCTACGACCAAGGCGCCCTGGTGATTTATGGCCGCTGCGACGAAGATCTCGGCGCGCCCTACCAACCATTCGCCGAGGCGCTCCGGGCGCTCGTACCGTGCCTCGGCAGCAGTCGGCTCCGCGGACTGCGCGGCGCGGAGGCACTGCTCCCACTGGTTCCCGGACTCACCGATCTTGTGCCCGATCTGGCAGCGCCTGCCCGCGCCGATCCGGACACCGAACGCTACGCACTGTTCGACGCTGTCGTCGCGCTGTTGGGACTCGCCTCCGGGAGCGCCCCCGTCGTGCTGGTCCTTGATGACCTGCACTGGGCAGCCAAACCGACGCTGCTGCTATTACGGCATCTCCTGCGTTTCGGCGAGCGCGGCCGCGTTCAGGTCCTCGGCACATATCGCAGCACCGACCTCGACCGCTCCCATCCCCTGGCGGCGACACTCGCCGACCTGCACCGCGACGGCACGGCTAGCCGCATTGCGCTCGGCGGGCTGGACGAGGATGACGTCACCACATATGTCGCCGAGGCGGGCTACGACGACGAAGAGCTGGCGCGAGCGCTGGCATCGGTCACAGGAGGCAACCCGTTCTTCCTCATCGAGGCACTGCGCCACGTCGACGAGAGCGGCGGCCATTGGGATCCGGGCACCCTGCCGCAAGGGGTTCGGGAGGCCGTGAGCCGCCGACTTACCCGGCTGCCGGCAGAGACGAACAAGGCCCTCGCGGCGGCCGCCGTCGTCGGCAGCCGGTTCGGCTTGGAACTGGTCGAGCGCGTGGTCGAGGCTGACCTCGTCGACGCGTTCGACGAGGCTTGTAAGGCCGGCATCGTGATCGAGGAGTCCAGCGGTCACTATCGGTTCAACCACGCCATCGTCCGGCAGTCGCTGCTTGCCGAGCTGCCGTCTGTACGCCGGCTACGGCTGCACCAGCGCATCGCCACGACACTGGAGAACGAGCCCGGCGCGGACGACGAGCTGCTCGCTGAACTGGCGCATCATTATTTCGAATGTGCTTGGGCGGGAAACGCGGCCAAGGCCGTCGAGTACTGCCGGCGTGCTGCGGACCAGGCGATGGCCCGCCTCGCCTACGAGGGGGCCGCCGACCTCTACGACCGCGCCCACCACGCGCTGGAGGAGATCGATGACGAACTCCCCGACCGTGACGACCAAGTAGCCACGGTACTGATCGCTCGGTGCGAGGCACTGCTAGCGGCGGGTGACGTCGCGTCGGCGGCCGGCGCGGTTGCGCAACTGCAGGAAGCGACGCGCGATTCGGCTCGGTTGGCCGCCTGGGCAACGTGCTTCGATGGCCAACTTTCGATGTTGGTGCACCCCGAGCGACTGGACGAGATCGAATCCGCGGTGGGCGCAGCCGCCGGCAAGCTGGCCGAACTGGACGACGCGGCCGGAGAAGCCATGGCGCACACCGTCCGTGCGACGTGCCTCGCCCGGCTGGGGAGAATCGGCGACTGCGAAATCGCGCTGGACGACGCTCTGACCGCGGCGCGACGCGCGCGTGAGCACCGGCGGGTGAATGCAGTTCTAGCGAATGCGCCGCTTGCGGCGCTGTGGGGGCCCAATCCCGTTCCGCGCGCTGGCGGGCGGTGCCTCGATGTGGTGCGGCTGCTTCGGATCACGACCGACTCCCCCGCGGTCGAGGCGACGTCGACACGATGCCAGGCGATGTTGGAGGCCTTTCGTGGACGCGCCGCGGCAGCCCGACGGATGATCGATTCGGCCCGGCGCACGGTTACCGAACTCGGCCTGCGCCATGCCCTTCTGGAGGTCCAGCAGTTCGCCGGCATCGTCGAGCTCGTCGTCGGCGATCCGGTTGCGGCCGAGCCGTATTTACGCCAGGCCTACAACGGTTTTCGTCGCATGGGCCTCGATGCCGATACAGCCGAGACCGCCGCGCTGCTCGGCCGCGCGTGCCTCGCACTCGACCGAGTTGACGAGGCCGACCAATTGTGTACGGAGAGTGAGCGTCTCGCCGGACACGCCCTGAAGGCATCGATCGCCTGGCGCACGCTCAGGGCGCGGCTGCTTTCGCGTGGCAATGACCACGACGAGGCTCGGCGGGTCGCTGAGGCTGCCGTCAGTCTGGCCGAGCACACTGACGCGTTAGTTGATCACGGCGACGCCTGCTTAACACTGGCCACGGTCTTGGGCGCCGCAGGCAACGTCGCCGGGGCTCGAGCCGCCGCCGGGCGAGCGGCGGACCTTTACGAACGGAAAGGCGCTGCGGCACTTGCCGAGCGGGCACGCCTCGTTCTGGGCAAGCCGGTCCCGACTGCCGTGGCACCACCCGAACCGCCGGCTGTTGAGATTCACACACCGGCCGTCCAAACGAGCGAACGCGTCATGGCCGCTATCCATCGTGAGGACTGGGACGAATTCGAGCGGCTGTTCGCACCCGACGGCTCTATAGAGAGTCGGCGGAAAATTGTCGGCTTCAAGCGGACCGAGTTCCGGTCGAACGAGGTGATGCATCAGACGAGGCGCGATCTCGAGACGGGGATCATGCGGGTGGACCATGTCGTTATTGCCGTGCGAGGCGAGCGCCTCGCTCTCGCTCGAATCACGCTGGGCACGGTCGATGTGACCGCCGGAGCGCCGCAGGACGAATTACTCCAGCTATACGGCATCGACAACGAGGGCCGAATCACGTGGCAAGTGTGGTTCGACCTCGACGATATGGACGCCGCGATCGCCGAACTCGACGCGGCGGACGCGCTTCAGATTGCTAAGGGCCCACCCGAACCGCCGTCGAGCGCCGAATTGGTCAATGCGTGCGTGCGGGTAATCCGCCAGGTTGAAACGGCCGCTAACCGCGAGGCCTGGGACGAGTATGAGGACCTGTACGCACCAAACGTGCTCGTCGAGAGCCACCGCAAGTTGACGGGCTTCACCCAGCGCGACCTTCCCTCGGCCAACTGGCCACAAGTGGCGAGACGTCGCGGCGTGGCACGAAGTCGAGATGTGGTTATCGCCGTCCGAGGCGATCGATTGGCTCTCATTCGAGTGGAGGTCAGCACAGACGACGAGAGGCCTGGGGCGCCAATCGACGAGATGCTCGCAATATTGGGCATCGACAACGAGGGTCGAATCGCGCTGCAGGTGTTTTTCGATAGCGACGACATGGACGCCGCCGTCGCCGAGCTCGACGCCAGGCAAAGCCAATTCGAGGCGGGGAGTGTCGAGCCAGATAACGCGTGCGTGCGAGTAATCGGCCGACTCGACGCCATCCTCGACCGCGAGGCCTGGGACGAGGCCGAGGAGCTTTTCGCACCCGTCATCTCCCACGAGAACCGCCGGAAGATAGTCGGCTATCCACGAATTGACTTGTCGCAGAAGCAATATGTAAGTGCAGGCCGAAGGGGGCGCAAGGTCGGCCCCATGCGTCATCGCCACACGGTCCTCGCCGTGCGCGGCGAGCGCCTAGCTATCTCTCGATTGGAGATAGGCACCGCGGACCTGACTCTCGCTGCGCCCCAAGACGAGATGCTCGAGATCATCGGCCTCGATGCGGACGGTCGAATCTCACTGCAGGTGTTTTTCGATAGCGATGATATGGACGCCGCCGTTGCGGAACTCGATGCCGCGTACGCTCTCCAGACTCCCGAGGCGCGACCCGAAGGGCCCAGCGTCAACGCCTGTGTGCGAGTAATGCGTCAGGTTGAGGTGGCCACCAAGCGCGAGGCATGGGACGAGTTAGAGGAGTTGTACGCGCCCGACATCTTCGTCGAGAGTCGCCGCAAGATAACGGGCTTCACCCAGCGCGATCTTTCGCCGGGCGACTGGCTAAGTGTCTCGAGACGTAGCGGCGCGGCGCGGGGCCAAGCATCGGTCATCGCCGTCCGAGGCGATCGCTTGGCTCTCATTCGGTTGAAGGTCACTACCGAAGACCAGAGCCCTGGCGCACCGGTCGACGAGATGCTCGCGTTGTTGGGCATCGACAACGAGGGCCGAATCTCGCTCATGGTGTGGTTCGACAGCGGCGACATGGACGCCGCTGTAGCCGAGCTCGACGCAAGGCAAAGCCAATTCGAGGCGTCGAGCTCACTAGCACCGCAGCTCGACAATGCGGCAAGCCAAATAACCGAGCGCCTCCAGGCGCGCTTCGCGGCCCGCGACTGGACGGCGGTGACCGAGATGCTGGCCGAGGACGTTTTCAGTGACGACCGCCGTCGAGTAGTGAACGCGGGGATCAGGCGGGGTCGGGATGCCGCAATCCAAGACGCACGCGCGAACGCCGAAGTAGGCATTAGGGGCATAGCGTCGACCGTCATCGCGACGCGCGGCGAGCGCCTCGTCCTTCGCCGTGCCCGATACTCAGGCGAGGCTTTCCACACCGATATCCTCACCGTCTTCGAGATTGGCGGCGACGACCGGGTCGTGGCACGGGTCGTGTTCGATCTCGACGACTTCGCTGCCGCCATAGCCGAACTCGACGCCCGCTACCTCGCCGGCGAAGCGGCACCTTACGTGCAGACATGGGCCGCTCTCACGGGGGCTTTTGCCGCAATGAACAGGCACGAACTCCCCCAGCTGACTCCGGACTTGGTTAATATCGATCACCGGCACGGAGCCGCGTTCGCGCCCGGCGACATGACCGCATTCGTCCACGATTTATTTGATGACACACCGAATATCAAGTGCCACATCCAGGCTGTTCACCGCCTGAGCGGCCGCGGAGCTGTCATTACCCAAGCGCTGCACGGGAACTCGCAACAAGGCCTCGACGCCGAGTGGCAAAACATCGGCGTGTTCACATTCGAAGGCGAAAAAATCAGCCGCGTAGAGATTTTCGACGAGGAAGACCTCGACGCCGCGCTCCTGAGGTTTGAGGAACTGCACCCTCAGACGCATCCACTGGAAAACGCGGCAAGCCAGGTGGCCGAGCGCTACTCGGCACATTTCGCATCTCGCGACTGGGATACGTTGGGAAAGGTACTGGCCGTCGACTTCGCACTCGAGGATCGTCGGCGGGTCGTCAACGCAGGTACCCGGCACGGTCGGGACGGCGAGATCGCGAACCTGCGGGCGATGGCCGAGGCCGGGTTCACGCACATGACGTCCGTCATGGTCGCAGTCCGCGGAGAGCGTCTGGTCCTCGGGTGCTCATCCGGGAACACCGCGTCCGAGGAGTTCCATAACGATGCGCTCGGCGTCGTTGAAATTAACTCTGACAATCAGATCGCGGCAGTCGTGGTGTTCGATCTCGACGACTTCGACGCCGCCGTAGCCGAACTCGATGCGCGCTACCTCGCGGGCGAGGCGGCCGCCCATGCGCGCACGTGGTCTCTCATCGCTCAGGGTTACGCCGCGCAGGCACAACGCGAGCTCCCCGCGATGACGCCCGACTGTGTGACTATTGATCATCGCCGCGCGAAGGCCTTCGCGCCCGGCGAGATGGCCGCATACATCCGTGCCGGGTGGGACCTCGACCAGACCATCCGCACCTACGTAGAGGTTGTGCACCGACTTAATGATCTCGGAGCGGTTTGCGCCTACCGCGGGCACGGCGTTTCGCAAGAGGGCTTCGACGCCGAGTGGCGGGAGATCGCCGTTACGATAGTCGAAGGCGAAATGGTCAGCCGCTGTGAGCTATTCGACGAAGTGGACCTGGACAGCGCATTAACGAGGTTTGAGGAGCTCAGCCGACCGACACCGCGACTCGAAAATGCGGCAAGCAAAGTGCACGAACGCTCCAACGCGTGCTTCATGGCTCGCGACTGGGCTGCCCTTGCAGAGACATTCGCCGATGACATTACGACGCAGGATCGCCGTCGAGTCATAGGGCATGCTGTGGGGCACGGTCGAGACGCGGTGGTGGCTAACGGTCGGGCAATCATCGACTTCGGGATGACGAACGTGACGTCGACCGTTGTTGCGATCCGCGGCAACCGCCTTGTCCTCGCGCGTGCGCGTTACTCGGGCCCCGATGAACAGCCCGGGGCATTCCACACGGACGTACTCAACGTCGTGGAGAGCGACGCCGACAACCGGATCGCGATGCTTTTTATCTTCGATCCCGACGACCTCGGCGGAGCCCTCGCCGAGCTCGACGCCCGCTATCTCGCCGGCGAAGCGGCACCGTACGCGAACGCGTGGTCCGTCATTGCAGGTGGCCACGCCGCGCTCAACCGGCGCGAGCTTCCGCCGATAACGTCGGACTGCGTGAGCATGGATCATCGTCGGGGGTTAGCGTTCGGACCCGGCGAGCTGCCCGCCTACTTCCATGCCGGGTTCGACCTAGGCCACGACATCCGGACCTATGTCGAGGTCGTTCATCGACTGAGCAACCTCGGAGCCATTTGCACGCACGTGGGACACGGTGTTTCGCATGAGGGCTTCGCCGCCGAGTGGCGGGGTGTCGACCTCTTAACTGTCGACGGCGACATGGTCAACCGCTGCGAAGTATTCGACGAGGCAGATCTCGCCACCGCCCTCGCCCGCTTCGATGAGTTACATCCCCGGGACCCACGACTGGAAAACGCGGCAAGTCGTGTATACGAGCGCTTTTGGACGTGCTTTGCGATCCGCGACTGGACCGCCATGACAGAAATCCTGGCCGTCGACATCTGCTCTGACGATCGTCGTCGGGTGGTGAACGGGGGGATCCGACGGGGTCGGGATACCTTCATCGCGGACATTCGTGTGGCCGCCGATGTGGGGACTGCGGACGACATTACGTCGACGGTGATCGCAACACGCGGCGAACGGCTCACCCTCAACCGCATCCGCTCTCAGGCGCTCGAAACCGAACTGTTCAACCTCGTCGAACTCGACGCCACCGAGCGGACCCTGTCATCCGTTGTGGTATTCGACATCGAAGATTTCCACGCCGCCCTCGCGGAACTCGATGCGCGATACCTCGCCGGCGAAGCCGCCGCCCACGCGCGCACGTGGCCGTTGGTCACGAAGGCCTACACCACCCTCAATCGACAAAAGCTGCCGCCGATCACACCGGACTGGATCAATATCGACCACCGGCAGCTCGCATTGATCGAGGCGGGCCATCTGGCCGCATACGTCCGCGACGCTCAGAACGCTTTGCCGGGCAGCATTTACATCGAGGCCGTCCATCGGCTGAGCGATCTCGGAGCGGTCGTCACCCGAGCGGTCAATGCCACGTCGCAAGACGGCTTCGATGCCGAATGGCGAGAGATCGACGTTCTGACGTTCCAGGGCGACCGGATCAACCGTCTTGAGGTCTTCGACGAGACAGCTCTGGACGCCGCGCTCGTGCACTTTGAGAAGCTCCACCCGGAGGCGCGGCAGCTGAAAAGCGCTGCGAAAGAGCGCTTCCTGGCGCACTTCGAGGCCCGCGACTGGGACGCCATGGCGGAGGATTTCGCCGAGGATTACTACAACGACGACCGCCGTCGAGTCGTGAATAGCGGGGTTCGGCGCGGTCGGAAAATCGCAGTCGAAGACCTGCGGGCGGGCGTCGATGTCGGGCTAGTGACGCGCATCGCGGTGGACATCATCGCGACCCGCGGTGAGCGCCTCATCCTCACGCGCGTTCACAATTCGGGCCACAACCACGATGCCGTTCAACTCGATATGCTCCAGGTCGTTGAGTATGACGCTGACGAACGGATCGCGGCCGCCGTAGTGTTCGACCCCGACGACTTCGCGGCGGCGTTCACCGAACTCGACGCGCGATACCTTGCCGGCGAAGCGGCTCCGCACTCGCACGCATGGTCCGTCATCAGCGGGGTCCACGCTGCATTCAACAAGCGCGAGCTTCCCAAGATGCCACCAGAATTACTCGATCATCGACCGCTCGTGACGGTCGAGGCGGGTGACCCCACCGTGAGCATCCGCGGCATGTGGGATTTCACGCCGGACTTGAATATCTATATCGAAGCTGTGCACCGGTTGAGCAATCTCGGCGCAGTCTTCACGCAGGTCTCGCATGGCACGTCGAAAGAAGGCTTCGCCGCCGAGTGGCGAATTGTCGAACTTGTGACGGTGGGGGGTGACCTGGTCAACCGCGGTGAGTTGTTCGAAGAGGGTGACCTCGAGGCGGCTCTCGCCCGCTTTGATGAACTGTGCGCACAGGCACGGCGCCTTGAGAACACCGCCATCCAAGTCAACCAATGCTTCTGGCGCTACTACCGGGATCGCGACTGGGACGCCATGGTGGAGTTACTCATCGACGATTTCATCGCAGACGATCGGCGTCACGTTATAAACGCTGGGGTCCAGCGTGGTCGGGATAACCAAATAGCAGACATGCAAGCCCTCGCTGAGCTTGACGCGACGATTACGTTGGACGTCATTGCAACCCGCGGAGAGCGCCTCGTACTGACTCGTTTCTGTTCCACGAACCGCGACCTCGAACACGGCGAGTTCGGTGTTGCGATGCTCACCATCATGGAGATCGGTGCCGATAGTAAGATCGCAGCAACCATCCTGTTCGACCCCGAGGACTTCGACGCCGCCTTCGAGGAACTCGATAGCCGTTACCTGGCCGGCGAAGCGGCCGCTCACGCGGATACGTGGTCGGTCATCGCGCGGATGTACGCCGCATTCAATCAGCACGAAATCCCCTCAAGAACACCAGATTCGGTATTAATCGACCATCGTCCAGTACAGCACGTCGAGACCGCTGATCTAGGCGAACACATTCGCGCACTATGGGACGTCACTCCTGGCGTCCGGACGTGGATCGAGGCTGTGCATCGCCTAAGCGAACTCGGAGTCGTCCTCACCCACGCGATGAAAGGGACGTCGCCAGAGGGCTTTGACGCCGAGTGGCGGACGATCAATATTTTCACTATCGAAGGTGACCGCCTCGTCCGGTGCGAGGTGTTCGACGAGGCGGACCTGGACGCCGCCCTCGCCCGCTTTGACGAATTGCACCCGCGGGTGCAGCAATTGGAGAACGCGGCAAGCCGAGCAGAGCACCGCTTTTTTGCATACTGGAACTCCCGTAACTGGGCGGCGATGGCCGAGATTCTCACCGAAGACAGTTTCATCGACGACACTCAACGCAACGTGGCGAATGTCGGTTTCTGGGACGGCCGCGATGTCGTGCTCGCAAATATGCGAGCACTTGTCGACGCTGCGGCGCCGGAGATCACAAAGTTGACCGTCATCGCGATCCGTGGGGAGCGCCTCGTCCTCAACCGTAGGCAATCTCCGAACCGCGACCCGCAAAACGGACAGTTCGTCTCCGAAGGGCTCGTTGTCGTTGAGATCGACACCGACGGCCGGATCGCGGCGCACGTCCAGTTCGACGTGGACGACGTCGACGCCGCCTTCGCGGAGCTCGACGCCCGCTATCTCGCCGGCGAGGCGGCCCCTTATGCGCACACGTGGTCGCTCATTGCAGACACCCACGCCACGCTCAACCGGCACGAGATACCGCCAATAGCACCTGGTTTTGTCAACATCGACCACCGGCGCGGGATCGCCTTCGCGCCAGGCGACATCGTCCCGTTCGTCCGCGCCACCTTTGACGACACCCCTGATGTCCGCCACCATATCGTGGCGGTGCATCGACTGAGCGATCTCGGGGCCGTCATCACCCAAGCGCTGCGCGGGACCTCGCGCCAAGGCGTAGACGCCGAGTGGCAGAACATCGCCCTTTTCACATTCGAAGGTGACTTAGCAACCCGCGTCGAGATCTTCGACGAGGAAGAGCTTGACAATGCGCTCGCGCGCTTCGACGAGCTGCATTTACAAACGAGTCGGCTCGAAAACACTGCGGCCCGGGTCAACGAGCGCATGTATAGGTACTTCGCCGCCGACGACTGGGCGGCTATCGCGGACATCTTTGCCGATAACATTGTTTACGACGACCGCCGTCGCGTCGTAAACGGCGGCGTTTGGCGCGGGCGCGATCTCGTAATCGAAAACATGCGAGCGGTAACAGATTTTGCCGTCGAGAATTTGGGGCTTATCGCTACCCGCGGGGAGCGGCTCGCCCTTGCTCGCTGGCGATGGTCAAACAGTGACCGCGCGCCCGAGTCGTTCCACACCGAAGTGCTCTGCCTCGTCGAGGTCGACACCGAAGAGTTGATCGAGGCGCTCATCTCGTTCGACCCCGAAGACTTCAACGCCGCCTTCGAAGAACTCGATACGAGATACCTTGCCGGCGAAGCGACCGCCCACGCGCAGACGTGGTCGGTCGTCATGCAGGCGTATGCCGCGGCCAATCGTCACGAACTCGCTGCGATATCACCGAACATGATCAACATCGACCACCGGAGCCTCGCACTGATCGAGTCGGGCGACCTGACCGCATACCTCCGTAATATTTTCCAGGACATCACTGACCTCAATACGTATTTGGAGACAGTGCATCGGCTCACCGACCGCGGCGCGGTCGTCATCCACGTAGGGACCGGAACGTCAAAAGACGGCTTCGAGGCT
>NZ_LZMB01000094.1 GCF_001673555.1 Mycobacterium sp. 1165178.9 | reverse complement strand
GACGTGTAAGGCGTCACGCCGAAAGTACTCAAAACCCCTCAGGCGGGATTCATTGTGGTGCTCCTGCCGGTTGGCTAGGCAGTTCCTGTCGATACCTGTATAGCCACAAAGACCGGACCGGCAGCGCCCGATCGGAATGATGCCGCCGCGCTGTTCTCACGGGTGCAGGGCTGGTTCTCACCTCACACCGAGCCGCGACCGCGACCTTAAGGTCGCCGATCACAGTCGACGGATGGGTCGGAACCATGAGGGACGTTGCGCTGGCCACGGTCATTGGACTACTCGTCGCGGCCGTGCCGGTCCTGGTTGCGCCTCAAGGCGCCGCGGACATCCCCCTGTAGTGCCGGCCGGGATGCTGGGGTGCGACCGCGGCGTCGCTGTCGACCGGAGAGGAGGCGATTCGGAGCTGGCCTGATGTGCCATGATGTCCAAGCTGTCAACACTCAGGGAGCAGCAGTGGATCTCAATTTTTCGATGGTCACACGACCGGTCGAGCGGCTGATCGCCACAGCGCAGAACGGGCTGGAAGTCTTGCGACTGGGGGGCTTGGAAACCGGCAGTGTCCCGTCGCCGTCTCAGATCGTCGAGAGCGTGCCGATGTACAAACTCCGGCGATACTTTCCGCCGGACAGCCGGGATGGCCAGGCGCCCGCCGGGCCGCCAGTGCTGATGGTGCACCCGATGATGATGTCCGCGGACATGTGGGACGTCACTCGCGACGAAGGCGCCGTGGGAATCCTGCACGCCCGTGGGCTTGACCCCTGGGTCATCGACTTCGGCGAACCCGACAAGGTCGAGGGCGGCATGCGCCGCACCCTGGCCGACCACATCGTCGCGCTAAGTCAGGCCATCGACACGGTGAGGGACACCACCGGCAGCGACATCCATCTGGTCGGCTACTCGCAGGGCGGCATGTGGTGCTACCAGGTCGCCGCCTACCGGCGTTCGAAAAGCCTGGCCAGCATCGTCACCTTCGGATCGCCGGTGGACACCCTGGCCGCCCTGCCCATGGGTATCCCAGCGAACTTCGCCGCACCCGCCGCCAACTTCATGGCCGACCACGTCTTCAGCCGGCTGGCCATCCCGAGCTGGATGGCGCGGACCGGCTTCCAGATGCTCGATCCGCTCAAGACCGCCAAAGCGCGCGTCGACTTCGTGCGCCAGCTGCACGACCGGGAGGCGCTGCTCCCGCGTGAGCAACAGCGCCGGTTCCTCGAGCGGGAAGGCTGGATCGCCTGGTCGGGCCCGGCGATCTCCGAACTGCTCAAGCAGTTCATCGCCCACAACCGGATGATGACCGGCGGCTTCGCCGTCAATGGCCAAATGGTCACCCTCACCGACATCACCTGTCCGGTGCTGGCGTTCGTCGGCGAGGTGGACGACATCGGCCAGCCGGCGTCCGTGCGCGGTATCCGGCGGGCCGCGCCCGACGCCGAAGTGTACGAATCGACCATCCGGACAGGTCATTTCGGTTTGGTTGTCGGGTCCAAGGCGGCGCAACAGAGTTGGCCGACCGTGGCCGAATGGGTGAAGTGGCTGTCCGTCGGAGGCGACAAACCGGAGAGCATCGACTTGATGGCCGATCAGCCCGCCGAGCACACCGACAGCGGCGTCGCATTGAGCTCGCGCGTCGCGCACGGGGTTGGTGAAGTTTCCGAGGCGGCGCTGGGGCTGGTGCGCGGAGCGGCCACCACCGTCGTCGCGGCCAACAAGTCGGTGCGCACCCTGGCCGTCGAGACGGCCCGCACCATTCCGCGACTGGTCCGGCTCGGCCAGATCAACGACCACACCCGGATTTCGCTGGGCCGCATCATCGAAGAACAGGCGCACGACGCGCCCCAGGGCGAATTCCTGCTGTTCGACGGCCGAGTGCACACGTACGACGCGGTGAACCGGCGCGTCAACAACGTCGTCCGCGGCCTGATCGAGGTCGGGGTGCGGCAAGGGGACCGAGTCGGCGTGCTGATGGAGACCCGCCCCAGCGCACTCGTGGCCATCGCCGCGCTATCCCGGCTCGGTGCCATCGCGGTGGTGATGCGGCCCGACGCCGACCTCGCCGCCTCGGTGCGGCTCGGGGGAGTGACCGAGCTGCTCACCGACCCCACCAACCTCGACGCGGTGCGCGGGTCCGACCGCCAAGGCCTGCGCCAGGTGCTGGTCCTCGGCGGCGGGGAGTCGCGGGATCTGCACCTGCCCGACGATTCCGACGTCATCGACATGGAGCAGATCGACCCGGACGCCGTCGACCTGCCCGGGTGGTACCGCCCCAACCCGGGACTGGCCCGCGATCTGGCGTTCATCGCGTTCAGCGCGGCTGGCGGCGAACTGGTGGCCAAGCAGATCACCAACTACCGCTGGGCGGTGTCCGCCTTCGGTACCGCATCGACGGCCTCCCTGGATCGCCGCGACACCGTCTACTGCCTGACGCCGCTGCACCACGAATCGGCGCTATTGGTCAGCCTCGGCGGCGCGGTGGTCGGCGGCACCCGCATCGCGCTGTCGCGCGGCCTGAACCGCGACCGATTCGTCCAGGAGGTGCGTCAGTACGGCGTCACCGTGGTGTCCTACACCTGGGCCATGCTCCGCGAGATCGTCGACGATCCCGCATTCGTCCTGCAGGGCAATCACCCGGTGCGGCTGTTCATCGGTTCCGGCATGCCCACCGGCCTCTGGGGACGGGTCGTCGAGGCGTTCGCGCCCGCCCACGTCGTCGAGTTCTTCGCCACCACCGACGGGCACGCAGTGCTGGCCAATGTGTCCGGCGCCAAGCTCGGTAGCAAGGGCCGTCCGCTGCCGGGCGCCGGGCGAATCGAGTTGGGCGCCTACGACGTCGAGCACGACCTGATCCTGGAGACCGAGAGGGGCTTCGTGCGGATCGCCGAACCCAACCAGGTCGGCGTCCTGCTCGCGGCGACCAACGGCCCGGTCGATCCGAGCGCCTCGGTCAAGCGCGGCGTCTTCGCCGCCGGCGACACGTGGATTTCGACCGAGTACCTGTTCTACCGCGACGACGACGGCGACTACTGGCTGGCGGGCCGGCGTGGCTCGGTGGTGCGCACCGCGCGCGGCCTGGTCTTCGCCGAGCCGGTCACCGACGCTCTGGGTTGCATCAACGGCGTCGACCTCGCGGTGACCTACAACGTGCCGGTGGGCGACCACGAGGTGGCGGCGTCGGCGGTGACGCTGTTGCCGGGGGCCTCCATCACCGCGGCCGACCTGACCGAGGCCTTCGCCAAGCTTCCGATCGGCCTGGGACCCGACATCGTGTGCGTCGTGCCGGAGATGAACCTGAGCGCGACGTTCCGGCCCACCGTCAGTGCCCTCCGGGCGGCCGGGATCCCGAAGGCCGGGCGACAGGTCTGGTACTTCGACGCCGAGGCCAACCAGTATCGCCGCATGACCAGCGGGGCCCGTTCCGAGCTGACTGGAGCGCCTTCATGATCGACGATGCGCTGCTGAGCATCTTGGTGTGCCCGGACGACCGGGGACCGCTGGTGCTGGTCGGGTCCGAGCTGCTCTACAACCCACGGTTGCGGCGCGCGTATCGCATCGAGGACGACATCCCGGTGCTGCTCATCGACGAGGCGCGCGACGTCGGTGACGACGAGCACGCCCGGCTCATGGCACAGGGCCGTCCGGCAGATCGCCGGTAAGGTAGCGCTGCAGGTTCGGCGCGATGGTTTGCGCAATCTGCTCGGGCGGTAGCGACTTGAACGGCTCC
>NZ_LZMB01000093.1 GCF_001673555.1 Mycobacterium sp. 1165178.9 | reverse complement strand
CATGTCCAGCCACCGCTCCGGAAAACACACCACTTTGATCCACTCGGCGACCGCGGGGTTGACGACTCCGTCTTCCGAGACCAGACCGAGTTCGGTGAGCTCAGCCTTCTGCCGGTCGAGGAACGCGCTGCGTTCCGCGGCATCACGATAGGGCGAGGTGATCGCCAATACCCAGGGAAAGCTCCCCGCCCCAATCGTTTCCGCGATGAACCAAGCGTGATCGACCGTCAGCTCGACCGCGTTGGGCGCTGAGTTCATCAGGCTCGTTCAGTCGCGGCCTAACCGCCCCATTTGGCGGCTTCGGCCTGGTCGCGGGCCAGCATGGACATGGTGTTCGCCTCGTGGGTGCTGGCCATCGACTGGTAGGCGCGCACCAAGCTTTCCATCGCCTGGTTCCACTGGGCCTGCCACACCTGGTAGGTCATACCGGTGTCACCCTGCCAGGCGTTCGACAATGTTGCCTGCTCGCTGGCGATATCGGAACCGAGCCCCTGCATGGTGCCGGCGTAGCCCGACATATCGGCGGCGTGGTTCAACATCGCCGGGTAGTTGTACATGATCTGCGACATGACAAGTCCTTTCGCGGTTGCTAGCGGTGAGATCAGAAGGCGGTGTAACCAGACGCGGCGGCGGCATCCGCGGCCACGTAGGTCCCGGCGGCGTCCCCGAGGTTGGCCTGGGCGATGTCCAGCAGGGTGTTGACTCGCGCGGCGACCTCGACGAACCGCGCGTGCGCGGCCTGGAAGGCGGCCGAGGACTCGCCCTGGTGGAACGCCTGCGCCGACATCGCTTCCTGCTCGGCCTGGCTGATCGTGCTGCGCAGCAACGCCGCCTTGGCGCTGAACGCCGACTGTGCGGCCACCAACTGCGGAATGTGCGCGTCCAACATACTCATGTTGATTCCTTTCTGTTGCGTCCGTTGGGGTTTCGGTAATTCACCTTGATCTGGCTGACTGCCTTAACCCCCTTTCCCGGGCTCGGTTGGGTTTGCTCCGTTACCGGCCTCGTGCTCCCACGTGCCCGGCACCATCGGCATCCGCGGGCCACCACCGAAGTCGTCCTCGGCCAGCTTGGTCAATCCGGTCGCCTGAAAAGCCCTGCGTCGCTGCGTCGTTCCGGCGAACCCGAGTGCCCCAGCCCCCTGGGCGGACGCGACGGCCGCAGCCAGTTCCTCCTCGTCGCCGAAATCCGGGGCAACACCGAAGTCGGAGTCCATGTCCGCGTACTCGTCCGCGTGGTCGTGAAGCGCGGCCCGCCGCCTGCGCCGCGCCCGCGACTCGGCGCGGCTCGCCGCCGCGGCACCCGCCGCCGGGATGGTCGCCGCCGGAGCCTTGACTCCGCCGCGGCCGCCCAATGTGGGTCCGACCCCGGCGTCCGGGTCACCCCCCACGGCCACCAGGTAGGCGAAGTTGCTCGCCGCGGCTGCCGGCGCCGGCGCGGCGGGGGCAGGAGAGCCCGCGGCAACCGTGGTGGCCGGGGCCCCGGCCGGGGTCGCCACCGTCGGGGCCAGTGCGACCGCCGGCAGCATGGTCGGCTTGTTCGACGTCAGCACGGGGGCCACGGCGGCGGGGGCGGCATTGGTATCCGGCTCGACCTCAACGGGTGTGGTGAGCAGGGAACCGAGCCCGATGCCCAGCAGTAGCGGAATCAGCAACGGCGCGGTCAGGATCGCGCCCCAGGTCGGCCAACCGACGGCGTTGAAGAACACTTGGTAGGCAACGAAGAACAGCAGCGGCCCGTTGGCCGCGAGCAGCGCCGGCAGGTTCTGCAACATCTGCTGGATGTTCTGCAGGAAGTCCTGCAGGAATTTGGACAGCTGCTGGAGGAAGTTCTGCAACCAATCCCCAAGGCTGTTCTGCGTGGCGTTGGCCGCGAGACTGTTCGTTTGGCCGCCGGGATTGACGATGGGAGGCGCCGCCGTGGTGCGCGGCGTCGCGGCCAGAGCCGAACCCGACACGGCCTGGTATGTGCCCATGGTGGTGGCCGCCTGGACCCACATCCGCGCGTAGTCGGCCTCGTTGACCGCGATCGGAATGGTGTTGATGCCAAAGAAGTTCGTCGCCACCAGCACTCCGTGCACGGTGTGATTGGTGGCCAGTTCCGCCAGCGTCGGCATGGCGGCCAGCGCGGCGGTGTACGCCGTCGCCGCGACCTCTTGCTGGGCGGCGGCACCCGCGCTATCGGCACTGGCCTGCTGCAGCCAGGCCAGGTACGGCAGGTGGGCGGCCACATATTGCTCGGCGCTCGGTCCCTCCCAGGCCCCCGCCTGGGCCTCCCCCAGCAGCCCACTGAGTTCGGCTGCCGCCGAGGCGTATTGGGTGCTCAGCGAAGTCCAGGCGCCGGCGGCCGCCAACAGCGGCCCCGGCCCTGGACCGCGCTGAGCAACGCCGAATGCACCTCGGGTGGCGAAGCCATCCAGATAGTGGACCCTAGGGGGGCCAAAGGGCCAGTCATTCTCAGGCGCTCGCGATTCCGAACGTCGCAGCGGCCGCGGAGTCGCCCGCGAGATAGCTTGCGCCGGCCTCCCCGACGCCGACACCAGCGCGGCCCAGCTCTTCGACGCCCTGGGCCGCCACAACGGAGTGCTCCTGGCCCTGAGCGCTGAATCCGACAGCCGTTTGCAGCGACACCGGGTCGACCGCCGGAGGCACCACGGCGGTAATCGCCGGAGCCGCCGCCGCGTGCGCGGCCGCCAGCCGCGCCGTCAGGGCCTCCACCGCGGCGCTGGTCGCGGCCAGACCTTCGGGAACCACTCGCAGGGTCATGGTTACTCCTTCCCTAGTCCTTCCTGGACTTGCGTAAACATCAGTGGGCGAAACCTTCGTTGGCGCCCTCGATCACGGACTCCCCGATCAACGGGTTGACCAGCTGCACGTATGTCGGCGCGTCGCTGTCGCCCAACAGGATCGCCCGCCCGGCGGGCAACCGCCCGAACCGCTGACCGCGGATCTTGCCGCTGTCCTGCGGATTACCCGCCAGCATCAGCGTGGTCGCCTGCAGGTCGTTGAACCGGCGCAGCAGCGGGTTGGTCATCAGGGCGTGTCCCGAACCGGTGGCACGTGCGGTGACGATCACCCGCAGCCCTAGATCGGCTGCCTGCGAAAGCAATCCGATCAGCGGCGTCCAGGGCCGCTGCCCGACGTAGGGGCCGCTCATCGCCGGCGAATCCGGTATCTGGTCGACGTCGTCGATGATCAGATAGTGGGTGTGGCCGGCGTAGCGCCAGTGGGCCAGCTCTGCAGGTGACAGGCCGGCCGGTGGTCGCCGCGATTCGATGAGGTTGGCCAGGCCCAACATCGCCGGGGTGATCCGGTCGATGTTGGCGGTGTATTCGTTGTCGGGGAACAGCGGTTCGTCGACGAGGTGCAGCCGCCGATCCAGCACCGTGAAGGCCACCTGATCGGGCGTGGAGTGCTCGCGCACGGTGCGAATGAGGTGGCGCAGCAGCGTGGTCTTTCCAGACTTGCTGTCGCCGAACACCATTAGCAGGGGGTTCTCCGCGAAGTTGACCACCACAGGTGCGAGATCTTCCTCGCGCTGGCCGATGACGACCCGCTCCGGCCCGCGATACAACGATCCGACCGATTCCGGCACGAGGTTGGTCGGCAGCAACCGCACCGGCGGCGCGGTCAGCCCGGGGTAGCGCGCGTTGAGCGCGGCGACCTGGTCCAGCTCGGGGGAGGCGAACAGGAAATGCTCAGCGGCCATGGTCAATCCGCGTCCGGGCTGATCGTGCGGCACCGCTTCGGCTGGCCGGCGCAGGGCGCCGACCACCCGCACGTTGCTGTCGCGAGGATCGTGCAGCTTGAGCTCGAGGCGCAGGCCGAGGCCGTCGCGCATGGCCAGCGGCACCTCCAGCCAGCTGGGGGTGGTGACGACGACGTGTATGCCGTAGGCGAGGCCGATGTTGACCAGCTCGCTGACCCTGGCCAGCAACGGGTTTCGGGTGTTGAACTGGTCCGTGTTGTCCCGGCCGAACGCGTAGAGGTTGTCGATGACCAGGAACACCTCGCCGAACCCGTCGTCGGGGGCGGCACCGTTCTTGTCCCGGAAGGCCTCTCGGCGCTGCCTAGACAGCAGCAGCTGCTCGAGTTCGCCGAAGGTGCGCCGGATGCGTTCGGGCTCCAGCGCCGAGGCCACGCTGCCGACGTGCGCCAGGTCTTCGAGCGCCCTCAGCTTGCCGCCGCCGTAATCCAGGCAATAGAAGGTGACCTCGCGCGGCGAGTGCAGGTTGGCCGCGGACAGGATGAACGTCTGCAGCGCGGTCGACTTGCCCGATTTCGGGCCACCATGGATGACCATGTTTCCGGCCGACGAGGCGGCGTCGAACACCAATGGGTCGCGGCGCATCTCGAACGGCTTGTCGATCTCGCCGAGCGGCCATTGCCACTGCCGGGGCGGCACGCCGGCGCGGGCCAGCATGGCGGTCAACGGGATCGGCTCGTCCAGCGGTGGCAGCCACAGCTGTGGCGCCCGCGGACCGTAGCCGGCGAGTTGATCGCCGATGGTGGCGATCAGCTTGCGCGGCGGCCCGGTCAATTCGTCTTCCTCCGGCGCGGTGATCACGGTGTCCTGATCCGGTTCGACTCGTCCGGCCGTAAACAGCTTCGGCTCCGGGATAGACGGCACCACAAAGGATTTGGCCTTGACCGGCGGGTCGTAGATGCCGTCCACGTAGGTGCTGCGGAACTTGATCGGCGTCGCACCCGGAGCGGGCACCAAGAAGCCCACGCCCTTGTGCTCCTTGCCGGACTCGATGTGGTAGGCATCCTCAACACCGATGATCTGGCGAGACACGCTGGGACTGGCCACCTTCAGACCGATGCGGTAGGAGGTGTTCTTGTCGATGTCCTTGATCTTGCCGACATCCAGCGTCTGCGATGCGAACAGGATGTGGATGCGGAACGAGCGGCCTTTACGCGCAACGTAATCGAACAGCTCCGCGTATTCCGGGTGATCGGCCAGCATCAGGGTGAACTCGTCGGCGACCACGAACAGCGTTGGGATGGGCGGCAGGTCGTGTCCGGCGGCGATGGCCGCCTCGTACTCGACCACCGAGTTGAACGCGCTGCCCTGCACCTGGCGGCCGGTCTCACGCAGCAACGTCTCCCGGCGAGCCACCTCGCCGCGCAGCGTGTCGGCGAACCGGTCGGCCAGCGACTTCTTCTCGGCCATGTTGGAGATGACGGCGACGACTTGCGGAAAGTGACGGAAGCTGTCGGCGCCGGCCTCGCCCTTGAAGTCGGCGTAGATGACGATCAATCGATCCGCCGAATGAGTCGTCAACAGCGACAACAGGATCGACATCAGGGTCTGCGACTTACCCGAACCCGTCATACCGATCATCAGCCCGTGCGGGCCCATGCCGCCCTCGGCTTCGTCCTTGAGGTCGAAAATTAACGGCTCACCGGTCGCGGTGACCCCGATCGGAACGCGCAACTCGTCCTCGCGGCGGCGCGGCGCCCACAGCGTGGGCACGTCCAGTTGGGAGGCATCCGAAATGCCCAGCATCGTGGTGAACGTGGCACCGCGGGTGGCCGCCGATCGCAGCCCAGTGTGCGTCGGATTGGAGTCCCAGCGCGACAACTGGCGCGCCAGGTGCGCCGCCTCGTCGGCACCGAATCCGTCGGCGTTGTCGATGTAGGGCTGCCAACCGCCGGTCTGCCAGCGCTCGATGGCGCCACTTGCGACGCGCAGGATCGGCCTCTCCGGATCCGAATACTGCTCGCGGTTGGGCGCCGTGGCGCTGCGGTGCACGACGGTGACACCGGCCCTGCCCAGCGCCAGCGCCGACGCGTTCAGGTCGTAGTCGGGGTCGTCGACGACGATCAGCAGGTGGCGGAGGGCGGCGGCGGACTCACCGGTGAACTCCGGACGGTCGAGGAGGGCCGAACCGAGGCTCGCGACCAAGTCGTCGGCGTTGGTGAACATGAAGCGGGCCGGTCCGACCCCGTCGAGCTGACCGGGAACGTCGATGTGCGGCAACCACTTCAGCCACGACCAGTCCGAGTTCTCCAGATTCGGGGTGACCAGCGCGACCCCGAGCACGGTCGGGTCATGCCAGGTCACCGCCTGAGCGATCCAAGCGCGCAGCGCGGCACGCACCTCGCCTTCCGCGCCTAGCACGGTGATCCGGGAGACCTTGGCCAGGTCGATCCCGGTCGGCACGTCGCGCACGGTGCGATGGGTGTCGAGCAGGCTGCGTAATGCGCTGTGCGACACCGGCTCCAGGTCGATTTCGTCCGCGGTGTCGTTTACCCGCAAGGCGGTGGCCAACGGTACGTGATGGCGGCCGGCCCTCAGCACCAGGAAGTCGGGATCGTGCGGGTCACGCTCCCATTGGCGGCGGGATCCCGGCACCGCCGCCAGCGCGGCCGGCTCCGGGTGGGACCACTGTGCGGCGGCGCGCTGCGCGGTGGCCTGGGTGCGGATGTTGTCCCGGACCACCGAGAGGTAGCGCAGGTAGTCGGCGCGTTCGGCGTCGACCTCCTCGGTGCGCGTCTTGTTGTCGTTGCCGCGATACATCGCGGTCGCGGCGAGCAACAGCACGAACGGGAAGAACAACGTCTGCGGCGAGATCAGCCGCATCCCGGTGGCGAACAGCGCGACGACCATGCCGACGATCAGGATCACCAGCACATAGGGCATCGCCCGCCGCAGGAACGACGGCGGAATCACCCGGGGCAGCTCGGGCGGCGCCTCGATGGCGATGGTGCCCTTGCGGGTCACCGGCGGCGCCAGCCGGCGGCGCGCTTCGAAAATCAGTCGGCTCATCGGGAGGCTCCCTCGGCAGATGCCACGCGGCCGGGCTTCTGATCGGGCGTCAGCCCGTCATGTGCCAGCAGCGCGTCGGCGCGCGATAACGTCGGACCATTGGCGAACAGCGACAGCACCGACCACGGGGCGGGGACTGGCGAGCCGCTAAGGCCCAGCGCCTCAACCGTTTTGCCGTGCCCGGCGGCCGAGTGCTCGGCCTCGTTGTCGATGCCGTAGCGGACACCGGTGTCGGAGACCCAGAACAGCGAGCCGGTGCCCGGCGAGTCCGGCCCCCCGCCGACCGTCTGGGTGAAGTAGCCGGTGCCCGGCGCCAGGGCGACCCGGGTGGCGGTCGTCGCCGCCCCGCCGCTCACCAGGTCGATGGTGTGTATCGATTCGGCGATCGGCAGCGCGGAGCCCGACATCAGGTTCAGCGAGCTGGTCGCGGCCCCGGCCGGCTTGCTCCAATAGGCGCATGTGACAGGGGATTTGGCCGCGTCGACCACGCTGATCGGTTGATCCGGATACCGCGCGGTGTCCAGCATCCGCGAGACCGGCAGCTTGGCCACCGCGTCGGCACCCAGCCGCGGCGGTTGGTCCAGTCCATAGGAATTGGTGTTGCGCAGGATCGCAGCGAGCACCGGCGAGATCTGCTGCAAACCATCGGGCATGACCGCGTAGTAGCGCGGCGCGCCCGAGGAACTCTGGTCCAGGGCGTAGGAGACCACGACCGCGCCGATCGGTGCGGGCACACTGAACGGCGCCGGGGCTCCGGCGTTCGGGATGACCGGCGCCGTCAGCGGCGGCCCCTCGGGTATCGCGTTGAACAGGCCCAGAGCGATGGGCCGGGGCGCGGGAATCTCGGAGTTGTTCTGCCCCAAGCCAAGTGCGTTCGTGATGGCGTGGTCGGTCAAGTTGATCTGCGAACGCCTGCCGTCCCACAACAGCCACGTGCTGCCGTCCCGGTCGACGAGGATCGCCTGCCGCGACGGGAGCGTCGCCGCTCGCGCACCGCTGCTGTCCGGCCCGCCCGCGATCACGGTGACGCCGGTGCTGTGGGCCGCATGCCCACCCTGGGCCGGCTCGCTGACCGAGTCGCACACCGTCCAGTTCGCGTCGTGCGAGGGGTTTTGCACCATGCGTTCCGGCGCGCCAGGTATGCCGATCAGGTTGCCGCGCGGAAAGCGGTCCAGCTCACTGCTTTTCACCATGGTGGGATCGACCGCGTGGCCGGTGATCAGCCGGGCGGAGGTCAAGTTGAGCACCGGATGCAAGTCGTCGCCGACTCGGACATACAGAGCCGCCGTCGACCGGTCCGCCAGTATGGCGTTGGTGCCCACCGTCCCGCTCGGCCGGATCAGGGAGAACACGAAGCAACCCGCCAAGCCGGTGACCAGAAGGACCGCTCCCATGGCCACCGCGCGAGATTGCGTGCGCAGCGGGTCGACCAGCATCCTGGTGTCGTGCAGCGCGATACCGGAGGCGATGCGGCGCATCACGAACCGCCAGCCGGTGACCTGGTGGCGCGTGACGAAACCGCGACGGTACTCGACCTGGTCGGGATTGTCGTTGACCGGGGTGCGAGAGGTGAACGAACGGCGCTCGTCGGACTCGTTGCTCATGCCGGCACCGACAGGCCAAGGCCGCGCAGCAGCGGCTCTACGGACCGTTCGACGTCGTCGTCGGTGATCGTCATCAGCTCCTCGTCACTGAATTCGCCGGTGCCGGCGTGTTCCGAATGGTCGAGCCGGAACTCTCGTTCTTCTTCGGAGCGTTCGACGATGTTTCGGACGAACCGACCGTTACCGGCGATGTCGAGGTTGCGTCGCGAGATTCCGTTGGCATCCGGAGTCGACTCGGATGCCAGCTTGGTGAACAACGCCTCCATGTGTTCGAGCGCGGACGGTTCGAAGATGCTGTCGCGCTGCTCGGCCATCGTGTTGGCGATTTCGACCAGCTCCGACGGTGCGTAGGAAGGAAAGTCGATGTTGCGGGTGAACCGAGATCGCAAACCCTCGTTGGTATCCAGGAACTTGTCCAGGTCGGCGCGGTATCCGGCGATGATGACCACCAGGCGGTCGCGGTCGTTCTCCATCCGCGCCAGCAGCGTGTCGATGGCCACCAGCCCGAAGTCGTTCTTGGCACCCGTGGCGACCAGCGCGTAGGCCTCGTCGAGGAACAGCACGCCGTCGAGTGCGCTGTCGATGATCGCGTTGGTCTTGGCCTCGGTCTCACCGATGTGCTGGCCGATGAGGTCGGCGCGGTGCACCTCTCGGATGTTTTCCCGCTTCAAAAGCCCCAGGCCGCAATAGATCTTGGCAACCACGCGGGCGATGGTGGTCTTACCTGTCCCGGGCGGGCCTGCGAAGACCAGGTGGTGGGCGCGCTGCGCGACCGCGAGGCCACGCTGCTTGCGGACCAGTTCCATGGCGACCGAACTCTTCAGGCGCGACACCTGGTTCTTGACCTCATCGAGCCCGATGAATTCGGCGAGCTGGCGCTCCGCCTCGTGCAGCAGCACGGCTTTGCGTTCGTGCGCCGCGGGGTCGACGAAATCCTCGGCGCTGGGCTCGGTTTCGGGGTCCCACGGATCGGTACGTGCCTCGATGCGGGCCGCGGTGGTGGTCACGATCCCGAAACTGGTGTCGGTCAGGGCCTGTTCGACTTGCTCGTTCTCGGGATGCGCGGCGTACAGATCCTGCAGCACCTCGCTCGCCGAGTCCTCGTCCACGTGCACGCGCAGCACCAGCGCTTTGGCCAGCGCGCCGTCGACGGCGGCCACCGCGACGGGACCGTCGGGCTCCTCCAGGTAGGACAGCGACGGGGCGAACATGCCCAGCCGCGCCAGCGCGGTGCCCAAGGCGATCTTGGCGGCGTGCGCGAACGCCTCGTCCAGATCCGGGTCGTTGACAATCGGGGTCAGCAGCTTGACGACGTCAGACCAGCGCTCGGCGCGGTAGTTGATGACGACGGACACCCAGCGGGCCTCGCGCCAGGTCGGGCGGCCGGCGGTCAGGCCGGCGACGATCTCGTCGGCGTCAGCAAATCGTCCGGCCGTTGCCAGCGAGGCCGCATAGGCGAGATGGAAGTCGTCGGGCGTCGTGGCGCGAAACTGCAAATACAGTCCGGTGTCGTAGCGGAAGCCCAGCGAGCCGGGCGCCAGGTCGACCTGGCGCTGCAGCGTCCCCGCGGTCGCGACGTGGCGCGATACCGCCTCGAGCACCCGCAGGGACACATCGCCGGCGGCCGCCAGGCCCGTCCACGCGTCGCACTGGTCGTGGGCGATGCGGGTCAGCGCGGTGAATCCGGAGCGCGCGGCGGCGAGATCGGCAGGGCGCTGACGTTGGTACACGACGATGCCCAGCGCGCGACAGCACGTGGCGAACCGGCTGACGACGTCCTCGTCGACGCGCGAATTAACGGGCTGAGCTGTGAGCATGCCGGTGTCACCGCGCTCCACGGCCGCGTCTTTTCATGTATGTAGTCTCCCCTAACCTAACCCGCCTGAAGTTAGCATTGCATAAGCTAACTGTCGAGGCGTTTGGGTCTATCCGGCTCACCACTGCACTGTCCTTCTTTTACCGCTATTGAGGATGATTTCGCCGTGTAATAGCCGCATTTTCGGCGTGCTCGCAGCCGCGCCTGGGACGGCCCCATAGCAAGCCTTCACCTTAATGAAAATCATTTTCATTATCAACTCGGCTCGCGCACCCTGGCGGCCGTCCCTCACGGCCGTTCGGATCAGGAACGACACCGTCCGCACCGGGCGCGGTCATAGCAACGGCTCCTTGACGATCGGGTGGGTTCGACGACCGCCACGACCGGTAGCCGCGAAACGATCACGCAGCCAGTAGTCGGCCGGCGGGCCGAAAAAGTTCCCCCATTAATCGCTGTCCCAACTGCCCGGCAGCATCGGCGCCGAGGGTCCGTTTCCGAACTCGTCACCTGCCAGCGTCGTCAGCCCGGTCGCCTCGGTACCACCGACCGGCGCCGTTCCCGCAAAGCCCAATGTCCCCGCGCCGCGATCCGATGCCACCGACAAGCCCGGATCGGGTATCGGCCCGCCATCCGACTCCAGGTCCATGTACTCGTAGCCGCGGTAATGATCTTTCATCGTCGCGCGACGTTGCCGCCGCGCCCGCTGCCTTTCGGACACCGGCGCCGCGGCCGGTGCGGCGGCCGCGGCGGAACGCGGCTCGGACGACTTGCGCTGCGCGCCGCTGCCCATGCCGGAGTCGGTGCCTATGCCGGGCCCACCCACCAAATAGGGGAAGGCGACCACCTCGCCGCCGGTCACGGGCGGCGGGGGTGGCGCTGCGGTCGCCGGGGCCGGGGCCGGCGTGGGCGCCGGAGCGGGAGTGGAGACGGGAGAGGACGAAGGCGCGGTGACCGGTGCGGCGCTCACGACCGGAGCGGTCCTGACAGCCGGCGCACTGGGCGCCTCCGGCATCGGTGCGGGCACGATGGCGGGCTCCGGAACCGGGGCCTCGCCGGGCTGGATCCCGGCCAGCAGGGTCAGACCCGCTATGCCGCCTCCAAATCCCCCAGGCACGGCGAACGGAACGGCCGCGAGCTGCGGGAACGCCTGAAGGGCCTCGCCTAGGTGATCGAACTCGTCGGCGATGAGCAACGGAATGTCGCGAAGCAAATCCGCTATCGCCTTCGCCGGGTTCTGTGGAAATTCGGCGAGATCCCGAAGCAGGGTCTGGGGAATCTCGAGGAATCGATTTATCCACCAACTCAGGTCGTACGGGGTGCCGGAGTCATCGTCGACGATGTCGTCGCCGCCGTCATCGCTTCCATCGCCGGTGCTGTCGCTGGCGTTCGTGATGGGGGGTGCCGGATCGGTCTGCGGCGCGGATGCCACCGCCGCCGTCGAGACCGCCTGATAGGTCGTCATCGTGGTGGCCGCCTGGACCCACATCCGCGCGTAATCCGCCTCATTGAGTGCGATCGGAATCGTGTTGATGCCGAAGAAATTCGTAGCCACCAACACGCCATGGACGGTGTGGTTGGCGGCCAGCTCGGGCAGCGTGGGCATCGCGGCCAGCGCCGCGGTGTAGGCCGTCGCCGCGGTCTCGTGCCGGACCGCAGCCACCGCGCTGTTGGCGCTGGCCCGCATCAGCCACGCCAGATAGGGCAGGTGGGCGGCGGCGTACCGCTCGGCGGTAGGGCCCTCCCACGCTCCGGCCTGCACCGCGGCCAGGGTCGCGGCGAGCTCGTCGGCCGCCGACGCGTAAGTAGTGCTCAGCGAGCTCCAGGCGGCCGCGGCGGCCAGCAGGCCGGCTGGCCCGGGACCGCTGCTCAGCAGCGCCGAATGGATCTCCGGGGGCAACGCCATCCACACGGGTGCGGTCATCCTCCGGACTCCTTGCCGGCTGAAACCGCCGCCGCCGGGCTGTGGCGACGCACCGATCAGCCCGTTAGTAGTCGGAGGGCGAAGCGCAAAAGTTCCGGCGCAGGGTCAACTCATCGAAAACTCATGAAAACGCGACCGCGGGAGTCAGGCCTTGACGGCGCTCACCAACGTGTTGCGCGCGATCATCGGGCCGGCCTCGGTGTCCGGTCCGGGCACTGGACGGCCGACCTGCCGAAGGTAGTCGGCCAGCGGAGTACCGACCGCGTTCCAGCCGTGGTCGCCGAACCACTCGGTGGCCGGCGCATGCCGCTCGTTGTAGACCAGCTGGAAGAACACCCGTCCGTCGCCCTGCGCGGTGGCGGCACGCTCTTCAGCCACCGCGTCGTCGAAGTCCTCGGGCTCCATCGGGGCGCCGTCCTCAACGGCGACGTGGCTGCCGTGGCCGGCCAGGCCGTCGATACCGGTGAACAGTTGCTCTTCGGCTGCGGCCGGGAGGTAGATCAACAGGCCCTCGGCGATCCATGCTGACGGTTTGGCGGGGTCAAAACCGCTGTCGCGCAGGGCTTGCGGCCAGTCTTCACGAAGGTCGATGGCGATCTCGCGACGCTCGGCACGCGGTTGGGCGCCGGCGCCGGTGAGTACCTCGCGCTTGAAGTCGAGCACTTGCGGCTGGTCGAGCTCGAAGATCGTCGTCGCCGCCGGCCAGTCCAGGCGGTAGGCGCGCGAGTCCAGGCCCGCCGCCAATACGACCACCTGGCGCACGCCCGCTTCCGCCGCAAGACGGAAATAGTCGTCGAAGAACTTTGTGCGGGCGCCCTGGAAGGTGACGAAATTCTCGCCGAAGTCGGCGGTCTTCAGCTGGTGGTCGGGATCCTTGCCGTCGAGCACGTCCGCCCACGAACCGCCCACCGCGCGGCAGAAGACCTCCGCGAATGGATCCACGGCCAACGGATCGGGCTTTTGCGCCTCCAATGCCCGCGCTGCTGCCACGAACAACGCGGTCGAACCCACGCTGGTGGTGATGTCCCAGGTATCGCCTTCGCTACGCACCCAACCCACAGTACGCCGCGTTACCGACAAACCTTTTCCGGTGGCGCGCAACGGTAATGGCGCTCGTCGTTACTTGGGTCCATAGCGGCGACGGTACTTCTCCACCTGTCCGGCGCTGTCGAGGATGCGACGACCGCCGGTCCAGAACGGGTGTGAATCGGAGGTGACTTCGACGACGACCAGTGGATAGGCGCAGGCTCCCCGCGACGTTTGCCACTCGACGGTGCGCGAACTTGTCAGGGTCGATCGGGTCAGGAACATCGCACCGGTGGTGGCGTCCTGGAACACGACGGGGTGGTAGTCGGGATGAACGCCGCGTTTCACGACGGGTCACCGTCCTGCCGGGTGTGCCAAACCGCATTGTCGGCGGCTTCCGCCCGGTCCGCGCACGGCTCCTCGTGCCAGTCGCCGAACGGGTCCCCGTAGCGGACCCAGTCGCGCGGATGTCGCATCTCCTCGTCGGTGAGCAGCGCGCCGCTCAGGGCGTCCAGGATGTCGGCGGAACTTGCGCCGCACACCAATATGACCATCGCCGTGTGCCGATCGCCGTGGCGCTCGTCCCAGCTCAATTCGGCGAAAGCTCTTCGCTCAGCGCCGATCCCGTTCAGCTCGATGTCGTTGAGGACGGCCAGCCACTTGCCGGCCGAAGTCACCCGCAGCCCGGCACCGGCCGATTCCAACCACATCGCCCGGTCGGGCTGGCTGGCCAGCCAGAGCCGGCCCCGGCTTCTGATCACACCGTCCAGCAGCAGATCCAGGCACGCGTGCAGGCGTTGCGGATGAAAGGGGCGCCGGGAATTGAACTCCACCAAAGCGGTTGGGCCGCGGGACTCCAGTGGGGGCTGACCGATCAGCAGCGGACCGTGCGGGTCATCGCTGCGACCACGGCGGGCGTCGCGATACAGGTTGTTCAGCGCGTCCTCGACGCCGTCGGGCCCCACCCGGATGCGGGCCCGTGGGGACAGCCGGCGCAGCACGGCCGTCACGAACGGATTGAGCTGATTGAGCACCACCACGTCGGCGAATTCGGCCTGGCCGACCACCACCTGCGCCTCGGTGCGCCCGTCGACCAGTTCGTCCTCACCCAGCGCCTGGTTCAGCCACGTCGACGAATCGACACAGCTCACCACGGCGGCGATCGTCACGTCCAGCGCGGCCGGCCCATCGATGTAACCTGGCGCCACGCGCACCCGAACGTGCTTGATCGCCAGGCAGATTGGCTCGGGTTCCAGCCAGGGCCCCAGGTGCACGACGATCCGGTCGACGTCGTCGCGACGGTGCAACTGGCGCAGCAACACCAGCAGGTCGTTGCGGATGGTGCACGAGACACATCCGTGCGCGAGTTCCAGGCCGGTCTCGTGGGTCGTCAAGACACCGCCGGACAGCGTCGCCGTCGTTCGGCGCACCACCTGGCCGTCGAACCGGTGCTCGACCACCAGCGTTCCGGGGGTGCGCAGCAACGCACCCACGACCGGGTCGGTGTCGCTCTGCCCGGCGACCAGGATGACGGGCGTCCGCATCGTCCTCCTTATTGATAGTCATTTTCATCTAGCTCACCTATACGGTACCGTTCGTGCCGGACCTTGTCGAAAATGATTTTCAATTAGCCGCATGGAGGTGCACGGTGTCCGCCCACTGCCAGGTGACCGGCCGGCAACCGGGTTTCGGTAACGCGGTCTCGCATTCCCACCGCCGAACGTCCCGGCGCTTCAACCCCAACATCCAGCTCAAGACGTACTACCTGCCCTCGGAGCGCCGCCGGATCCGGCTGCGGGTCAGCGCCAGGGGCATCAAGGTGATCGACCGCGACGGCATCGAGGCGGTCGTGGCCCGGCTGCGCCGCGAGGGGCAGCGAATCTGATGGCACGCAACGAGATTCGTCCTCTAGTCAAGCTGCGCTCCACCGCAGGAACCGGATACACCTATATCACCCGCAAGAACCGGCGCAACGACCCCGACCGGCTGGTGCTGCGCAAGTACGACCCCGTCATTCGCCGCCATGTCGAGTTCCGCGAGGAGCGCTGAAGATGGCCAAGAAATCCAAGATCGTCAAAAACGACCGGCGTCGCGCCCTTGTGGCGCGCTACGCCGAGCGCCGCGCCGAACTCAACGGGATCATCCGCTCGCCGGCGAGCACCGCCGAGCAGCGGGCGGCGGCCCAGGACGAGTTGGCGCGCCAGCCCCGCGACGCCAGCGCGGTGCGGGTGCGCAACCGCGACGCGGTCGACGGCCGCCCACGGGGCCACCTACGCAAGTTCGGGCTATCTCGCGTGCGGGTCCGCGAATTGGCACACGCCGGGCAGCTACCCGGCGTGCGGAAGGCGAGCTGGTGATGGCCGGGAAAGCCTCGCGCACCCGACGGCCCGCGCTACCGGGCATCCGTTCGCCCAGAAAGAATCTGCTGCACAGCCTGGGGCTCGAGGCGGTCGACTACAAGGACACCGCGACGCTGCGCGTGTTCATCTCCGAACGCGGCAAGATCAGGTCCCGCCAAGTCACCGGCCTTTCCGTTCAGCAACAACGTCAGGTCGCGACGGCCATCAAGACCGCCCGGGAAATGGCGCTGCTGCCTTACCCCGGACGGCACACAGCGCCATGACGCCGCGCCGCCGCGGCACCGACCGGCCATTCACCGTGATCGTCTGCGCCGCTTGCGCGGTCGACCACGAGCTATCGGTGATCGACGAACTGCGTCCCACCATCCGGCGCTGCCCGCACGCTATGCTGGTCTCGGCCGCCTGCATGCTCGGCCCCCTCACGTGTGCGTCTCGGCCCACCGGCGAGGGCGTCATGGCCGTGGTACAGCCCTGCACGGACGACCGAGTGGCCTGCGGCCCGGCGCATTGGATAGGCCCGATCGCCGACAGTGCTGCCGCGGCTCAACTGCGCGATTGGCTGGAGCGAGGGCGGTGGGAAAACACGCCTGTCCCAGGACAACTCGCGCAGCACGAGCGTTGGACACGCGGCACCCGCCGATGCAACTGACCGCTCAATGCGGGTAGGCATAGGGGTTGGGCGGGGCGTCGACGCGGGTGACCGCGGTGGCCTGCAGGGTCGGGATGGCCGGCGAATTCGGTTGTCGCGGTGCGGGTATGACCTGGCCCTGAACCCGAACCCAGGTGTTGTCGGGCAGACCGGCCGCAGCCGCGGCGGCCGGTCCGCGCAGGTGGATGCGGGCCAGCTGAGCGTCGGCCGCACAACAGACGATGACGATGCGACCGAGGTCGACGCCCTGCGCCTCGTTGAGTACGAAGCCGGTCACGGTGATCGACCGGTTGGTCAACGCACCGGTCGAGTCGTGCGCTTCGCGCATCAGCACCTCGGGGAGCGAGACCTCTGGAGAAGGTCCGGGCGGCAGCGGCGGAAATGCCCTATTCAGAACATCATTGGATACCGACGTCACGGAGGGCGCGGCGGCCGAGGGCCGCAGCGCGGGTGGCGCCACGAACATCAGCACCAGGACCGCGACCACCAGCAACCAGGCGATGCCCGGCCGGTGGGAATGCTCGTGGGCGTGGTCGCCGGCCGCGTCACTGATTCGGGGTCCTCCGCGACGAATGTCACCGATGATCGCCGCCAGCGCCAAACCGATGAGTACCACGGCCGATGCGATCAGCCATGGCGACAGCCCGGGTTTGACGTAGCGGGTGAACACACCCGACGCGGTGATCATGGCGATGCTGATGCCCACCAGGAGCAACACGGTGTTCTCGGCTTCGCGGCTCATCACCGGGCGCCCAGGACGAAAAGCCCGATCGCGCAAGCGCTCGCGGTGGCCACCAGGAAAGTGCACGGCGCAAAGCGCGCAGCGAACGCGCGGCCGAACATGCCCGCCTGCATCGCGAACAACTTGACGTCGACGGCCGGCCCGACAACCAGAAACACGAGCCGGGGCAACAACGGCACCATCGTCATGCTGGCGGCCACGAACGCGTCGGCCTCCGAACACAATGCGAGCACCACCGCCAAAGCCGCCATCAACGCGACCCCGAGCACCGGGTCGGTCGCCAAATGTGTGAACACCCATTGCGGCACCGCGACGTGAAGCAACGCCGCAGCGGCCGCGCCGAGCACCAAATACGATGCGGCCTGCAAGAAGTCGTGGCGGGCCGCCTCGGCGAAGGCCACCCAACGCGGTTCGGTCTGGGTTCCCGCGGCAGGCAGCCGGCGAGTGATCCATTCCGCACGACCCCACCGCGACCACGCCCAGCCCATGACGACCGCGGTCAGAAATGACGCCCCCATGCGGGCGAAGACCATCCGGGGTTCGCCCGGAAACGCCACCGCCGTGGCGACCAGGACGACAGGGTTGATCGCCGGCGCGGCCAGCATGAACGTCAACGCCGCGGCTCCGGTCGCCCCTCCTTCGCCGAACAACCGCCGCGCCAACGGAACTGACCCGCACTCACACCCCGGTAACGCGACGCCACCGACCCCGGCCGCGACCACGGCCAACGCCGGCCGACGTGGCAACCAACTCTCCAACCGCTGCGGCGACACGAACACCGCGATCGCTCCGCTGACCACTACCCCGAGCACCAGGAACGGAACCGCCTGCACGAAGACTCCGCAGAACACGGTACCCACCGTCGATAGCGCCGCACTGTCGAAGACCGCGTTGCGCAGGGTCGTCGCGGCCAACGCGCAGGCCAACAGAAGGGCCACCAGCACTTCCATCGACCCGACGCGTAACCTGCGCCCGGACATCAGCGTCGCCACCGCGTCATTATCTCAGCACGCACCAGCTCGGACTCTTGGGACGATTCGACGAGGTCGTGACGGCCAGCCGGATGCTAGTTGTTCCCTTCATCGCCGCGCGGCGCCCGATCGGCGGAGCCTTGGTCGCTCCAGGTGCCGGGCATCATCGGCAGCGTTGGGCCACCGCCGAACTCATCGCCGGCCAGAGTGGTCAATCCGGCGGCCGCGGCGGCCACATCGCGGCGGGCAGTCCCGGCGAACCCCAGTGCGCCGGCGCCGCGGTCGGACGCCAGCGCGG
>NZ_LZMB01000092.1 GCF_001673555.1 Mycobacterium sp. 1165178.9 | reverse complement strand
GGCACCAGTAGCGTGGCGTTGGCCGCGAACTCCACCAGTCCCAGGTTGATCGCCGGGGTCAGCTGGTCGGCGAACTGGGTAGCGGCCTGCTCGGCGGCCTTGAGCCGGTTGGGTTCGACGTCCGTCGCGCGCATGGACTGCGACATGTCGATCACCAGCATGATGACGGCGCGGTTGCGCGGGATGCGCATGTCGTGGGTGGGCGTGGCCAGCGCGAGGGTCAACAGCGCCAGGCACAACAGCGACACGGCGATCGGGAGGTGCCGCCACGGCGACTGCGCCACGGGGGTATCGGTGTAGCGGTGCAGCCGTTGGCGCCGCCGCGCCTGGACCCAGACGTAGACGACCAGCAGCGCCAGCGGCACCAGCCCGAACAACAACAGGGCGGGACGCTGGAATCCGTAGAGCGGTAACGGGCCGATACCGGGAAGCGACACGTCACCCAACCTTCCCGTCGAAGCCCGGCCCGTCAAACGGTGGTACTACTCGCGGCGAAGCCGCCCGTCGACGAATTGCTCCAGTTTCTCCCACTCGCGCACCGCCGCGGCGTACGGCGGCGACGGCTTGGTGACCGAATCGGGCTCGAGGACGGCGGCCACCAACTTGCCCAGCGGCCGGCTCGTCTCGAGTGCCTTGTCGACGGTGCTCTCCTCGGAGTAGTCGCCGATGTCGCGGAGCACCTCGACGGCGAGTTCCAGTTGCTCGCGATCCACGGCGTTCGGTCCGTCGGCCAGATCGTCGGCCAGTCCGCTGAGCACGTAGATGTTGTCCTCGGTGATCTCGACCGCCAGCGAGCCGTCGGTCGCGGCGGTACGGATGTCGTCGTAGGTGCTCAGGTCCGCCAGGTCGTGGTCGTGCTCGTCGGCCAGGTAGCGGGCCAGCGCGCGCTCGGACGTGAACACGCTGATGCGTCCGTTGCGGCCCAGGAAGATCGGCTGGTCGTCCAGGTAGCAGCGCAGCGTGTAGAAGGTGCCCGAACTCGTCATGATCCGGATCGGATCGATGCCCACCTGCAGCCAGAAGTCCTTGTCGCTGCCCAGCACCACGGTGTCGGCGGTCGCCCGGTCGGCCTCGTCGTCGGTGGCCTGGTCTTCGGCCCCGGCGTCGTCCTCCGCCGACTCCTCGACGGTCGCTTCCTCGACGGCGTCGACGGCGTCGTCGGTGCCGGCGTCTGCGTCCGGCTCTTCAGATTCGCGCTCTTCGGCCAGTTCGTCGGCGGCCTTGTCCGACAGCGTGGAGTCGACCTCGGGGGTGGTGACGATGTCGTCGATCGCGGCGAGCACGTCGTCCCAGCTGCGCCCGATCACCTCGGCGATCGCATGCCAGCGTTTGGCGCCCGCCTTGCCGGTGAAGTGCTCGATTCCGCCGGAAACGGTGCCCAGGCTGGGGTTGCCATTGAAGAACTTCGACACCGCCGCCAGCTCACACACCGATCCGATGGACGACACGATGGCCAGCGCGCCGGCCAGCGCGGACACCGACTCCTCGGTGGGCTTCTCGGCCACCAGTTCCTCGACGGCGATCAGGTCGAACTGCTTGTCCTCGGCGGGCTCGAAGGCGTGCGCGTGCGCCGTCCGCAGCTCCTTCCAGGCCGGGTGATCGGTCAGGTCGTTGTCGTCGTCCGCGCGCACGAACGCGACCAGGTCGGCGACGGAGGAGAACGCGAACAGGTCCTCGTCCTTGCCCAGGAACGCCTCCCACTCGTCGCCGGAGTCGCGCCAGCGGGGTGCCCACACGGTGTAGCGGTCACCATCGGACAGGCTCAGGCGAATCGGCACGAGGTCAGCAACCATGCGGCACAGAATAGCGACGACCGGCGAACGCGTTACCGGGCCATCAGAACTAGCCCCAGATATCGGTGATGGGCGCGGCGCCGGCGGCATAGCCCGTCTTGGGCAATCCGTACATCTGCTCCACCGTGGACAGCACGTTGTAGTGGTTGATCTGTTCGCTGTAGCTGCCGGGCCGGACGTGGGCGCCGTAGAACACCGTGGGGATCTGGTTGCGGTTGCCACCAACGTTGGAATTGTCGTCCTCGTCGAACGTCACGATCAGCAGGCTGTTGTTGGCCACTGCCCAGTTCGCATATCCGGACAATTCGCGGTTCAGCCAGGAATCGGCCTGTGCGATCGAACCGTCGTGCATGTTGTCGTCGTTGTTGGGGATGACGAACGAGACGGTCGGCAGGCTGGAGTAGTTGCCCATCGGAAACGCGGAGAACGGCAGCGAGTTGGCCGCAGGCACGTTGGTGAAGTTGGCCCACGGCACATGCTTGCGCGCGTACTTGCCCGCGCTGCAGACCGGCGAGCCGACCGCCGGCAGGCCCTCGGCGAAACCGACGAATGTGTAACCCGCGGCGAGCAATTCGGAGCCGAGGTTCGGCGCGGCGCCGCCGTTGACCGGGCACACGTCCTTGGTCACCCCGAACGTATTGCCGGCGAAGAGCGCCAGGTAATTCGGTTCGCTGGGATGGGTTTCGGCGAACGACTGGGTCATGTTGGCGCCGCCCGAGGCCAGCGTGGTGATGAAGGGCGCCGATTTGTTTCCGATGATGCCGTTCTCGGAGCGGTTCTCCTCGACCACGATGACAATGTGCGCGGGTTGCGGAATGGCGGCTGCCGCAAGGCCGATGCGAGGCGTCAACGGGCTGGCCGCCAGTGCCACCAGCGCGCACGCGCCCAGCAGCCGCAGGGCCCGATACGCACCGCCGACCGGACCTTCAATTTCGCGCAACACGCCCGGATTATATGAACGGGCGCAGGCGGTTTCCGGGACGGGCGCGAGCGTGTCAGAAGGGCTTAGCCCGATCGTTATATACCCTCTATCACATGGAAATTCGCGTCATCGACCACCCGCTGGCCGCCGCCCGGCTGACGGTGCTGCGTGACGAACGCACCGATAACGCCGGTTTTCGCGCCGCGCTGCGCGAGCTGACGCTGATGCTCGTCTACGAAGCCAGCCGGGACGCACCGCGAAAGTCGGTGAAGATTCGCACCCCGGTGTCTTCGGCCGTCGGGACCCGCTTGGTCAAGCCGCCGCTGCTGGTGCCGGTGCTGCGGGCCGGGCTGGGCATGCTCGACGCCGCGCATGCCGCGATACCGCAGGCGGAGGCGGGATTCGTCGGTGTCGCTCGCGACGAGGAAAGCCACGTGCCGGTGCCCTATCTGGAGGCGCTGCCGGACAAGCTTGCGGACAGGCCGGTGATAATCCTCGATCCCATGCTGGCTACCGGCGGGTCGATGGTGTACGCCATCGGACTGCTACAGCGCCGCGGGGCAACCGGTATCACCGTGCTCTGTGTGGTGGCGGCTCCGGAAGGCCTTGCGGCGGTGGAGAAAGCGGCGCCGGACGCGCGAGTGTTCTGCGCCGCGGTCGACAAGGGGCTGAACAAGTCGGCCTATATCGTGCCGGGTCTCGGCGATGCCGGCGACCGGCAATTCGGCCCCAACCTGTTCACCAGCTCTGCACAGCAGCGATCAGCGCCTCGCGCAGGGCGGCGGCGCGCCGCCGCGAAGAATCCAGGTCGTCGTAAACCGCACAGCGAATCTCCAAGTAGCACTTCAACTTCGGCTCGGTCCCGGAAGGCCGCACCACCAGCCTGATCGATGTGTCATCGTCGCCTGCGGTGAAGATCAGCGCGTCGGTGATGTCGATGAGGGTCGTGGTGTAACCGGCCAGTGTTTTCGGTGGGTCCGCCCGCCACCGCTGCATCATTCCGGCCGCCTCCGTGGCGTCGGCTACCCGGCGTGACACCGCGGCGACGTCGTGTACCCCGTACCGCCGGGCCAGATCGTCGAGCAGGTCCCGGACCGAACGGCCCTGCCGCATCGCGGTGGCCACCAGGTCGCACACCAGGACCGCGGCGCTGATGCCGTCCTTGTCGCGCACGGCCGCGGGATCGACGCAGTGACCGATCGCTTCTTCGTAGGCGTAGATCAGCGTGCCGCCGGGCACTTTCGCGTCGGCGCGGGCCAGCCATTTGAAGCCGGTGAGGGTTTCGACGTGGACGGCGCCGTAGCGCGCCGCGATGGCCGGCAACATCCGCGACGATACCACCGTGCTGGCCACCACCGGCTTGTCCGCGTGAGTCGTCGACAAGAGGTAATCGCCCAGCAGCCAACCGGTTTCGTCGCCGGACAGCATCCGCCAGCGCGGCCCGTCTTTGATGCCGACGGCGCAGCGATCGGCGTCGGGGTCAAGCGCGATCGCCACATCGGCGCCGGTGTCCGCGGCCAGCGCCAGCAACGCGTCGGTGGCCCCGGGCTCCTCGGGATTGGGGAAGGCGACGGTGGGGAAGTCCGGGTCGGCTGCGAATTGCGTTGCGACGGAGTGTACTTCGATAAACCCCGCGCGGTGCAACGTCTCGACGGCCACCGCACCGCCCACCCCGTGCAGCGCGGTCAGCGCCACCCGCACCGGCCCGGTGCCGCGCCGCAACCCGGCGGCCCGCTCGATGTAGCGCTCGACCAGGTCGGTCCGCGCGGGTTCGACGGGCGCCCTGCCGATCTGGTCGGCCGGCGGGGCGGCGGCCATCGCGGCTTCGATCTCGCGGTCGGTGGGGGAGACGATCTGGATGCCGCCGTCGAGGTACACCTTGTAGCCGTTATCGGCGGGCGGGTTGTGCGATGCGGTGATCTGGATCCCGGCCGGTGCGCCAGTGTGCCGCACCGCGAAAGCCACCACCGGGGTAGGCACCGGGCCGGGCAGCAGCACCACGGAAAATCCCTGGGCGGCAAGCACTTCGGCGGTCACCGTGGCGAATGCCGCCGAGCCGTGCCGGGCGTCGCGTCCCACGATCACCGGCGACCCGGGTAGGCCGCGCGCGATCAGCACTTGTGCGACGGCCCAGGTCGCCCGTGAAACCACCGCGACGTTCATGGCGTCCGGTCCGCCGCGCACCGGCCCGCGCAGGCCCGCCGTGCCGAACTTCAGGGGTCGGGCGAACCGCTCGGCGAGTTCTCTCGCGTCACACGCGTCGAGCTCGGCCGCCGTCGCCGGGTCGGGATCGTGGGCGATCCACTCCTCGGGCGTCATGGCCCTAGAACCGGGGGAGCTGGGAAAGGATCAAGGCCAGCAGCGCGCCCATCCGGGTTGCCGCGGCGGCGCCGGCGGCCAGCACCTCGGTGTGGCTCAGCGGTTCGCCGCTGATCCCCGCGGCCAGGTTGGTCACCAGCGACACCCCCAGCACCTCGGCGCCGGCCGCCCGGGCCGCGATGGTCTCGTGCACCGTCGACATGCCGACCAGGTCGGCGCCCAGCGTACGGAGCATCCGGATCTCGGCGGGCGTCTCGTAATGCGGACCGGGCAGCCCCGCGTAGACGCCTTCGGTCAGCGTGGGGTCGGCCTGCCGGGCGAGCGCGCGCAGCCGTGGCGAGTAGGCGCTGGTCAGGTCCACGAATTGCGGGCCGACCAACGGGGACCGGGCGGTCAGGTTCAGGTGGTCGCTGATCAGCACGGGTTCGCCTACGGCCATGTCCGGGCGCAGGCCACCCGCCGCGTTGGTGAGCACGACGGCCCGCACGCCGGCCGCGCAGGCCGCCCGCACCGAGTGCACGACGTGACACAGGTCGTGGCCCTCGTAGGCGTGGATGCGGCCGACCAGCACCAGCACCCGGTGTGCACCGATGCGCATCGACAACAGCTCGCCGGTGTGCCCGACCGCGGTGGGCGGGGAGAAACCCGGCAGGTCGGCCTGGGCCAGCACGGTGGTGGGTGTGCCGAGCGCCGCGACCGCCGGCGACCAGCCCGATCCGAGCACGATGGCGACGTCGTGCTCGGCGACGCCGGTGCGTTCGGCGATGACCTCAGCCGCCCGGCGAGCGAGGTCGCCTGGGTCCGACGGGGTTTCGGTCACAGTGGGGGAGCCTAGCCGCGCGACGGCGAGCGCCGACAGCGGCGCGAGTGAGGAGCGGGGCGAGCGAACCTAGCCGCGCGACGGCGAGCGCCGACAGCGGCGCGAGTGAGGAGCGGGGCGAGCGAACCTGGGCGTCGGCGGGCGAGGAGCGGGTCGATCGAACCTGGCCGAGCGACGGTGTCCCCGCGATATGTCAGGATCTGCCGTATGAATCTTCGTAGGTGGCCGGTGGTTGGCGCGGCCATGGGAATAGCCGCCGGTGTTGTGCTGTCGGTGGTTTCGATCACATTCGGTCCGGCACCGTCGGCCAAAGCGGACTGTCCGGACGTGCAACTCATCTTCGTCCGCGGTACCGCCGAGCCGCCCGGCCTGGGGGCGGTGGGCGACGCGCTGTTCGGCGCGCTGCAGCCCGCGCTGCGTTCGCGCAGCGTCGACTCGTATGCGGTGAACTATCCGGCCAGCTACAACTTCCTGACCACCGCCGACGGCGCCAACGACGCGCGCGATCACATCGCGCAGATGGTCGACCAGTGCCCGTCCACGCGGCTGGTGCTGGGTGGTTTCTCCCAGGGCGCCGCCGCGGTCTCGATGCTCGCGGGGGTGCCGCCGGTCGGACAGCGCATCGGCAACTTCGGATCGGCTCCCGCGCTGGACCCCGGCCTGGCCAGCAAGATCGCGGCGGTCGCGGTGTTCGGCAACCCCGGCAACCGCTTCAACACACCGCTGTCGTCGACGGGTGCCTTCGCCGGCCGCGCCATCGACCTGTGCAGCGAAGGTGATCCCGTCTGTGTCGTTGGCGGTCGCGACCGCGACGCGCACCACGACTACTCCGTACCGCCCTACCCCGGCCAGGCGGCGGGATTCATCGCCGGGCTGGTGTAGCCCCGGGCGGCGTCGGGCCGCGGTGACATACTGCGAGAGTGCGCGTAACCCCGTTAGACAGCGTTGAAGATGTCGTGCGGCGGCGTGGTGCCGACCTTGTCGAGTTGTCCCATGACATCCATGCCGAGCCCGAGCTGGCCTTCGCCGAGCATCGCAGCTGCGCCAAGGCGCAGGCACTGGTCGCCGAGCGCGGCTTCGAGATCACCGCGGCCGCGGGCGGGCTCGACACCGCCTTTCGCGCCGACTTCGGCAGCGGGCCACTGACCGTCGGGATCTGCGCCGAATACGACGCGCTGCCGGAGATCGGCCACGCCTGCGGCCACAACATCATCGCGGCGTCGGCGGTGGGCACCGCCCTGGCGCTGGCCGAGGTGGCGGACGACCTGGGCCTGCGGGTGTCGCTGCTGGGGACGCCGGCCGAGGAGGCCGGCGGCGGCAAGGTGTTGCTGCTCAAGGCCGGCGTCTTCGACGACATCGCCGCGGCCGTCATGCTGCACCCCGGCCCGGCCGACATCGCCGGGGCCCGCTCGCTGGCCTTGTCCGAGGCGACCGTGAACTACCGCGGTAAGGAATCCCACGCGGCCGTCGCGCCACATCTGGGCATCAACGCGGTCGACGCCGTCACGGTCGCCCAGGTGGCCATCGGGCTGCTGCGTCAGCAACTGGCGCCCGGGCAGCTGGTGCACGGCATCGTCACCAACGGCGGACAGGCGGTCAACGTCATCCCCGGGCACGCGGCGCTTCAGTACGCGATGAGAGCGGTCGAAGCGGATTCGCTGCGCGAGCTGGAGGGCAGGATGTACGCCTGCTTCGCGTCGGGCGCCCTGGGCACCGGCTGCGAATACGAGATCGACGTTCCCGCACCCCCGTATGACGAACTGAAGCCCGACCAATGGCTGGCCGACACCTTCCGTGACGAGATGTGCCGGCTCGGCCGCGAGCCGGTGGCCCGCGAGTACGAGGCGGGGCTGCCCATGGGCAGCACCGACATGGGCAACGTCACGCACGTGCTGCCGGGGATCCACCCCGTGGTCGGGGTCGACGCCGGGGGCGCCATGGTTCACCAGCGCGCCTGCGCCGACGCCGCCGCGGGGCCCAGCGCCGACCGCGCCGTCGTCGAGGGCGCGATCATGTTGGCGCGCACGGTGGTTCAGCTGGCCCAGACGCCCGCCCAGCGCGACCGGGTGATGGACGCGCAGCAACGCAGGCGTGGCGGGGGGCATTCATGAGCCTGGTCGACGCCGCCGATTCGTGGCTGGCCACCCATCGCCAAGACCTGGTCGAATGGCGCCGCCACATTCACCGCTACCCGGAGTTGGGCCGTCAGGAGCACGCCACCACCCAGTTTGTCGGCGAGCGGCTGGCCGAAGCCGGGCTCAACCCGAAGGTGCTGCCGGGCGGAACCGGACTCGTCTGCGACATCGGCCCCGAACACGAGCCCAGGATCGCGCTGCGCGCCGACATGGACGCCCTGCCGATGGCCGAGCTCACCGGCGTTCCGTACGCCTCAACTCTTGCGGGCGTGGCGCATGCCTGCGGTCATGACGCGCACACCGCGATCCTGCTGGGCACCGCCCTGGTGCTGGCGTCGGTGCCCGAGCTGCCGGTCGGGGTGCGGCTGATCTTTCAGGCCGCTGAGGAGCTGATGCCCGGCGGGGCGATCGACGCCATCGCGGCCGGCGCCGTCATCGGGGTGTCGCGGATTTTCGCCCTGCACTGCGACCCCCGGTTGGAGGTCGGCAAGGTCGCGGTCCGGCACGGTCCCATCACCTCGGCGGCCGACCAGATAGAGATCACGCTGTATTCGCCCGGCGGGCACACGTCGCGCCCGCATCTGACCGCCGACCTGGTGTACGGGCTGGGCACACTGATCACCGGGCTGCCCGGGGTGTTGTCGCGGCGCGTTGACCCGCGCAACGGCACCGTGCTGGTCTGGGGCGCCGTCAACGCCGGCGTGGCTGCCAACGCCATCCCGCAGACCGGTGTGCTGGCGGGCACCGTGCGCACCGCGAGCCGGCAGACCTGGGTGGGCATGGAGGAGGTCATCCGCGAGACGGTGGCTGGGCTGCTGGCCCCGCTGGCAATCGAGCACACGCTGCAATACCGGCGTGGCGTACCGCCGGTGGTCAACGAGGACGTCTCGACGCGCATCCTCACCCACGCGATCGAACAGATCGGCCCCGACGCGCTTGCCGACACCCGTCAGTCCGGTGGCGGCGAGGACTTCTCCTGGTACCTGGAGGAGGTTCCAGGTGCGATGGCCCGGTTGGGGGTCTGGCCGGGGGTAGGACCTCAGCTGGATCTGCACCAGCCGACGTTCGATCTCGACGAGCGTGCGCTGCCGATCGGCGTGCGCGTGATGACGAACATCGTCGAGCAGTCGGCCGCGTTCGACCGGTCCTAGGCGCCGGTGGCGCCGACGACATGTTCGGCGATGCGGGCGTATGTGCGGCGCGTGATGTCGCCGGCCTCGCTCATGATGTTGTAGCCGTGGTCGACGCCGGCCACCTCGTGGTACTCCGCCAGCGCCGCGACGGCATCGAGTTTGCTTGCGTACCTGCGGGCTTCGTCGCGCAGCCGATCGTGCTCGGCCGTCACGATCAGCGCGGGCGCGATCCCGTCGATGTCGTCGGCGTTGTCGCCCCAGGCGGGCGAGGCCAGGCGGTCGCGGCGCTGGGCCGGTTCGGGGATGTAGGCGGTGTCGAAGACCTCGCTCATCCACGGCTTCATGATCGCCCGGCGGCCGAGCGTCGATGCCTTGTCGCGGCTGGGCGTGACCAGGTCCAGCGGCGCGTAGTGCAGCACCTGCAGCGCGATATCGGGGCCGCCGTTCTCCAGTGCGAGCCGCGCGGCCGCGGCGGAGAGGTTGCCGCCCGCGCTCTGGCCGCCGACGCACAGGCGGGTGCCGTCCCAATCGCGGTCGGAGTCGCCCGCCCAGCGCACGACGTCATAAATCTGGTGCACCGCGGTGGGAAAGCGGTGTCGCGGCGCCAGGACATAGTCGGTGTTGATCACCAGTACGCCGGCGTTGGCGGCGAGGTATCGGCACCACGGATCGTCCTGCTCGCGGTGGCCGACCACGAACCCGCCGCCGTGCACGTTGACGTAGACGGGCGGGTTCGTCGCCGCCGGCGGGTGATAGATGGTTGCGGATACCGGGCCGTGGCGGGTTCCGATGGTGACCTCAGTGGTTCGGCCCGCAATTTCGGGGAATCGCACGGCGGCCTTGGGGGTGGGGTTGACCGCGGCGGCGAATGTGCGTGCGATCGCGTCGGCGACCAGCGGTAGGGATAAAACTGACAGCCGATCTTCCTTCCGGATCAGGCGCTGGTGCCCGGGCCGATGTTACGGGCCGGGCGGGTCCGTAGGCCGTGCACGTAATCGCTTGGTGCCCCTGCGATTTCGGCGGCGTCGGCCATCACCCCCAAGTACCGGGCCGATGGCATCCCGCCCTCCCAGGCGTCTAAAACGTACAACCACGCCAGGACCGGGTCGGTGTCGGTGTCCGACGAGATGCGCTCCACGCGGCACCGGATCTTTTTGTGGACGCCGAATTCCGAGCCCTCCCAGCGGTCCAGGTTTTTCTCGTCCGCCGGTGTCATGTCGTAGAGGACGACGAACACCTTCGAATCCGGGTCCTCGACGACGCTGGCCAGCGCGCCCTCCCAGCCGATGTCCTCGCCACCGAAGGTCAATCGCCATCCGTGCAGCCAGCCGGTTCCGGCCATCGGCGAGTGTGGCGCGCGTTTCTGCATCTGCTCGGGATCCATGTTCGACCCATAAGCGGCGTAGAGCGGCACGGGGAAAGCTTAGACGTCCGATGCTGGCGGGTCTTCCCTGAGCATTCGCCGGCCCCCCGCCG
>NZ_LZMB01000091.1 GCF_001673555.1 Mycobacterium sp. 1165178.9 | reverse complement strand
CCGGGCGCACCTTTCGCGACGTGGATGGAATTGCCGCCCTGGAATTGATCGACGGGCGGGCCGCCGCGCTGACCCAGGAGCACCGCGGCGTGGGGTCCCCGGTCCCCGGCGACTGGCTGCTGCTGGTGGAGCTGGCCGCCGATCACGACCAGACCGAGCGGCTCGCCGAGCTGCTCGACGCGGTGCCGATGCGCGCCGATCCCGCGGTCGGCGTGGATCTTGCCGCGCAGCAACGGTTATGGCAGGTTCGTGAATCCTTGGCCGACGTGCTCGGCGTCTACGGGCCCCCGCTGAAGTTCGATGTCTCGCTGCCGCTGTCTGAGGTCAGCGAATTCGCAAGCCACGCAGTCGATTTGGTCCACACGCATGCCCCCGACGCGTTCCCGGTGCTATTCGGTCACATCGGCGAGGGCAACCTGCACCTGAACGTGTTGCGCTGCCCCGCCGATCGGGAGCGGGCGCTGTACGAGCCGATGATGGACCTCATCGCGAGATCGGGCGGCAACGTCAGCTCCGAACACGGAGTCGGCAGCCGCAAACGGTCCTACCTCGCCATGTCGCGGGGGCCCGCGGATATCGCCGCGATGCGCACGGTCAAGGCGGCGCTGGACCCGACTGGTTATCTCAATGCCGCGGTGTTGTTCGACTAGGTCAGCATCAGCCAGCAAAGTGGCACAGGCTTTTCCATCCTCGACGCTGTCGGGCCGCTGGTCTGACGGAACGACACCTTCATACCGGGAAGTTCTGCCGCATGCGTCCGCCGTCGAGTGGAGCGATGTTTCGGTGGCTAGTCAGACAGCAAAGATCAGCCGAGAGGGATATTTTCGTGGGGAAAGGCTAGGTCGGCGGCTACCAGGTTGACGGGCCGTGCCCCCAGATAGTGTCGATCATCCCCGGTTATCCATCGGGTTATCCATCGGTCGCGGCCGCTGTCCACAGATTCCGTACCGGGCGACGTAATCAAACTTATCCATCGATTCAGCCGAGGGCGCAGGCGCATTCAATCATCAATATCGAGACGGACAACGCGAATAGCGGCGCTACGTTTGGTTGAACGCGAAACCTGCAGCGACTAGCTGCCCTTGATTCCCACCGCGTGGCGCAGCTGCGCCAGAAACTGGTCGGCGTCATCGCTTCGCACGATGTAGTGCGATATCGCAATCCGGATGACCGTCGCCGCTTTGACCGCCGCGTTGGGCCCGGGCAGGTGGCGCTGCAAACCCTCGCGCATCTGCGGGATGACCCAGGAGAACTGGGCGATGGTGTGTTCGGGCTCGACGTCGACCATGCGCACACCGGAGTACGAATGCTGGTATTCGACGATGAACCGCAGCACGGCGTCCAGCTTGTCCACGCCCTTCAGGCCCGCGGTGGCCTTCACCAGACCGCTCTCGAAGATCTGGCGCTCGTAGCTCGAAAACGCCGACAGCAACTCCTCTTTGGACGCGAACCAGCGGTACAGCGTAGGGCGGGAGACGCCCGCCTGGGTGGCGACGTCGGACAGGCTGAGCTTGGTCTTGCCGTTGCGGCCGAGCACCTCGGCGGTGGCCGCCAGAATGCGCTGACGCGTCGAGGTGTCGGTGTCGGCGATCGTGGTCGCCCGGGCCGGCTGGCTCATGAGTCACACTTTTCGAAGTGTCGCCGAGGTGTCATGGTCATTCGCTCCCACGTTAGGCCCGAGGCGGGCGCCGGCGCACCAGCACCGACTGCTGGATGGCGCCGACCGCGCCCTGCTCGTCGAACAACGTGCCGATGGTCGTACCGATGCCGTCCGGCCCGTAGCTGGTCTCGGCCCGAATGCCGATCCAGTCGCCGTCCGGTACACGAAACACGTGCACGGCCAGATCGGTATTGAGGAAGGTCCATTTGGTGATGTCCAACTTGCTGCCGATGCCATTGGCGCAGTCGGCCACCGCGAACAGCCGTTCCAGCTGCGTCATGGATTCGCCGTTGACCAGGTCGACGGTCGGGTTGATCCAGGATTCGCCGGGGCCCTCGCTGAGCGGCTCGGTGAGCCACAGCCACTCCAAGCTGTGCACGTAGTTGCGGTCCCAGTCCCGCGCCTTGAGGTTGCGGTTGAAGGCCTCGGCCCGCGGCCGGGGCAGCGGCGCCCCCGCGTGCGCCAGGGACTGCGTGTCTTGGTGCTGGAGCCGCCATCCGGTGGCGCGCGCCACCGGCCGCGGTATGCCGTCGGGCCCGGGAGCCGCCATCTCGGCGCTGAGAAGTTCGATCTGCTTGCCGGGGCGTTGCACTTCCGCGCGCACCGACAGATCACCCTCGGCCGGCACCCCGCCCAGTAGGTCGATGACGACCCGGGACAGGCGCGTGTCTTCGCGCTGTTCGCACCGCTCGAGCGCCCGGACCAGCAGCGCCGACACCGGACCGCCGTGCTGGATGGCCGCCGACCAGGTGCCGCGCGCCAGATCGGTCGCCCGGAACTTCTCGCCCAGCGCGGCGTCGTCGCCGGCGGAGTCGATCAGCTCGTAGTAGGCGTCGGTCATCGTCAACCTCTCGGGTCAGGGCAGGCCGGCGCCGGGGGTGGTCACCGTGACGGCATCCAGCCGGGAAAGCCGGGTGCCGATCAGGCGCTGAGGATATGCCTCCGTACTCGACAACAGAAACAGGGTGCGGCGCTGCGGACCGCCTAGCGCGCAGGCGATGGCGACCCGGTCGCCCATGTCGATGCGGTCGGTGACGGTGCCGCCCGCCACGATCCGCTCGAACTGGTGGGCCAGGGTCATGGACGCCCACACCCCGCCGTCGGCGTCCAGCGCGATGCCGTCGGGGGGCCCGTCCAGGTCGCCGGCGAAAATCCGGCGCTCGGACAGTTCGCCGTCGTCGCCGATGGAAAACGCGGTCAGCTGCCGGCCCGTCGATTCGGCGACGATCAGCGTCCCGCGATCCGGGGTGATCGCCATGCCGTTGGGGAAATCGAGGTCTTCGGCCACCACGGTGGCGCCGTCGTCCGCGTCGAGCCGAATGATGACGCCACCGCTGGATGCCTGGCAGCCGATGTAGGCGCGGCCCGCGTCGTCGACGACCATGTCGCCGAGGGCAGCCGGCGCCAGGTCGGCCAGATCGGCGATGGTGACCACGGTTTCGCCGTCATAGCGCAGCACTTGCCGGTCCTCGGTCGAGGCGATCAGCAGCGACCCGTCGGGGCGGAAGCCCAGACCAGAGGGCGAATGACCGGGGAGCGGCAGCGTGGTCAGCGAGCCACCCATGGTCGCGGTGTGGACGGCCTCGCCCAGCATGTCGGAGAACCACAGCAGGCCCTCGAACCAGCGCGGGCCCTCCCCGAAGCAGAATCCGTTGGCCAGCGGCTCGGGAATCATTCGTCCCCGCCCTCGCCGAATCGGTCCGCTTTACAAAACACCGGAAAAGTGTCATGCACCGCGGGTACCGGTGTCAATCTGCCGATCGGGCCAGCTCCGGTGCCAGGCGCCGATGTTCGCCGGATCGGCCTAGGCGGAAGCCTTGATCGCGTTGCCGCCCTGTGTGTTCGGCCATTTCGCCGATCGGTTCAGCCGCCGTCTTGTTAGCCAAGCTTTACAAATCCTACTCAAAGTGTCACGCTGAGCGCTGAGCCGCGAGCGCGAGAGGTGGAGTGGGTTGACGAAGGCGTCTGAGGAATCCGAGCAGACCGAATGGACCGTGCAGGGCCTGCTGGATCTGTTCGACGTGCAGGCCGACGGGCAAGACCGATTCACCGGTGAGACCGGCATCGCCGTGGGCGACGAACGCCAGGTGGTCGAGGGCACCCAGGTGCTCGCGCAGGCGATTGTGGCCGTGGCGAAGCGCTTTCCGGACAAGTCGGTGCGCTCGGCCCACGCGGTCTTCTCGCGGGCAATCACCGTCGGCCCGCCCATCGAGCTGGTTCTCGACGTCGTCGCTGAGGGCCGCTCCACCGCCACGGCGGTCGTCGCCGTGCATCAGAACGGCCGGCGCTGCCTGAGCATCACGGTGCTGGCCGACGTCCCGACCGGCGACGTCATCCGCCATCACCTGCCGCGGCCGGACGTCGCAGCCCCGGCCGACGCGCATCCCTCACCGATGCCGATGGTGGGTCGCGAGCTTCGCCT
>NZ_LZMB01000090.1 GCF_001673555.1 Mycobacterium sp. 1165178.9 | reverse complement strand
CAGCGTCTCCGCGACGGCCACGTAGGACTCGTAGGGCGTCACCATGAAGCAGGTGTGGGTGAACTCGGCCACCTGCGCGCGCACCGCTTCGACCACCCGGGGCGAGGAGTTACCGATCGTGGTCACCGCGATCCCGGACCCGAGGTCGATCAGCCGGTTGCCGTCGACGTCCTCGATGATCCCGCCGCCGGCTCGCGCCACGAATACCGGCACCGACACGTTCACGGCGTGCGACACCGCCGCCGCCCGGCGCTTGGTCAGTTCCAGCGATGCCGGACCGGGGATCTCGGTGACCAGCTGGCGAGTCTGCTCGAGGCTGGCCACCACATAACTCCTCCCCGCGGCGCGTGTGTCACGTCGCATCAAAAGCCTATCGAGCTTGACGCCGGCGGGCACTCGGTGCACCGTGGCGGACGGTCGCCGCAGGTGGCCTGCCAGACTGAACGGGCACACTGGACCGTTACGAGGTGCGCGATGCTCGCGGCACCGTGGGTCCCGAATTACGACGAAAGACAGGCGCGTCCATGCAGAGCTTGATCCTGTTCCTGCCGTTCCTGCTCATCATGGGCGGGTTCATGTACTTGGCATCGCGCCGCCAGAAGCGTGCGATGCAGGCCACCATCGACCTGCAGGAGTCGTTGCGTCCGGGTGATCGGGTGCACACCACGTCGGGCCTTCAGGCCAGCGTCGTCGAGATCACCGACGACACCGTCGACCTCGAGATCGCACCCGGCGTAGTGACCACCTGGATGAAGCTGGCGATCCGCGACCGGATCCTGCCCGACGACGAAGACCTCTCCGACGGCGACGGCTCCGCCGACGAGGGCTCGATCACCAACGATTCCTGACCTGGACTCCCCACCCGATCGCCGCAACCGGTGGACCGCTTGCACAACGGGCAAGGGGGGGCCACGTAGGCTCTGTCCGGGGTAAGTAACCGATTTCAAGGAGATAGAAGGAACGTGGCATCGTCTTCGGCGCCGGTGCACCCTGCCCGCTACCTGTCGGTCTTCTTGTTATTGCTCGTCGGCGTCTACCTGCTGGTGTTTCTCACCGGGGACAAGCGGGCCGCTCCCAAACTCGGCATCGACCTTCAGGGCGGCACCCGCGTCACGTTGACCGCGCGCACTCCGGATGGCTCGAAGCCCAGCCGGGAGGCTTTGGCGCAGGCTCAGCAGATCATCGGCGCCCGGGTCAACGGGCTCGGTGTCTCCGGCTCGGAGGTCGTCGTCGACGGCGACAACCTGATCATCACGGTCCCTGGGAACGACGGCAACGAGGCGCGAAACCTGGGTCAGACCGCCCGCCTCTACATCCGTCCGGTGCTCAACTCGATGCCGGCCCAGGGCGCCGAGCCCAAGCCGCCGGCGCGCCACCCGGCCCCCGGCCAGACCGCGCCGGGTCAGCCGGCCCCCGGTCAGCCGGCGCCCGGTCAGCCCGCACCGGGTCAGCCGGCGCCCGGTCAGCCCGCGCCGGGTCGGCAGGCACCTGCGCGACCGTCCGCCAGATCCAGGGTGTAGTTGATTTGACGGCCCAGGATCACCAGGATCGCGAAAATCATTGCCCCGGAAGCAG
>NZ_LZMB01000089.1 GCF_001673555.1 Mycobacterium sp. 1165178.9 | reverse complement strand
GTGCCCGCGGTGTATGGCGTGGGCGCAGTATCGATTCCTTGAGCGTGACGACGACAAGCTCGAGTATCAGGTGCATTGCGATGCGTGCGGGAACCTGTACTCCGAGGTGACCATCGCGTCGACCGTCACCACGCCGGCCGCGTAGGCGGGCCGCCCGGCCGCCGTTGCACGCCGAAACGGCGGTCGTGACCTGCTACGTTACGAATCTCCGTCCTGGTGTAAGGTCTGGACCGCGAGCCAAGACGCACCTCACACTCAGAGCAGCGCCTAGTGCGCGCAACGCCGTGCGAAACGCGTTGAAAGGGGCGGCGTGAACGAAGTATTGGCGCGAGCCGGCATATTCCAGGGGATAGCCCCTGATGCGGTCGATGCCTTGGCTCGCCACCTGCAGCACGTGGCCTTCCCGCGCAGGCGGACCGTCTTCGTCGAAGGCGAGCTGGGTGACGACCTCTACGTCATCTTGTCGGGCACTGTGAAGATCCGCCATCAGACGGCGGACGGTCGCGAAACCGTTTTCGCGGTGCTGGGCCCCGGGGACGTGTTCGGTGAGCTGGCGCTGTTCGATCCCGGCCCGCGGACCTCGACGGTGATCACCCTGACCGAGGTGAAGGCGGTCCGGATGGACCGCCCCGCCCTTCGGACATGGATTATCGAACGTCCCGAAATCGCAGAGCAGCTGCTGCGGGTGTTGGCGCGCCGACTCCGGCATACCAATAACGCTTTGAGCGACCTGATCTTCACCGATGTCCCCGCCCGAGTGGCGAAGCAAATCCTCGACCTGGCAATGCGATTCGGCACTAGCAACGGTGGCTCGGTGCTGGTCGAGCACCACCTGACGCAGAAGGAACTCGCTCAACTCGTGGGATCCTCGCGTGAAACGGTAAACAAAGCGCTATCGGACTTCGCCCAACGCGGGTGGATCCGACAGCAGGGCAAGGCCCTCATCATCGACCAACCCGCGAAACTGGCCCGTCGCGCGAGGGCATGAGGCCACAAAACCGTTTGATGCTTAGGTGATCGACCAGAATTCCAAGAGGGTTCGTAGCGTCGCGACCAGGGGGAGGGGCTGGTCCAGCATGGGATGGTGGCCGGCCTGCGCCAACTCCACGAAGGGGCCACGCAGCTGAAGCAGGGATCGGATGCGTTCGGCCATATCGGGCGGCACCAAACCGGCTTCGCAGCGCAAGTATCCTACGCGGCAACGCATTGCGGCCAGCATGGTCTCCAACGACTCCTCATCGGCGGGCGTCGGCTCGAGAAACTCACCGGCGAAGATGGCCGGGTCGAACTTCCAGATCCATCCACCGTCGGTTTTGCGTATCGACTCGCCCGCTATGTGCTGTCGGACGTAGGGCAGGATCGACTCCTGCGAGGGCACGGCCGTGAACCGGGCCAGGATCTCGTCCCTCGTCTGGTAGCGGGTGTGTTTGCGCCTACGCAGTCGCCCTTCTTCGGGCGCACGTTCCCACAACGGCGAGTCGATCACCAGCATGCTGTTGATCTGCCGGCTGTAGTGCATCGCGGCCGTGGACACGACCCAACCGCCCATACTGTGGCCGACGATCGTGGGCCGTCCGGCGGGGCCGGCGGCCGCCGCGGCCGCCATCACTTCGCTTGCCCAGGTACGCAGGTCGTAATGCCCGCGCGATTCGCTGTCACCATGCCCGGACAGATCCGGCGCGATCACGCGATGGGTGCGGGCAAAGAACGGCGCGATGTGATCCCACCAGCCTGAATGTGCTCCTCCGCCGTGGACGAGCACCACCGGAGGCTGGTCAGCTGGGCCCCAAACGCGCAGGTGTACGCGGCAACCGTCGACGTCGACGTCGCAG
>NZ_LZMB01000088.1 GCF_001673555.1 Mycobacterium sp. 1165178.9 | reverse complement strand
GGCCCGGTCGGTTGCCGGGCCGCCCGAGCGCGGGCCCCCACCCGGCCCTCGGCCGGTGTTCCTTGGCCCGCGTCGGGACGGCGCTAGTCTGGTCCGGTGATCCAGGTGTGCTCCCAGTGCGGCACGCGCTGGAACGTGCGCGATCGACAGCGCGAGTGGTGTCCCCGCTGCCGCGGGGCCCTGATGGCGCCCACGCAGGATGGCCCCCCGGCCGACCCGCAATGGAGTGCGCCCGGCGCACCGACCCAGGCTCGCCCCGCAACGCCGCCGCGGTGGCAGCGCACGCCGCCGCGGCTGCCGCCCGGCTACCGCTGGATAGCCGTGCGGCCCGGCGCAGCGCCGCCGGCCCGACGCGGCCGCCGTCCCCTCGGGCCCACGCCGCGCTATGCCGTCATACCGCGCTGGGGCTTGGCCGACCGCGTCGAGCAGACGCCCGCCGCCGCAACGGCACCCGCGCAGGCGGGGCCGCCCGCGCAGGTCGTTCGCACCACGTCCTTCGTCAGCGTGCTGGTGCTCAGCATCGCCGCTTTGGTCTACGTGGTGCGGTACGTGCTGCTGGTGATCAACCGGAACACCTTGCTGAATTCGTGGGTCGCGATCGGAGCCGACTGGCTCGGCGTGCTCGCCAGCGTGGGCGCGGGAGCGGCGGTGATCGCCTCGGGCGTGCAGCTGATCCGCTGGATGATCGCGCGCCGCGCCGCCGTGCTCGCCCATCACGGGTTGCCCGAGCAGCGGTCGCCGCGTGCGCTGTGGGCGGGTTGCGTTGCACCGCTGGCCAACCTGCTGTGGGCGCCGGTGTACGTGATCGAGCTGGCGCTGCTCGAAGAGCACTATGCCCGCCTGCGCACGACCATCCTTCAGTGGTGGGGCGTGTGGGTGTGCAGCTACGCCGTGTCCATCGCGGCCATCGCGACGAGCTTCGCCACCGATGCCCAGGGCATCGCCAACAACACCGTTCTGATGGTCGTCGCGTATCTGTTTGCGGCGGCAACGCTGGCCGCCGCCACCCGCGTCTTCGAGGGATTCCAGCGCAAACCCGTCGCGCGTCCCGCGCATCGCTGGGTCGCGGTTCCTGATGATCGGCCCGCCGCCTCGGCCTCGGCCGACCCAGTTGAGTTGAAGGGGCAGGAACCGGCAGCATAGGAATATGACGTGGGCCGACGAGGTGCTCGCCGGGCACCCCTATGTCGTCGCCCACCGGGGCGCCTCGGCCGCGCGGCCCGAGCACACACTGGCCGCCTACGAGCTCGCCCTCAAAGAAGGTGCCGATGGCGTCGAATGCGACGTGCGATTGACCCGCGACGGGCATCTGGTGTGCGTGCATGACCGCCGGCTGGACCGGACCTCGACCGGGGCGGGTTTGGTCAGCACTATGACGCTCGCCGAGCTGCGCGAGCTCGAGTACGGGGCGTGGCACGACAGCTGGCGAGAAGACGGCACGCACGGTGACACCAGTTTGTTGACGCTCGACGCGCTGGTTTCACTCGTGCTGGATTGGCGTCGGCCGGTGAAGCTGTTCATCGAAACCAAACACCCGGTGCGGTACGGCTCGCTGGTGGAGACCAAGCTGCTCGCGGCGCTGCACCGTTTCGGCATCGCCGCGCCCGCCTCGGCGGACCGGTCCCGCGCGGTGGTGATGTCGTTCTCGGCGTCCGCGGTCTGGCGGATCCGGCGAGCCGCGCCGCTGCTGCCCACGGTGCTGCTCGGCAAGACCGCGCGCTATTTGACCAGTGGTGCGCCCACCGCCATCGGCGCCACCGCCGTCGGGCCTTCGCTGACGACGTTGAAGGACTATCCCCAGCTCGCCGATCGCGCGATCGCCCAGGGCAGGGCGGTCTACTGCTGGAACGTCGACAACTACGAAGACATCGATTTCTGCCGCGAAGTCGGGGTGGCGTGGCTGGCCACGCACCACCCGGGTCGCACCAAGGCATGGCTGCAAGGCAACCGTGCGGGCGAGGGCAGCGGTTAGATCACCCGCTATTGCGGCTCGCTCGGCGCGGGAGGCACCGGCGCATCGGACGCCAACGACTCGAACAACCTGGCCGCCTCGTCGTGATTCCACACCACGACCGCGCCGGCGCCGCCGCTGGTGAACTCGCCGATCGGGACCGTCATGGCGGTGGCGGCCCCGTGCAGTGCCCAGCCGAGCCGGGCCAGATCCCAGACGTGGTCGAACTGGTCGACGGTCAGGGCGTCGGCGGCCGCGCGGGTTACCGAATACCAGCGCCACGGATTGAGCCACACCGCGGGGCCGGCGGCCCGATGCAGCAGCGCCGTCACGAACTGCCGTTGGTTGACCATCCGGTCGAGGTCCGCCCGCGGGGTGTCGCGTGACCTGACGTATCCCAGCGCGTTGCGGCCGGTCAGGTTCTGGCAGCCGGCCGGCAGGTCGATGCCGGCCAACGGGTCCTTGAACGGCGCCTTCGGGCAGACGGTCACCCCGCCGAGCGCGTCCACCAGCGCGGCGAACCCGCCGAAACCGACCTCGGCGTAATGACTGAGGCGCAACCCGGTGGCCAGCTCTACCGTCTGAACCAGCAATTGCGCGCCGCCTGTCGCGAACGCGGCGTTGATCTTGTCCTTCCCGTGGCCTGGGATGGGCACATAGGAGTCGCGCGGTATCGACACCATGGTCGTCGGCGCTCCAGATCCCAAACCGGGCACGTGAACCAGCAGGATCGTGTCGGTACGGCCGTTACCGATATCGCCGCCGGTAGCCAGGTCCTGTTGCTGCTCGACGCTGAGCTTCTGGCGACTGTCCGACCCGACGATCAGCCAGTTGGTGCCCCGGCCGGCGGCGGGCCGGTCGGGATAGTCGGCGAGCACCGGCTCGCGGTGCAACTTGTAGTCGAACCAGACGGCCGCGGCGGTGATGCCCGCACCGAGCAGCAGCACGCCCACCAGCAGGGCCGTCACCAGCGTGCGAACCCAGCGGAGCTTGCCTCGCTTGCGGCTCGTCGCAAGCGGTCGGGGCGGCGGGACCCGGGACGCCGGCGAAGCGGCCGCAGGTGGGGGCGGGGTCGTCTGTCGCCGCAGCGGCTGGGTCTGCGCGTGCGGCGACGGCGGAGGCGCGGGCGGCCGCCGGATCACCTGTGGCGGTTCCGGGCGCGGTTGCCCGGCACGCGGATGCGCAGGCGCGCTCGAGCCCGGAGGTCGCCGCCGCTGCGGTGATCGGTCGCCGTTCACCCGGTTAACGTACGTGCCCCGCGCCCAGCCGCGTCGGTACGCCGCGACTTCGGCTAGCCGCGCGCGCGAAGCCCGTTGATGAACGGGCATCCCATCAGCACCCGGATGGCCTGGCTCAGACCGGTCATGTCGTCGACCGGTTTGTGAAACGGCAGCCGGACGTCGTGATCGCGGTCGTCGCCCTCGACGCGGAACCGGACGCCGTAGCGGTCCAGGCCGAGGGGTCGCACATAACCACGCCGCAGGGGCGCCGGGAGCCTGGATACCAGTCGCGCCAGGACATCGCTGTGGGCGGTGTCCAAGTGCCACAGCAGGTTCGACTCGAGCGCGCAGAATGGGTCGGGCCGGGCGTCCAGCAGGTCGGCCACGCTGACCGGCTCCGCGCCGGTGGCATCGGTGACGACCACAGAGGCGATCTCGAGCCGTAGCAGCGTGTAGCGCGGCTCTTCGCCGTCGGCGGGGGAGCATCGCGGGGTATCGACGCTCAGCAGGGCCGGATTAGGGCACTCCGCGGCGATCAGGTCGAGCGTGTCAAGGATCTCGGTCGGGTCCACTTCCTGGAGGTGCCCGCGCACCCAGACCAGCGAACGGACCGGTTCGCGCAGCGGCAGCGGCGCGTAGTCGGTCAGTTCCAGCAGGGCCGGGGATCCCGAGATGGGACGCGTGAGCTCACGCTCCCGTTCCACGGGAACTGCCAGCGCAACGGACCCGTCGTCCATCAGGTGATGCACGGGGGTGGCGACCGGGTCGTCATGCTCGATGGCCAGCAGCGCGCCGCTGGCGCGGACACAGGCGCTGCGGATCCGTTCGGCGGTGGTCGGGGCGGGGCAGCTCAGCGGTAATACCATTCTCATCCTTTGATTAGGTAAGCCTAAGTTAACTTACGCAAGGCTGGCGTCGCAAGGGTTTTCCGGCTTGCACGCCGCTAGGGTTGGGACGTGGCCCGCATCGCATACCTCGGTCCGGAGGGGACGTTCACCGAGGCGGCGCTGCGACAGATCACCGCCGCCGGCCTGGTCCCCGAACAAGGCGAAGTCCAATCCTCGCCCGTCGAAAGCAACTCCGCGGCGCTGGACGCCGTGCGCGACGGCGCCGCCGACTACGCCTGCGTCCCGATCGAGAACTCGATCGACGGTTCCGTGACGCCCACCCTGGACAGCCTGGCCATCGGCTCACCGCTGCAGGTGTTCGCCGAAACCACGCTGAACGTCGCGTTCAGCATCGTGGTCAAACCCGGCCGCAGCGCCGCGGACGTGCGGACGCTGGCGGCCTTCACTGTGGCGGCGGCCCAGGTGCGCCACTGGGTGGCCGCCAACCTGGCCGACGCCAAGCTGCGGCCCGCGTACTCCAACGCCGACGCCGCCCAACAGGTGGCCGAGGGACACGTAGACGCCGCGGTGACCTCCCCGCTGGCCGCCGAGCGCTGGGGCCTGGACACCCTGGCCGAGGGAGTGGTCGACGAAGCCAACGCCCGCACCCGCTTCCTCCTGGTCGGGCGCCCGGGGCCGCCGCCGGCGCGCACCGGAGCCGATCGCACCTCGGTGGTGCTGCGCATCGACAACGCGCCCGGCGCGTTGCTCGCCGCGCTCGCCGAATTCGGTGTCCGTGGCATAGACCTGACCCGCATCGAATCCCGGCCGACCAGAACCGGACTCGGCACCTACCGATTTTTCGCCGATTGTGTGGGCCATATCGACGACGACGCGGTGGCCGAGGCACTCAAAGCGCTGCACCGTCGTTGTGCTGATGTGCGCTACCTAGGATCCTGGCCCACCGGCTCACCCGCCGGAGCGTTGCCGCCGCCGGCCGACGAGGCCGCGCGCTGGCTCACGCAGTTGCGCGACGGGCGGGGGTCGCAGCGGTGAGCGGTCGGTTGATCCTGGTGCGACACGGCCAGTCCTTCGGAAACGTCGAGCGCCGACTCGACACACGCCCGCCCGGCGCGGAGCTGACCCCGTTGGGCCGCGATCAGGCCCGCGCGTTCGCCCGCCATTCGGGGCGGCCGGCGATGCTCGCACACTCGGCGGCCACCCGGGCGTTGCAGACCGCCGCGGAGATCGGTAGCCAGCTCGAGATGCCCGCCATCGAGATGGCCGGCGTCCACGAGGTCCAGGTCGGCCGGCTGGAAAACCGCAACGACGACGACGCGGTCGCCGAGTTCAACGCGATCTACGAGCGCTGGCACCACGGCGAGCTCGACGTCGCGCTGCCCGGCGGTGAAACCGGCAACGACGTGCTGGACCGCTACGTGCCGGTGCTCACCCACCTGCGCCTGCGCTATCTCGACAACCACGACTTCCACGGCGACATCGTCCTCGTCAGCCATGGTGCGGCGATCCGGCTGGCCGCCGCGGTGCTGGCGGGTGTGGACGCCGACTTCGCGCTGGACAATCACCTGGACAACGCCGAATCGGTGGCATTGACCCCGATCACCGACGGGCGGTGGAGTTGCGTGCGCTGGGGAAGCTCGACGCCGCCGTTCTACCCGAAGGAAGAAGCGACCCCCGTCGCGGACGCGGTGCGGTCAAGCACCGACCCCATGGGCTGACCCCTCGGTCAGACGGCCAGGGCGATCACTTCGGTGCACGTGCAGCCGACGGCGTCGCAGTCGATGACGAAGGCGTGCGGCAACAACTCCGGAGTGAAGCAGTCCGGCTCCGTGCATTCCGACCGGTGCAGCGCATGGCGAATGATGGTGCCGTGACAGTGATCTAAGCCTGCCCGGCAGTCGCGGCAGTCAATGCTCATAGGTGAGTTCATAGCACCCGGCGCGGACAAATCCGGGATGCCGCGCCCGGAAATCCGGTGGCGTGCGAGGTATTCAGGCCCAGCCCAGCTCGTGCAACCGGTCGTCGTCGATGCCGAAGTGGTGCGCGATCTCGTGGATCACCGTGATCGCCACCTCCTCGACGACCTCGTCCTCGGATTCGCAGACGTCCAGCAGCGCCTCGCGGTAGATGGTGATGGCATCCGGCAGCGAGCCGAAGTAGTCGGAGTCTCGTTCGGTCAGCGCCACCCCCTCGTACAGCCCGAGCAGTTCGGCGTCTTCTGGATGGCGGCCTTCGACCAGCACGACCACGTTGTCCATGGCGGCCGCCAGCTCGGGCGGGATCAGGTCCAGGGCGTCGGAGACCAGTTCGGCGAAGCGCTGCGGATTCATCCGCACGGACACCCGCCTAGCCTCCCGGCGGCGGCTCGGCGGGCGGCGCCTCCGGCGCGGGGTTGGCCGGTGGCGCGGGCTGGGGCGCCGGCGCGGGCGCCTCGGGTGCCGGATTGGCCGGCGGACAACGG
>NZ_LZMB01000087.1 GCF_001673555.1 Mycobacterium sp. 1165178.9 | reverse complement strand
CGACGCCGGGCAGATCAGTGATCCGGTGTTCGGGGGGGCGCTGCGGGTCGCCCAGGAGCTGGAGGGCGGCCAGGGCCCGTTGGTGCGTACCTGGGAACGGGCACCCCTGCAGGCACTGGCGCGCTTGCACATGCTGGCCGCTGCGGACTTGGCCGACGAGGATCGACTGGGCCGACCGCGCACCGACGCCGAGGTGGGGGCGCGTCTGGCATTGCTGGCGGACATCGTGGGTGGCCGCACCCAGGTGCCGGCGCCGGTGATCGCCGCCGTCGCGCACGGAGAACTGCTGGCACTCAAACCTTTCGGCAGCGCGGACGGCGTGGTGGCACGCGCGGTGTCGCGATTGGTCACCATCGCCAGCGGACTGGACCCACACGGGCTGGGAGTTCCCGAGGTCAGTTGGATGCGCCAACCCGCCGCATATCGCGATGCTGCGCAGAAATTCGCCGAAGGTACACCAGAGGGTCTGCGAGCCTGGCTGGTGCTGTGTTGCCGCGCGATGAAAGCCGGTGCGCAAGAGGCCGTGTCGATCGCGGACGCGATGTCGAACCGATAGCTGAAGCGGTGGCCAATGCCCGGGAAACGTCACCGGCAAACGGCCGCAGAAATGCAGAGCGGGCGACGATCCGAATGTTCGGTTCGCCGCCCGCTAGCACGGGGCTCGGTTACCAAGCGTGCATCTCGGGGGCTGCGTGGGTTGGCCTCGGCGATCTCACGACGCTTATGGCTGCGACCCCACCCAAAGGGCCGTCGACACCTTCCGCACTTCGCAATTTCGCAGGCCCGCAACACTTCTGCCATTTTCGCGGCTATGACTCCGCGTGGGTGCCGAGCACCGTGCTGGGCGCCCGGGTCGGGAGAACGAACCTTCTCTTCCGGCTCGACCTTGGCCTCACCAGGCTTCCGTGGTTCCTTTGTACTACTAGACCACTAGCACAGCAAGGCCCAATTGCGAATAGTGCCGATTCCGTTTTGTGTTGCACGTTTAACGAGTTTGCTCCTCCGTGCCCTGGCTCAGAACGCGTAGCGGCGCAACAACGAATACGTGACCGCGCCGGCGGCCAGCGCGCTGACGCCCACCGCGGCCGTCGTGGCGATCGCGGCACCGGATGGCGCCGGGATGCGGTCGCGCAAGGACACCGGCCGGGAGAAGGACATCACGGGCCACCCGCGTTCCACGGCTTCCCTGCGCAGCCCGCGGTCGGGATTCACGACGCTGGGGTGGCCGACGGCGTCGAGCATCGGGAGATCGGTGATCGAGTCTGAATAGGCGTAGCAGTGTTCCAGCGGGTAGCCCTCGCGCGCGGCCAATTCGCGGATCGCTTGCACTTTGCCCTCGCCGTAGCAGTAGAACGCGATCTCGCCGGTGTACCGACCGTCCTCGACGACCATCCGGGTGGCCATCGCGTGGGTTGCGCCCAGGGCACGGGCGATCGGGGCGACGATTTCTTCTCCCGAAGCCGACACCACCACGACGTCACGCCCGCACAACTTGTGGGCCGCAATCAGATCGGCGGCTTCGGCGAACACCAGCGGAGTCACGATGTCGTGCAGTGTCTCGTTGACGATCGACTTGACCTGTTCGACGTCCCAGCCGGTGCACATGTTGGTCATGTGGGCGCGCATCCGATCCATTTGGTCATGATCGGCACCCGAGAGCAGATAGATGAACTGGGCATAGCTCGACTTGAGCACGGCGCGGCGGTTGAGCAGGCCCTGATTGAAAAATGGTTTGCTGAACGCCAGGGTGCTGGACTTGGCGATGATGGTCTTGTCCAGGTCGAAGAATGCCGCCGTGCGGTAGTGAGGGACGGTGGTTGCCGCTGATTGGTCCGAGGCTGACTGCTCCGCGGTGGGGTCGAAGACGGTCACCGACCCAGCATAGGTCGGCGGTCCCGCGAGGCGGCGACCCCGCACCGGAAATGGCCGCTCAAGGTTCGGGTGTTCCCGCGGAGCAGCGTTTTCGCGGCTCAACCTGTCCTTTTTAGTAAAAGAGCTCTTGCGTTATTGCGGCTTGTCATGTGTATAGTAAGCATTACTCGGCCTGAGCCGAGGGTGTATCAGCCCGACCCCCCGGGGCTGATGCACGACGACCCTCGCCTCCTCCCCCCCTGGCGGGGGTCGTCCCATTTCTACGGTCAGTCGTTCTCGCCGCACGGCACCAAGCCCGGCTCTCGGTGCGTTGCGGGAATGTGTGTCCGTCGTCGCTGACGGCGTGCCCTCCCGAGACGTTTGTGCACACTCGCGTCTCTATCCACAAATCCGCATTTGGGACTGTTGTGCCAAGGTCGCGTTCGCGCACAGTGGTCGGGTGGCTAGCGGCTCCGGAGTTGACACGACAGGTTCCGCGGGCGTGTTGGCGGTATTGGCGGAGCCCGAACTGCGCGCCGACTTCGACCGGGTGGCGGCCGCCGCCGGCGTCCGAGTGGTGCATGCCAGTGACGCGTCTCCGGTCAGCCGCAAGAGTTGGGCGGCGGCCGCGGCCGTCGTGCTGGACGCGCGGGCGGCGGCGCGCTGCGGACGATGGGCGCTGCCGCGCCGCGATCACGTGACCGTACTGACGCTGCTCGAACCGGAGACGGCGACGTGGGCGGCCGCCGTGGGCGTCGGTGCCGAACACGTGTTGCGGCTGCCCGAGCAGGAAGCGGACCTGGTCGGCGCACTCGCCGAGGCCGCCGAATCGTCGCGCGACGACGGGTCGCGCGGCAACGCGGTCGCCGTCATCGGGGGCTGCGGCGGCGCAGGCGCCTCTTTGCTTTCGGTCGCCTTGGCTCAGGCCGCCACCGATGCTCTGTTGGTCGACCTCGACCCGTGGGGTGGCGGCCTCGACTTATTGCTGGGCGGCGAAACCGCACCGGGGCTGCGCTGGCCGGATCTGGCTTTGGAGGGTGGGCGGCTCAACTGGCCGGCCGTCCGCGATGCGTTGCCACGGCACCGCGGAGTCAGCGTGTTGTCCGGCACGCGGCGCGGTTACGAGTTGGACGCCGGGCCGGTGCACGCCGTCGTAGACGCCGGGCGGCGCGGGGCGGTCAGCGTGATCTGCGACCTTCCCCGTCGTCTCACCGACGCGACCCAAGCCGCACTGAACGCCGCCGACCTGGTGGTTGTCGTCAGCCGATGTGACGTGCGGGCGTGCGCGGCGACCGGCGCGCTGGCTCCGGTCCTGGCATCCATCAACCCCAATATCGGTCTGGTGGTGCGGGGTCCGTCGCCCGCGGGACTGCGGTCCGCGGAAATCGCCGAGGTCGCGGGCCTGCCGTTGCTGGCGGCGATCAAAGCGCAGCCCCAACTCGCCGAGCAGATCGACCGCGGCGGCCTGCGGTTGGGGCGACGCTCGGCGCTCGCGGTGGCGGCGCGCCAAGTGCTTGGCGTGCTCCCGCCCCCCGGGGCGCGGCGGCGGGCGGGACAGAATGGCAAGGCGGCGTGAGCGGTTCGCTGATCGAACGTGTCCGCGAGCGACTGGCCGGCGAGGCCGGCCCGCTGGGTCCGGCCGTGGTGGCCGCCGCGATCCGGGCCGAGTCCGGCGGGATGCTCGGCGACACCGAGGTGCTGGCCAACCTCCGGGTGCTGCAGACCGAGCTCACCGGTGCCGGCATCCTCGATCCGCTGCTCTGCGCGGACGGGACGACCGATGTCCTGGTCACCGCACCCGACGCCGTGTGGGTCGACGACGGCACGGGCCTGCGGCGCACCGAGATTCGTTTTTCGGACGAAGCGGCGGTGCGACGGCTGGCGCAGCGGTTGGCGCTGGCCGCCGGCCGTCGCCTGGACGACGCGCAGCCCTGGGTGGACGGCGAGCTGACCGGCATCGGCGCCGGCGGGTTCACGGTGCGGCTGCACGCGGTGTTGCCGCCGGTGGCGGCTGCGGGC
>NZ_LZMB01000086.1 GCF_001673555.1 Mycobacterium sp. 1165178.9 | reverse complement strand
CGCTCATCACGGTCGCAGGCAACCCGGTGCTGTCCACCCCCGCCGGTGACAAGCTCGACGCAGTGCTGCCGATGCTGGAAGCGATGATCTCCGTTGACCTTTGGCTCAACGAGACGACGCGGCACGCCGATGTGATTCTGCCCGGCCTGTCCCCGCTCGAGCAGCCGCACCACGACGATCTCATCCTGCTCTTCGCCATCCGCAGCATCGGCAGCACTGCGTCGAGCTTGTCACCGGCGGGGGTGGACAGCACCGGGTTGCCTGCGACCGTGATGAGCGCCTTGAGCTGTCCTTCGCCCGGGGTGGCGATCTCCTCAGCCATGCACGATACCGGCGCCTGCCCGAGCACCTCCTTGGCGCCGCGGACCCGAGTGTGCCAACGACCGAATTCGGGAGCGCCGCCCTCCAATCCGGGCAGCGGTTCCGTGGTGATCGACCATGCCGCCGGTTTGGGAAACATCGCCCCGCCAGGTCTGTCGAAATGCCCGGTGAGGATGTTGATGACGTCGACCAGCCAGCTGGCGAGGCTGCCAAACTCCTGGTTGCACAGACCGATTCGGCCGTACACCACCGATTTTTCGGTGCCGGCGAGCTCGCGGGCCAGCCGGCGAATGCGGTCCTCGTCGATGCCCGTGACGGCGCTGACCCGTTCCGGCGGCCAGTCCGCTGCGGCACGCCGCATGGTGTCGACACCCTCGATGTGCGGGCCGGGATCGATGAGGTCCTCGTTGAAGAGGGTGTGCGCGACGGCCAGCAACAGGGCCGCGTCCGTTCCCGGCACGATGGGAAGCCACTCGTCGGCGCGCGCGGCGGTCAGGGTTCGCACCGGGTCGATCACGATCACCTTGCCGCGTTTGCGGATCCCGCCGATCAGGCCCATCACGTCGGGCGCGGCCAACAGCGAGCCCTGCGACGCCGCCGGGTTGGCCCCCATGATCACCAGCAGGTCGGTGCGTTCGATGTCGGGCACCGGGAAGTTCCACCACCGGCCGTACATCAGATGCGACGACAGGTTCTTCGGCCATTGGTCGACCGTGCCCGGGGAATAGGTGACCGGCATGCCGGACATGCCCATCAGCACGCCCGCATAGCGGGCCAGCGAGAACGAATGCGCCAGCGGGTTGCCGGTGTAGGCGGTGACCGCTTTGATGCCGTACTTGTCGATCACCGGGGCCAGCAGCTCTGTGCAGCGGCGAAATGCCGCGTCCCAGCTGACTTCGCGCCACTGCCCGTCGACCTTGATCATCGGCTGGCGGATGCGGTCCGGATCGTCGTGCAGGGCCGCAAGCGAGGTGCCTTTGGGGCATAGATGTCCGCGGCTCCACACGTCGTCACGGTTGCCGCGAACGCCGGTGACTTTCCCGTTGTGAGGGCCGCCCTCGACGTGAATTTCCAAGCCGCACATGGCTTCACACAGCGGACACGTGCGCAGGTGCGTACCGTCTTCGCCCGGTTTCATTTACCCACTGTATTCCGCTACCACGCGTAGCGGAAGTCTCAAGGTTCGGGGTCAGCCCACCCAGGGCCCGATGCCGCCGACCTTGTCGACGTGGATGTGGGTGAGGTAGCCCGGCGGTGCGTTGTCAGGTGGGAATTTCGTGTTCGGATCGCCGAGCAGCGGATTGAGCTCCGCCAGCAGATCGGGGGCTCCGCCCTCGGTGATTCGGGCGGTCCCGGTAAGCGAGAGGTAGGGCCGCATCCCCTGGCCGGCCGCGTCCAGCGACACGATCGTCACGGCGACGCGAGGATCGCGACGGACGTTGCGGACCTTTTTGTGCTCGGAAAGGTGGGCGCTGACGAGTTCGTCGCCGTCCGGCGTCGACCGCAACGCCACCCAGACCACGCTCACCTGGGGGCTGCCGTCGGGATTGACGGTGACCAAAGTGGCATCCGCGCCCTTGCCGATGAGGTCGCGGGCGGCGTCGTTTAGTCTCATGAGTTTTTCTACGCCCACGCGCGGCGTTTCATTCCTGACGGCTTGACTAGGGACAGATTTGAATTTGGCCAGTTGACTGTACATGCGCGCGGCGCCCGACCTAGCGTCAAAGCACCAGCACGCAACCCGGAAGGAATTGGCCCGTTGAGCACCAACCATCAGCAGCCGACGGGCATCGAGTACCTGCGCGGTGAACTGCTCGATCGCTTTGACGCGCAACCCTTCGAAGACTGGTCGCCGGCCTTACTGCGTGCCCTGATCGCCGTCTTCGACCTGAACGGGGTCAAACCCACGGCCCGACACGGCTTTCGGCCCCACATCGTCAGGTAGCGCGTCCGCGAAAGTGGAACTGCCGACACCTTTCTCGAGAGGGCATGTCGGTAGTTCCACTTTCATGATTAGGCTCCGTCATAGCCAGGTGAGGAGTCATGACGGTGGAGATGTGGGAACTGATCGCCCGCGAGCGAATCCGGGACACCTTGGCGCGCTACAACTGGTCGGGTGACGCCGCACGGGTCGACGGGCTAGCGGAGACGTTCTGCGCGAACGGCATCCTTGAAATACGCGGTTCTGAACGGCTGTGCGGGCGCACGGAGATCGCGGCTTTCCTGGGCGGCGTCACCGGAAAGATCGCCGTACCGGCCGACGTCAAACCGATTGTGCGCCATAACGTCGCGAACGTGTTGTTCACCGAGGTTGCACCCGGCCAAGCCCGGGTCGACTCCTACTTCACCGTGGTCACCCACATCGGGCTCGACCACTGCGGCCGCTACCGTGACATCCTGGTACCCGAGGGTGACACCTGGCTGATCAAGCACCGCAAGGTCTCGACAGACTGGGCGGCGCCGGACTCGGCGATGGCCCGGGAGCCTTCCGGGACGAAGCGGTGACGCATAACCGGCAACCCGCCCCCGGCACCCGGGCGAGGGCGGGATTGCGATTTCGTTGAATGTGCCGACGAGATGTTTGCCGAAATGGCCTCAACGGCTACAGGTAAGAGTCACACCAAAAGATTGCGGCCGCCGGCGATGGTACGTCCTCTCAGGAGCTCCGGGGTGACCGCCGGTCACGTGACCAGCGGTCATGGCCGCGCAAAAGAGACGAGCAAGCATGCAACGACTCAGCGGGTTAGACGCGTTCTTTCTATATCTGGAATCGCCGACGCAGCCTTTGAATATTTGCTGTGTCCTGGAAATGGATCCCACGACCATGCCTGGGGGTTACACGTTCGAGCGCTTCCAAGAGGCGCTGTCGGTGCGGGTGGATGCGGTGCCCGAATTTCGCCTCAAGCTGGCCGACAACCATTTGAACTTCGATCATCCGGTGTGGGTGGATGACGATCGTTTCGATCTGGCTCGCCATCTTCACCGCGTCGCCCTGCCCTCGCCCGGAGGGCCGAAGGAATTAGCGGACATCTGCGGCCATGTCGCCGGGCTTGCACTCGATCGGGATCGTCCCCTGTGGGAAATGTGGGTGATCGAAGGCCTGCACGGCACCGACGCACTGTCCGTCGTCCTCAAGGTCCATCACGCGGTGGTCGACGGCGTGGGCGGGGCCAACCTGCTCGCGCAGTTGTGCAGCACCGTGCCGGACGCCGCGCCACCGGAACCGGCCGAGCGCACTGGCGCGTCGAATCCGCTGCAGATCGCCGCAAGCGGGCTGATTGGCGCGGCCTTGCGGCCGTGGCGGCTGGCTAAAGTCGTGCCGTCAACGGCACTGACCCTGGCACAAACGGTACTGCGCGCCCGCGGCGGCGGGCAGACGATGGCGGCTCCGTTCGCCGCACCCTCGACGGCGTTCAACGGCTCGTTCACCCGGCGCCGCAACATCGCTCTGACCAGCGTGGACCTCGAGGACGTGAAAACCGTCAAACGCCGGTTCGGGGTGACGGTCAACGACGTCGTTACGGCGGTGTGTGCGGGGGCGCTGCGGCAGTATTTGCAGGACCGCGGCGCACTGTCGGACCTCCCCCTGGTTGCCAGCGTGCCCGTATCCGTCCGCGAGCAATCGACTCGGGCGGGCCGCAACCAGATGACCTGGATGCTGTGCCGACTCGAGACTCACATCGACGACCCCGTGGAACGGCTGGCCACGACCGCGGCCGGAAACGCCGCGGCCAAGGACCACTCCGCGGCGATGGGCCCGGCCCTGCTGCACGACTGGACGCAAGTGGCCGGACAGGCCGTGTTCGGCGCGGCCAGGAAACTGCTGCCACGCATCCCCCTGCCGGACAAGCCGCCACACAACCTGGTGATGTCCAACGTGGCCGGCCCGCAAGAACAGCTCTACTTCCTGGGGTGCCGACTCGACGCGATGTATCCGCTCGGCCCGATCATCGCCGGCGCCGCGCTCAACATCACCGTGATGTCGCTGAACGGCCGACTCGGCGTCGGCATCATCTCCTGCCCCGACCTCGTTCCCGACCTGTGGGACCTCGCCGACGCGTTCCCCGCCGCGCTCAAAGAGCTGTTGAATTGCGGCGAGGGCGCCCACAACCCGCTCTGAGCTGCCCGGTCAGCGGAACCCGGTCTCCGGTCGCCGCCGCGGCATGGCAGGGTGACATCCGTGGCAGACACTTCTGAACCGACGGCCATCGTAGCGCAAGATCTGCATGAAATCAGCACTGAAAAAGGCGCTTTGCGCTACTACGACAGCGGCGGCCCGGAGTCCGCCCCGGTGCTGCTGTTCCTGCACGGGTCCGGTCCCGGTGTGACCGGGTGGCGCAACTTCCGCGGCGTGCTGCCCGCCTTCGCCGCCCACTATCGGTGCCTGATCCTGGAATTCCCCGGTTTCGGGGTCAGCGACGACTTCGGCGGCCATCCGATGGTCACCGCGTTCGGCACGGTGACTCCCTTTCTGGACGAGCTCGGCGTCGACAAGGTGCACATCGTCGGCAATTCGATGGGCGGCGGCGTCGGGATCAACTTCGCGACCCATAATCCGGAGCGCGTCGATCGGTTGGTGACGATCGGCGGCATCGGCACCAACATCTTCAGTCCCAGCCCCAGCGAAGGCATTCGGCTGCTACAGGAGTTCGTGGAGGACCCCACGCGGCAACGCCTCGTCGACTGGCTCAAGTCGATGGTTTACGACCAGGCGCTGGTCACCGAACAGCTGATCGAGGAACGCTGGCAGCTGGCCACCGACCCGGACACGCTGGCCGCGGCGCGGCGAATGTACGGCAAGGCGGCGTTCGCCGGCATGAATGCCGCGATGAACGCCTCCGACCGGCCACTGCCGTGGGCCACCATGCACAAGCTCACCGCTCCCACCCTGCTGACGTGGGGCCGCGACGACAGGGTGAGTCCGCCGGACATGGCGCTGATCCCGATGCGCACCATCCCCAACGCGGAGCTGCACATCTTCCCCAACTCGGGACACTGGGCGATGATCGAAGCCAAGGACGCCTTCGAAAGCACCGTGCTGGCGTTCCTTTCGCGCAACTAGCCGGCGGATCGTGAGAGCGGCGCTCCGCTATCGCTGCGTGGCCCCGGCGTCGACGGGCAGGACGACCGCGGTGATGTAGCGCGCCTCGTCGGAAGCCAGGAACAGCGCCGCGTTGGCCACGTCCACCGCGTCCACCCACGGCACCGCGAGCATGTTCATCGAGCGCGCGGCTTCGGCGAATTCCGCGCGCGTGGGCGGGCGGTCCAGGTCGGGCCTGAACGCGCTACTGACGAGGTCATTCTGGATCATCGGTGTGTCGACGTTGGTCGGATTGACGCAGTTGACCCGAACACCATGCGGTGCAAGCTCATTCGCCAGCGAGCGCATCAAGCCGATCACGCCGTGCTTGGCGGCGGTGTAGTGCGCGACGCCGACCAAACCGCGCAACCCCGCGATCGAACTCGTCAGGATCATCGACCCCGACCCGCGCGCGATCAGGTGCGGGGCCGTGGCGCGGCAGGTATGCCACACGCCGGTGAGACGTCGAGCATGGTGCGCCAGGCGCTTTCGTCCAAGTCGACCGCCATGCCGCGCGACGTGATTCCCGCGGTCGCACAGACCACGTCCAGGCCGCCGAACCGCTGGACGCCGCGGTCGGTGGCGGCCTGCATACCGGAAAGGTCACGCACGTCGATGATTTCGGCGTGTACCTGCCCGCCCGCCTCACTCACCAGCGACGCTGTGGTGTCGAGGTCGGCCGGGGTGCTGTGTGGGATGGTCACCGTGTCGACCGGGCCGCACACGTCGAGCGCGACGATGTCCGCGCCCTCCCGCGCGAACCGCACCGCTTGCGCGCGACCGATCCCCCGTGCCGCACCGGTGATCAGGGCGACCTTGTTGTGGAGCCGCCCGGTCATGTCGTCTTCTGCGTCAGACCGGCGTCGACGACGAGCTGTGTGCCGGTGATGTAGCGGGCCGCATCCGAGGCCAGGAACAGCACGGCGTTGGCGATGTCGACGGGCTCGACCCATGGCACCGGAAGCAGGTTTCGCGCCTGCAGCGCCTCGGCCGCATCGGCCGCGGTCGGGTTTTCCAGGTCCGGCCGAAGCCGCCGAAACGTGCTCTCGTTCAGCATCATTGGGGTGGCCACCGGGCCGGGATGCACTGTGTTGACCCGGATGCCGTGCGGCCCTAGCTCGTTGGCCAGCGTGCGGGCCAGACCGACCACCGCGTGCTTGCTTGCGGTGTAATGCGCGGTGTTGGGCAGGCCGCGAAGCCCGCTGGTGGAACTGATGATGACCACCGAGCCACCGCGGTCGCCTTCCCGAACGAACATGTGCGGCACGCTCGCCCGAACCGTATGCCAGACGCCGGTCAGGTTGATGTCGAGGGTGCGCTGCCAGACCTGAGGGTCGAGCTCCCAGGACGGAGCGCCGGGCAGGTGGACGCCGGCGTTGGCCACGACGACGTCGAGCCGGCCCAACTCGGCCACGCCGGCGTCGATGGCGGCGGTCACCGCCGCGAGGTCGCCGATTTCGCAAAGGCCGGTCGCGCACCTCCGACCACGGCCCTCGACTTCCCTTGCGGTGTCCCGTAACGCATCGGCCGCGGTTTCGGCGTCGAGAGCGATCACGTCGGCGCCTTCGTCGGCGAAACGCTGACAGTGCACCCGCCCGGTCCCTTTGGCGGCGCCGGTGACCACGACGACCTTGTCGAGTAATCCAGTCATCGCTCGATTAGATCGAAGCCGCGGTAGCCGGCGTCGGCGACCTCGGCGCAGATGTCGTTGTAGGTGGCGAACCCCCCGACGAACAGCATGAAGCCCCTGGGCTTTCCGGGCACGTTGGCGCCCATGTACCACGAGTTCGCCTTGGTGAACAGCGTCGCCTCGGCCCGGCGGGCGCATTCGGCACCCCAGCCGTCCACGCTGTCGACGGTGGCTTCCAGCGCGGCGTAACCGTGTTGGTCGAGGTAGGCGATGGCTTCCGCGATCCAGTTCACCTGAGCCTCCGCATGCAGCACCATGTTCGCCAGCACGGCGGGCGCTCCCGGGCCCGAGATCAAGAACAGGTTGGGAAACCCGTCGACGCCCAATCCGAGATAGGTGCGCGGACCGTGCGCCCAGTCCTCGTGCAGCGTCGCGCCGCCGCGTCCCACGATATCGATGCTGTCCAGCGCCCCGGTCATTGCATCGAAACCGGTTGCCAGCACGATCATGTCGAGGTCGTAGTGCGCCTCGTCCGTGTTGATGCCCGTGGCATCGATCGATTCGATCGGTGTGTTGCGGACACTGATCAGCGACACGTTGGGCCGGTTGAACGTCTGAAAGTAGTTGCTGTCGGTGCAGATTCGCTTGGTCCCGATCGGATGGTCGGTGGGGATCAGCAGGTCGGCGACGGCCGGATCGTCGATGACGGCCCGGACTTTCTCCTCGTAAAACCTGCGCGCCTCTTCGTTGGCTTCCAAATCGGTCATCTGATCCGGAAACGTCTTCGAGAACAGCACACCACCGAGCTGCCAGCGCTTTTCGAACGCCGCGCGTCGCTCCCCGGGGGTGAAGTGCATCGTCGGCCTCGGCGCGGTGAGGTGCGGTGACCCACCCCCGCTGCGCCACGACAGCGCGCGGCGCCGGGCGTAACCGGCCTTGATCTCGTCGAGCTCGTCGGCAGACAAGGGCTTGTTGCCAGCCGGGACGCTGTAGTTCGCGGTGCGCTGGAAGACGTACAGGTGCGCTGCCTGCTCGGCGATGATCGGAATCGATTGAATGCCCGACGATCCGGTGCCGATGACTGCCACCCGCTTGCCGGTGAAGTCGACGGGCTCGCGCGGCCAGTGCGCGGTGTGGTGGATCTCGCCCGCAAATGTATCCAGGCCAGGGAAATTCGGGGTCATTGCGGCGGACAGCGGGCCCGTAGCCATCAGACAGAATCGTGCCGACAGTACCCGCCCGGTGTCGGTGGTGACCGTCCAGCGCAGTGTCGACTCGTCCAGCACGGCGGAGAGCACGCGGGTGTCGAAGGCAATGTCGCGGCACAGGTCGAGTTTGTCGGCGACCCAATTCAGGTATTCGAGGATCTCGGATTGGGTCGCATACTTCTCCCTCCAGCGCCACTCTTGCTGGAGTTCGTCGGAGAACGAGTAGCAGTAGTCGACGCTCTCGACGTCGCAGCGCGCGCCGGGATACCGGTTGTAGTACCAGGTGCCACCCAGCTCGGGCGCCGCTTCCAGCACGCGGACCGAGAGGCCTTGGCTGCGCAACTTGTGCAAGGCGTACAGGCCCGCGAACCCCGCGCCGACCACGACGACATCGACATACTGATCCACAAGCCCTGACGGTATTGGCCCGTGCGTCGCGTGGGACCGGCTTTCCCGGTCACCGGACGCTTCGGACGAGTTTTCCCGGCCACCGGGCTCGTGCGCCCGCCGTCCCGCCCCCCATGGCCGACCATCGAGCGATGCCGGAAGTCGCACATGTCAACGTCGAGCTGGATGGCCAGCGGCATCGCTTGCGCTGGCCGCACGGCCAAACCCTGATCGATGCGTTGATCGACGCGGGCATCGATGCGCCGTTTTCGTGTCGGGAGGGACGCTGCGGGTCGTGCGTGGCGACCGTGCTCACCGGGCGAGTCGACATGGGCCCCTCCGACGTCTTGGACGAGGTGGATCTCGAGGACGGCCTGATACTCGCCTGCCAAGCGAGGGCGGCCGGCGCCGAGGTTCACGTCGAATTCTGATTGCCGGGTGTCCGCTCATCGGGATTTCCTTTGGGACGGCCCGGAACTGCGGTAGACCATTACTAGGCCCCAAAAGTAAGGACAGACGATATGAGCGACCGGGTACTCGATCAGGTAGTCGCCATGGCCGACCAGTTACGCGACCAAGCCGCGGAAGCCGAACGGATCGGCCGGCTCACCGACGACACCGTCAAGCTGATGAAGGGCGCGGGGCTTATCCGGCTGCTGCAGACCAAGCAGTACCAGGGCTTCGAGGTCCACCCGCGCGAGTTCGCCGAGACGACGATGGCCACCGCGGCACTGGATCCGGCGGCCGGCTGGATTGTCGGCGTCGTCGGCGTGCACCCCTACCAGCTGGCCTACGCCGACCCGAAGGTCGCCGCCGAGATCTGGGCCGACGACGTCGACACCTGGATGGCGTCCCCCTACGCGCCGCAGGGTGTGGCGAAACCCGTCGACGGCGGCTACATCTTCAACGGCCGGTGGCAGTTCAGCTCGGGCACCGACCATTGCGACTGGATCATCCTTGGCGCCATGCTCGGCGACGAGAAGGGGATCCCGCTGATGCCGCCGCAGATGCTGCACATGATCCTGCCGCGCAAGGACTACGAGATCGTCGAGGACTCGTGGAATGTGGTGGGGCTGCGCGGAACCGGCTCCAAGGACGTCATCGTCAAGGACGCGTTCGTGCCCGGCTACCGGACCATGGACGCCACCAAGGTGATGGACGGAACCGCTCAGCGCGAGGCAGGCATGACCGAGCCGCTGTACCTGATGCCGTGGTCGACGATGTTCCCGCTGGGCATCTCGGCGGCGACCATCGGCATCGCCGAAGGGGCGCTGGCCGCGCACCTGGACTATCAGCGTGAGCGCGTCGGCGCCACCGGAACCGCGATCAAGGACGACCCCTACGTCATGCACGCGATCGGCGAGGCGGCCGCCGACATCAACGCGGCCCGCCAGGAGTTGCTGGCCAACGCCGACCGCATCTACGACATGGTCGCGGCCGGCAAGGAGGTATCGTTCGCCGACCGCGCCGCCGGGCGCCGGACGCAGGTGCGCGCGGTGTGGCGAGCGGTGTCGGCCGTCGACGAGATCTTCGCCCGCTCGGGCGGCAACGCCGCGCGAATGGACAAGCCGCTGCAACGGTATTGGCGTGACGTGCACGTCGGACAGATGCATGCCATCCATGTGCCCGGCACCACCTATCACGCGTCGGCGCTGAGTTCGATCGGCATCGATCCGCCCGAGGGCCCGCTGCGAGCCCTGATCTGAGCAGGAGACCCATCCGTGAGCGACCTGAAAAGCCTGGGCTACATCACCATTTCGACCAACGACATCGACCGCTGGAGGCAGTTCGCCTTCGGCGTGCTGGGTTTCGCGGAGGGTAAGGGTCCCGATCCCTCGGCGCTGTATCTGCGGATGGACGAGCGCGCGGCCCGGCTGATCGTGGTTCCCGGTGAGACCGACCGGGTGCTGACCGTCGGCTGGGAAGTGCGCGACCACCCGGCGCTGCAGCGCGTGCAGGCCGCCCTCGACGGCGCCGGCGTGGCGTACAAACAGCTGTCCCCCGACGAGGCGGAGGCGCGCCGGGTCGAAGAGGTGATCACCTTCGAGGATCCCGCCGGCACCACGCTCGAGGTGTTCCACGGCGCGGTGCTCGACCACAGCCCGGTCGTCACGCCGTTCGGTGCGAAGTTCGTCACGGGCGATCAAGGCATGGGCCACGTGGTGGTGCCGGCCACCGACCCCAACGGGCTGTTCGACTTCTACACCGAGGTCCTGGGCTTCCGCGCCCGCGGTGCGTTCCGGGTGCCGCTGCCGAAAGAGTTTGGCCCGGTGCGGGTTCGGTTCTTGGGCATCAACGAACGACACCACAGCATGGCTATCGTCCCGGCCGCGCACCAGCGCGACCCCCGCCTAGTGCACATCATGGTGGAGGTCGACGCCCTGGACGCCGTGGGGCAGGCGCTGGACCGGGTCAACGCCGAGGGATTCCAGCTATCGTCCACCCTCGGGCGCCACACCAACGACAAGATGGTGTCGTTCTACGTCCGCGCACCGGGTGACTGGGACATCGAATTCGGCACCGACGGCATGCGTGTCGACGAAACCTATTACACCGCAGAGGAAATCACGGCCGACAGCTACTGGGGACACCAGTGGGTCGGCGAAATGCCCGCGGCGATGCGAATGTGACGGCACTGTCGCCGGCGCGCGGCGAAACCTCTTGCGTCACACAGTCCGGACATTTGGCAATGTGCCCGCCTCGCAGCGGCAACGTACAGATACACCGGTCAAGCACCCTCGTTGTCCCCGCGAGGCGGGCACAATTGCCCGTCCAACTTTCCTTTGACCTAAGTGGCAGAAGGGACTTCGAAGACAAATGACCGACTTGGACGTAACCCCGATCCCCGCCTCGACGGTCACCTCGTGGGATGACGAGGCCGACGTCATCATCGCCGGCTACGGCATCGCCGGGGCGGCGGCGGCCGTGGAGGCATCCCGTGCCGGCGCCGACGTTTTGGTGCTGGAGCGCACCGGCTCGTGGGGTGGCGCGGCGTCGATGGCCGGCGGCTTCATCTATCTCGGCGGCGGCACCCCGATCCAAAAAGCCTGTGGTTTCACCGATTCCGTCGACAACATGGCGGCCTTCCTCAACGTCGCGATGGGCCCCGGCGCCGACGAAGACAGGATCGCCGATTACTGCGCCGGCAGCGTCGCACACTTCGAATGGCTGGTTGGCTGCGGCGTCCCGTTCAAGGCGGAGTTCTTCTCCGAGCCCGGCTGGGAGCCGATGGGCGACCAGGGACTGATGTACAGCGGCGGCGAAAATTCCTTCCCGTTCAACACGCTTGCCTCCCCCGCGCCGCGCGGGCACGTCCCGCAGATGCAGAACAAAAAGCAGGGCGAGGCCAGCGCCGGCTACATGCTGATGAAGCCCCTGGTCGAAACCGCGTCCGCGGCCGGCGTGCGGGCGCGCTACGACGTGCGGGTGCAGCGACTGATCACCGAATCCGACGGCCGGGTGGTCGGCATCCGCGCCCGACGGTACGGGATCGAGATGAGCATCCGGGCGCGTACCGGGGTGGTGCTGGCCACCGGCAGCTTCGCCTACAACGACGCGATGGTCGCGCGCTACGCGCCGCGGATCGCCGGCCGGCCCGCCGCCTCGATCGAGCAGCACGACGGGCAGGCGATCCGGATGGCGCAGGCCCTGGGCGCGGACCTGGCCCACATGGACGCCACCGAGGTCGCGATCTTCATCGACCCGCAGCAGCTGGTGCGCGGCATCCTGGTCAACGGCCGCGGTCAGCGCTACATCGCAGAGGACACCTACCCGGGCCGGATCGGGCAGCTCACCCTCTACCAGCAGGACAACGTCGCCTACCTGATCATCGACGGCGAGGCACAGGAGGAGGCGATGGCCTCGTGGTCGCCGAAGTTGATGCTGCGCCCGGCGACCTGGGTGGCCGACACCGTTGCCGACCTGGAACGCGACATGGGGCTGCCGACCGGCTCGCTGCAGGCGACCGTTGCCGCATACAACGAGGGCGCCGAGCGCGGCGAGGATCCGCTGCTGCACAAGAAGCCGGAGTGGATCAAGCCGATCGGCTCCCCCGTCGGCGCCGTCGACCTGCGCGAGAACACCGGTGGGTTCACCCTGGGCGGCCTGGCCACCACGCTGGACGCCGAGGTGCTGCACGTCAGCGGCGCGCCCATCCCCGGACTATTCGCCGCCGGCCGGTGCACCGCAGGCCTGGCCGCGTGGGGTTACGCCAGCGGCGTCTCGCTGGGCGACGGGAGTTTCTACGGGCGCCGCGCCGGCCGTTCCGCAGCCAAGGGCTGACACAGCGATCTACATCGCCGTTGGCGTCTTCAGTGCGCTGACGGCGTTGAGTGTGCCTCCTGGGCCGGGGTTCGCGGCCATATTTCGCCGTCAGCGCACACCCGGCAGACCCACACTTGTCCGGGCGGTCTTCCGCGCGCTATGTGACAGCGGCCACAGCGGTGTGGTACAAACAAATAGTCCTAATAGGAATATGCCAGCCAGATAGCTCTAGCCAGGAGGGCCGGATGCCAGTGACAGCGGAATCAGCCACACCCACGGCGGTCATCGATCGCATCTCGCTCGTCCTGGATGCCTTCGACGGGCCCGGGCGCCTCACGCTGGCCCAGATCGTCCGGCGCACCGGCCTGCCGCGCTCGTCGGCGCACCGGATGCTCGAACGCCTGGTGCAGCTGCGCTGGCTGCGTCGCAGCGGCCGCGACTACGAGCTGGGCATGCGCCTGGTCGAGTTGGGCTCGCTGGCCGTGCACCAGGACCGCCTGGTGCGGGCCGCCTCCCCGCTGCTGGGCGAATTGCACCGCGCCACAGGGCTCGTCGTGCATCTCGCGGTTCTGGATGGGCCCGACGTGGTCTACCTCGACAAGGTTGGCGACTCGCCGCTGGCGCCGATACCCACACGGGTGGGCAGCCGTCAGCCCGCGCACTGCACCGCCGTCGGCAAGGCGATCCTGGCCTACCGTGACGAGGATGCCCCGGTGGATCTGCGGGTTCGCAGAACGAAGTACTCGATTGCTACCGGCTCACAGCTGGCCGTCGAGTTGTCTCGGGTGTGCGCGCACGGCGTCGCCTTCGAACGCGAAGAATCGCTCCTCGGTTTCGGTTGCATCGCAGCGCCGATCGGGAGTCCGGGTGAGGCCGTCGCCGCAGTCTCGGTGTGCGGCCCGATGAATCGCATGATGTTCGATCAGCGGTTGGCCGCCCCAGTCCGGATGACGGCGATGGGCATTTGGCGCAATGTCGAAGACGGCCCGCGGCGGGTGGCGCCGACTCTGCAGCCATTGCGTCCCCTGCGTCCCGTGCCATCGCGCGCCTTACAGTACGCGTGAACATCGTGCCGGTGAGCGGGACGAATGCCGAAGTCCATCGGGAAATTTCCTAGCCTCGACCTATGGCTGAAGGGCGCGTCTACGTGATCGACCGGGTGACCACCCGCCCGGGCTGCGGCCGCAAATTCGTTGACGCTTACCTCAGCGGCTACGCGCCCGGGGCGCGAGAGCGTGGTATGACCTTGGAGCAAGTGCTGGTAAGCCCACCGATCTGGTTCATGGATCAGAACAACACGGTCACCATCATCTGGTCACTGCCGAACCCGCGGGCGTGGTGGCAGATGACGTGGCTGGGCCGGCCCGATCCCGCTGTGGGCCAATGGTGGACCGATATCTGCGAGCTGGTTGTGGAGCGCACCCGCAGTGTTGCCGCCACCGCCGGCGACATAGAAAAACTGGGCGATGTATAGCGTCATCAATTTGATCGACGTGGCCGCCGGCACCGGCGCGCAGGCCCGCGATCGGCTGCTGGCGGAGCTTCGCGGCGCCGCAATGGAACTCGGCGCGCGACACGTGCTGGTGGAGCCGACCCTGCCGGGTACCCGCAACGGCGGCGACATACTGGTGCATCTGCGGTTCGCCGACAAACGCGAATGGGACTCTGTTGCAACGCAACTCACCGGTGCGCTGCGTGATCCCGTGGTGGGCCGTGTCAACGGCGCCACCTACAGCGGTATCCCCGTGAGCACCGAATGGGCGGCGAGCCCGGGCACGGTCTACCGCACGCTATTGCTGCGCGTGGCGCCCGGCACCGGGGAGGGGGCCATCGCGCATTTCGAGGCCGACCTGCGGCTGCTGCCCCGGTATGTGCGAACCATCACCGCTTGGCAACTGACCCAGGTGGAGAATGCCATCGGCGCTTCGAAGTGGACTCACGTATTCGAACAGCAATTCACCGACGTCGAAGGACTGATGGGTCCGTATTTGATGCACCCAATTCATTGGGCCTGGGTCGATCGCTGGTTCGATCCCGAATGCCCCGAGGTCATTGTGCGAGACCGCATCTGCCACAGCTTTTGTCGAAGCGACACGGCTGTCCTCAGCTGAACGGCAGAGCGACGCCAGCGTCCAGTCGCGGTCATCCATACTCCTTTCGCGCTATTGGCCCGCGGCCAGGATATTGGGGTTCGCGGATGCCGGCGGCTCCAGTCGCGGGAGCTCGGACTTACCGTCGAGGCTATGCACCGCCAGCCGTTGCGACCACGGGTAGTGCAGGCTGAATGCGACCAACCCGGTGCGCTGCGCGGCCGGCAGATGGCACATCGCAAGCACGGTCTCCGCCAGATACTCTACCGGCTCGGTGAAGAACGTCTCCGGTATCAGCGACGACGCGCCCGGGGTACGAACGGCCGTCGACGGGCCGACACAGTTGACGGCGATGTTGGCGTCGAGCAACTCGGCAGCCACCCCCTGGGTGAAGCGATGCAGGGCGGCTTTGCACGACGCGTAGACGACGTCACCGGAGGTTTTGTTGTAGTCACGGTACGGTCGCACCGGGGCTACACCGGTGACCGAGCCGATGTTGACGATCCACCCGCCACCCTGTTTGCGCATATGTGGCACCGCAGCTTTGGTCAAGGCGAACGGCGTGCGGAGATAGTGCTCGATGGTCCGGTCGAAGGTTTCCAGCGACATGTCCTCGATGACCGAGTAGTCGGCGAAACCAGCGTTGTTGACCAAGATGTCGATGCGGCCGGTGCGGTCCAGCACCGCGTCGACCAGGCCCTCACGCGCCGAGCCGTCCTCGAGGTCGGCGGTCAGCCCGAAGGCCGATCCGCCAGCTTCTTCGATTAGCGCGACAGTCTCGTCGATCGTTCCCGGTATCGCCGAACTGATCCCGGCCCGGGTGGACGGTGACGGCTGGTTGGCACGCGCCGTGACCGCGACCGTCGCGCCCTCCGCGGCCAGTCGCTGGGCGATGGCGCGTCCGATGCCTCGGCTGCTGCCGGTGACCAAAGCCGTTTTGCCGGTGAGTATCTGGCTCATCGCAACGTGAAATGGTCTTCGATCGGCGCGCGGTGTTGCTGCCAGACATCGACCAGCCGATACGGCGTCGCCACCACCACCCGGCCCGACCCCGACCGGTAGTAGGTGTGCGCATTCGGCGTGTGGCACCACACCGTACCGCTCATCGTCTCGTCGATCTCCGCGACGTAGTCCTCGTAGGCCCGCTGAGTGACTTCCATCGTGGCGGCACCGCGTAGCGCCATCAGCTGCAGGCATTCGATGATGTAGTGCGCGAGCACCTCCATCGAGAAGTTCGCCCCGGCACCGTGACCGGGGCTGTAGTTCGGTGCCGACATGGTGAACAGGTTGGGGAATCCCGGCACCGTGCCGCCCCGGTAGGCACGCGGGCTGTCACCCCATTCGTCGCTCAGCTTCTTGCCGTCACGCCCGCGGATATCGATTGTGGACAAGAAGTCCAGGTAATAGCCGGTGGCGTAGATGATTACATCGAGGTCGATCTGCTGACCGTCCTGTGTGACAATGCCTTTCTCGTTGACCTGGGCGGGTTCACCGGCCTCCACATCGACGTGACCGCGCGTCAGCGCCGCGTAGTAGCCGCCCGGATCGCGGATGATCCGCTTGCCGTACGGCGCGAAGTCCGGTGTCACCTTCCGAGCCAGCTCCGTGTCTCTGCCGAAAGTCTGCTCGATGTATTGCAGACACAACTGCAGAAGCACGTCATTGGCCGCAGAGATGGACAGGTGGTCCTTGGCCCACTCGGGATCCTGCAGAATGACCGGATAGTTGTTATCCGCAGTGCCCCAATAGGATTTCAGCCGATTCCAATTCGCGTAGTACGGCAGGTGACGCCCGAGGTAGCGCCGGTGGGCGGGCACCTGGTCGGTCGGACGTTTTCGCGGCGCCACCCAGTGCGGCTGACGCTGGAACACCGTCAGGTGCTCCACCACGTCTACACACGCGTCGACGATCTGCACCGCCGTGCATCCGGCGCCGATGATCGCTACCTTCTTGCCGCCGAGATTCACCGAAGGATCCCACTTCGCCGAGTGAATGCTGGTGCCCGCGAACGTTTCCCGACCCTTGACATCGGGCCAGCGCGGGCGGTTGAGGTAGCCGGCAGCGGTGATCACGACGCTTGCGTAGCTGACGTCGCGACCTTCGGCACCGACCGAATGGATCTGCCACCGGTTGCGGTCTGCGTCCCACCACAGGGCCTCGACCTCCCTGCCGAACCGGGTGTGCTCGCGCAGCTTGTACTTGTCGGCCAGTGCCACGAGATAGCCTTGATATTCCGCACCTTGTGGGTAGTAGCTACTCCAGTCCGGGTTGACTTCCCAAGACAGCGAGTAGTACGCCGACGGCGTATCGACGCCGATGCCCGGATAGGTGGTGGTCAGCCAGGTGCCGCCGACTTCCTCGTTGCGGTCGAAGATTTCGTAGGACACGCCCTCGGCTGCGGCCGCCAGCGCGACGCTCATTCCCGCGATGCCCGCCCCGACGATGGCGATGTTGACACTCTGGGGAATCGGCACCGTGCGCGGCAACGTGGGCTGTGAGCGGTGAAATCCCCCCTGCTCGAGCAGCAGGTCCACCTGCTCGTCATCGACCTCCGAACCCAGCGCGATCGGCAGCAGCCGGGCGAACAGGTCCCGGTCGGCGGCGGGCACCGCATCATGGGGCCGCGGCTGATTCAGCGCGTCGATGATGGCGTTGACCAGCGCCTCGGCAGTATCGGGGTCGGTGACGCCGGCCCGTTCGGGCGGATCGGGAATGTGCGAGATCTTGCGCGCGTAGGTATCGATCACCGATGGGTCGCCGGTGAGCTGAGCCAGCGCCGCCAACAGCACGCCCGGGTCAGCCTGGCGCAGGTTGTCCCGCAGTTCGCCGGGGTCAGCAGCGGCGGGGCCGGTGGGCGACGTCGATTCCGTGGCGGCGGTCATGCCGTCGAGTATCGAAGCAGTCGGGTGAGGCGCGCGGCCATCTGTCTACTCAGCGGGACACGAGTAGGGCCGCAGCGCGGTGCCCGGCATACCCTTCGGCGCGTGGTGTTCCACTGACCGGGCACCCGCGGAGTCATCGGCGCCACTTCGGGGTTGACTCACCAGTATGAGCAGCCACCTCACCCTTCCGGAACTGCAGGAGTTCATCGGAAACTTCTGGTACCACTACGACGAAGCGCACTACGACGAACTTGCCGCGACCTACGCCGAAGACGTGCACTATGTGACCCGCAGCGATTCGGGAGCCAGCCCCTTCGAAGAATTGATGTCACCCGAACTCACCGGACGTGACGCGGTGATGGAATGGCTGTCCGAGCATCGCAAGCAGAGCCCATACCCGTTGCGCCACCACGCCACCAACGTGCACCGCACCGGAACCGACGGTGACGTGACCCGCGCACGCTTCTATATCCTCGTCAATCAAATCGCGAATTTCGTGCCGTTCGCGGTATCGAGCGGCGTCGTCAACGTCGGGGTGCGGCGGGAGGCTACCGGGCTCGTGTTCACCGAGATGGACGTCGTGCTCGACGCGACCGACTCCGTCCTGCTGTCGGAGCTCAGCGTCGACAGCGCTACCGGTTCGTGAGCGCACGCGAAACATTCTCTGGCGGAGTCGCCGTCATCACCGGGGCCGGCGGCGGGATCGGTGCGGGACTGGCGCGATACGCCAGCCGCCTGGGCATGACCGTGGTGCTGGCCGACATTGACGTCGTTGCGATCGCCGCGCTGCGCGACGAGCTTCGCACGGCGGGCGGCACGGCGGTAGACATCGGGTGCGACGTGCGGGACCCGGAGGCCGTCCAGCAACTCGCCCACCGTGTTTACCGCGACGTCGGCCCGGTGCGACTGTTGGTGAACAACGCGGGGGTCGAACAGTTCGGCTACCTGTGGGACACACCGGTGCCCAACTGGCAGCGGGTCGTCGACATCAACATCAGCGGGGTATTTTTCGGCGTACGGGCTTTCCTGCCGAAGATGATGGCCACCGATGAACAAGCGTGGGTGTGGAACCTGTCGTCGGTTGGCGGTGTGGTGGCAATCCCGTTGCAGGCGCCCTACATCATGAGCAAGCACGCGGTCCTGGCGTTGACCGAATGCCTGCATCTGGATGTAAAAATGGCCGGTCACGAGCACCACATCCACGTCCAGGCCGTGCTGCCCGGCGCGGTGGTGTCCAACATCTTCGAGTCGGCAGGCGGCGTCGATTCCA